>JAKFES010000046.1:0-5480 GCA_036675585.1 Burkholderiaceae bacterium
AACGGCGAAGCTTGCGTGCGCCAGCAGGACGACCGCGTACGCGGCACCGGCGACGACGAGCACGCGCCGCAGCGCATCGGCAGCCGGGTCGCGCGCACGCGCGACGCGCACGGCCGTGAGCAGCACCGCCATCGAGACGAGGCCGGCGGTGAACAAGGTGCGCAGCGCACCGTCTTCGCGGATCGCATCCAGGCTGAGCGTTCCCGCGACCAGCACGAACAGGAATGCGAACAGCAGCGACGGGCGTGGGGCGGCGCCGTACAGCCGGCGTACCGCTTCGCAGCCCACGATCGCCGCGGCGCCCAGTCCGACGTCGGCGATGCCGCGCGACAGCGGCTCGTGGTTGTCGGCGGCCAGGCCGGCGACGAGCAGCGCGTTTCCGCCGAGCGACATCGCGAGCGCGTGCAGACCCAGCACGTGGGCCGACGGATGGTGCAGCGAGCGCAGGAACATCAGCGTCGCGGCGGTCGCGAGCACGGTGACGCCGCTGATCAACCACAGCGTCTGCATGTCGACGATCAACAGGGGAGCCATGCGGGCGGTGCAACCTCGTGAATGCGGGCCGTGCGCTGCGCCGCTTCCCGGGCAGTGTGACACTTCGGCGCCACACGGGACAACCGCCGCCGCGGCCGTCGGCAGCCGACGAGCGGCCGTTCGTCGGGCACGAGCACCGCTGTGCGCGTTTTCGGCGTACCGGCGGGCGCGGCCCCTCAGGCGGCGACGAGCGCGTCGTCGGCGACGACCCGGTTGCGGCCCTCCGACTTGGCCCGGTACGCCCGCCGATCGGCTTCGTCGAGCAGGTCGCGCAGCGTCGCGCCTTTTCGATGGATGCTCACGCCGATGCTCATCGTGATCGCGATCCGGTGCTCGCCGAAGCGGTACGGCGACGATTCCATCGCCGCGCGCAGCCGCTCGGCGACGCCGAAGGCCGCCGACTCGCCGGGCACCGGCACCAGCGCGCAGAACTCGTCGCCCCCGTAGCGCACGATGAGCGAATCGGGCCGCAGCGAACGCTGCACCAGCGCAGCGACGTGCCGCAGCACCTCGTCGCCGACGCCGTGGCCGTGCCGGTCGTTGATCGTCTTGAAACCGTCGAGGTCGATCATCATCAGCGCGACGCACTCGTCGGAGCGCTCGAGCAGCCGCGGGCCGGCTTCCTGCAGCGAGCGCCGCGAGACGAGCCCGGTCAGGTCATCGGTCGACGCCATCGTGCGCAGCCGCGTGCTCAGTTGCGAATTCGAGATGCTCAGGACCAGGACGGTCAGCGCGAACGGCATCGAGCCGAACGCCATCGCGAACAGCAGCCGAAAGACGCCCGGCGGTGACGTGCCGTCGGGGCGCAGCGCGATGCCCTCGACGACGAACAGCACCATTCGTACGACGATGACCGCGGTGAATGCGACCAGCAGCGCGCGCATCAGCCGCGCCGAGCGCAGCGAGCCGATCCACGCGGAACGGTGCGCCGCCCGGGCGGCGAGCCCGAGGAACGACGCGGCAAAAACGCTGCTCAGCACGATGCGTTCGAGCGCACGCTGCGCGTTCGCCTCGTGCAGGACGACGAGCGCCGCGAGGTAGGCGATGCCGATCCCGAGGGCGGGCGCGGCGCGTGCCGGCTTGCCGAGCAGGTGCGTCGTGCCGAGCCAGACGAGCAGTGCGGCGAGGCCCAGCGCGGCATAGCCGAGCGTCACGGCGGACCAGGCGATCAGCTCGGCGCGCAGCGCGAAGAACATGAAGCCGAGCCCCATCGCCAGAACGCCGCCGGCGAACAGCGGGATGGCGCGATCGGCCGCGGCGTGATCGCGGCGCAGCCACAGCAGGATCGCCGCGCCGACGACGCTCGAGAAGCCCGTCATCGTGTAGACGGTGGGGATATCGGGAACGAAGGAGCTCATCGGGTCGAAGCGCGAACGGATCGCGATTCTCGCCGTTCGCGCGCCGATGCCTCTGCGTGCGCCGATGGGTGGTGGTGCACGCGGGCTCCCCGGCGCGTGCCGGTTCGCCAGCCGATCAGAACCCGATCCGCGCGCGTCGCGCAGTGCGTTCGACGACCAGGTCGTCCTCGGCGATCTCCGCGCGGCCGGCGAGCTTGGCGTTGCCGAAGCCGCCGATCAGCAGCCTGCGCATTTCGCGCGGCGCGCAGCGCGCCAGCCGCGCGACGACCGCTTCGGCCGGCTCCGCCGGAAACGCCGCCCCCCATTCGTGCGCATCGCGGATCTCCCGATACAGGTTGCGCGCGATGCGCGCCGCGCCTTCGCGGTCGGGCGGGGCGATCCGGTAGACGTTCATCCGGTTGAGGATCGGTTCCGGGATCCGGCTCGTCTCGTTCGCCGTGGCGATCCAGACGATCTCCGAGCAGTCGAGCGGAATCTCGGCGAACTCGTCGACGAACTCGGCCGCGGTGTCGGGCTCGAGCAGTCCGTAGAGCGCACCCAGCGGGTCGTATTGCCCGTCCGCGCTCGCCTTGTCGATCTCGTCGACGACCATCACCGGGTTGGCGTAGTCGCCGTGCACGAGCGTCTCGAAGACCTTGCCCGCGCGAGCGTTCTTCCATTGCGACGAGGCGCCCGACAGGATCCACCCGGCGGTCAGCGCACTCATCGAAACCAGCCCGTATCCGGTGCCGAGCAACTGCGACACGCGACGCGCGAAATGCGTCTTGCCGATCCCCGGCTCGCCGAGCAGCAGCACCGGCGTGAACTCGACCGGATCGGCCGTCTGCAGGCACAGCGCGAGCTGGCGACGCATGTCGTCGAGCACTTCGCCGAAGTTCGGCAGCTCCTGCTCGAGCGCATCGAAATCGGGCATCGCGCCGGGCTTGACGCAGAAACGGTCGCCGCCTGCCTTCAGCATGCGCTCATACGTGTCCTTCAAGGCATCGTTCGATCCCGGCGTCAGTTCGTCGAGCTTCGCCTCGACGCGCGTGGTCGAGTAGATCTGCCGGAACCCGGCGATCGCGATCGGGGCCGGCCGATCGGTCGAGTGCCGGGTTGCGGGGGAAACGTCGTGGTCGATCCTGGCTTGCATCGAACATTCGCTCCGCGACTGCCTTGCCTCATTCTGAGGCGCCGCGGCGTGCGGGTTCAAGCCCCCGGTCGGCCGTCGGCGCCGCTCGTCGCCCGCTCGCGCGCGGCCGCGGCCCGCGGTTCGGCGTCCGCGGGACGGCCGCTCCAGACCGTTTTGCACGCTCGCAGCGAAGTGCTACAATCTTCGGTTCCATGCAAAGGGGTGATTGTTAATGCCGACCGTTCGCGTCAAGGAGAACGAGCCGTTCGACGTCGCGTTGCGCCGCTTCAAGCGCACGATCGAAAAAGCCGGGATCATCACCGAGCTTCGGGCGCGCGAGTTCTACGAGAAGCCGACCGCCGAGCGCAAGCGCAAGAAGGCGGCCGCGGTCAAGCGGCATCACAAGCGTCTTCGCAGCCAGATGCTGCCGAAGAAGATGTACTGACCCCGCAAGTTCCCGGGCGCCCTTCTGCGCCGACGCGAAAAGCCCGCCCGGGTATCCTGAGGCGGGCTTTTGCTTTTCCCGGGTGAACCGAATGACTCTGAAGGAACGGATCGGCGAAGACATGAAAGCGGCGATGCGCGCGCGCGACGCCGATCGGCTGTCGGCGATCCGGATGCTGGTCGCCGCCATCCGCCAGAAGGAAATCGACGAACGCATCGAGCTCGACGACGCGCAGACCGTCTCGGTCGTCGAGCGCCTGGGCAAGCAGCGGCGCGACTCGATCGCGCAATACGAGCAGGCCGGGCGCCACGACCTGGCCGCGCGCGAGAAGTTCGAGCTCGACGTCCTCGCCGGGTATCTCCCGCAGCAGGCGAGCGACGAGGAGGTGGCGGCCGAGGTCGAGGCGGCGATCGCCGCGTCCGCTGCCGCGGCGCCGCAGGACATGGGCAAGGTGATGGGGCTGCTCAAGCAGCGCCTGGCCGGTCGTGCCGACTTGTCCGCCGTGTCGGCGCAGGTCCGCGCGCGGCTGGCCGGGGCCGGGCGGGGCTGAGGTCCCCGAGCCGGCGCCCGAGGCCGACCCCGAGGGCGAGCGCCGCGCGTCCCCCGCGATCATCGAAGTCACGCCACACGAGGGCCGCGCAGCGGTGATTCCACAGGCGTTCATCCAGGACCTGCTCGCGCGCATCGACATCGTCGACGTCGTCGGCCGTTCGGTGAAGCTGAAGAAATCGGGCGCGAACTTCCTCGGGCTGTGCCCGTTCCACGGCGAGAAGACGCCTTCGTTCAGCGTCAGCCCTTCGAAGCAGTTCTATCACTGCTTCGGCTGCGGCGCGCACGGCTCGGCGATCGGGTTCCTGATGGAACACGGCGGGCTCGGCTACGTCGATGCGATCGAGGAACTGGCACGCTCGGTCGGCGTCGAGGTCCCGCACGAAGGCGGCGCGAACGCCGAACGCAAGTCGCCGGCGCTGCTCGAGCTGCTCGCGCAGGCGGCGCGCCACTACCGCAGTCGGCTCAAGGACGCGCCGCAGGCGATCGATTATCTGGTGCGGCGCGGACTGAAGGGCGAGACGGCTGCGCGCTTCGCGATCGGATATGCGCCGGCGCAGTGGCGCGCACTCGAGGCGGCGGTCGCCGACTACGACGCGCCGGAAATGGTGACCGCGGGGCTGGTCGTCGAAGGCGACGCGAACAAGCGCTACGACCGCTTTCGCGACCGCATCATGTTCCCCATCCGCAATCCGCGCGGGCAGGTCATCGGCTTCGGCGGCCGCGTGCTCGGCAGCGGCGAGCCGAAATACCTGAACTCGCCCGAGACGCCGGTGTTCTCGAAGGGGCGCGAGCTGTACGGGCTGTTCGAGGCGCGCGAGGCGCTGCGCGGCGAGGACTGCGCGATCGTCGTCGAAGGCTATCTCGACGTCGTGATGCTTTCGCAGCACGGCGTGCACAACGCCGTGGCCACGCTCGGCACGGCGACGACCGCCGATCACGTACGCAAGCTGCTGCGGCTCGTCGAGCGCATCGTGTTCGCCTTCGACGGCGACGCCGCGGGACGCAAGGCGGCGTGGCGTGCGCTCGAAGCGGCGCTGTCGCAAACCGACGACACCAAGCGCATCGAGTTCCTCTTCCTGCCCGCCGAGCACGACCCGGACAGCTTCGTGCGCGCGTTCGGCGCCGACGGTTTTCGCGAAGCGCTCGCCGGCGCGCTGCCATTGTCCGAGTTGCTCGTGCGCGAGTTGTCCGAGCGCGTCGACCTCGCCGTTCCGGAAGGGCGTGCGCGGCTGCTCGCCGAAGCGCGTCCGTTGCTGCACGCGCTCGCCGCGCCCGGCTTGCGGCTGCAGCTGATGCACCGGCTCGCCGCGCTCGCCGAGGTCGGGGTCGAGGAGGTCGAGCGATACGTCGGGCCGGCGCCGCCGGCGCAGGGCGCCGGCGGGGGCGCGTACGGCGCCGGGAACGCGCGCGGCGTTTCCGGGAGCGCGCACAGCGCTTCGCGGGGCGCGCACGGCGCTTCCGGGTCCGCGCACGGCGCTTG
>JAKFES010000118.1:0-30680 GCA_036675585.1 Burkholderiaceae bacterium
GCCGTGCTCTACGGCGCCGCGCACCCGGCGAGAAACGCCGCGCCGAGCGCGACGGCGAGCGCCGCGCGCCGGATCGCGGCCCCCGCCCCGAAGCGCGGCGACCCGATCAACGGATCGGTCGGGTGAACGGGAACACCCGGGTCAGTCCGAGGATGTCGGTGACGAGCAGGATCACGAAAACGAGGAACGCGACGCCGAGCACGCCGGCGCCGGCGGGCAGTTGCTCGAGCTGCGCGGCGAGCTCGCGGGCCTGCTCGTCGTCGAGCGCCTGCACGCGGGCGCGCGCTTCGGCGGCATCGACGCCGAGCGTCTCGAGCTGTGCGCGCACGTCGTCGCGGGCGAGCAACGCTTCGATCGCCGCCCGGTCGAAACGCATCGGCGAGGCATCGGTCGCACCGGCGAGCGCCTCCTCGGTGGTGACGACACGCGCGTCGACCGGAGCCGGTGTGCCGGCGGCGACGAGCGCGGCGACGACGGCTGCGGCGATACCGCGCACCAGATGGGTTGTCATCATGCATTCTCCGTTCGATGAGTCGGGCGAGGGACACTAGCACCGCTGCTCGACGGCGGGCAAGCCTGCGCAAGCCCCCGGCGTCGTCGTCGGACCCTATCGGGTCCGCGCCGACGGTAGTAGAGTGCACGGACTCGAACCGCTGCAACGTACGGCGGCACCCGCACTGCAAGAAGGAGACAAACCGTTGCAGGCGACCGATATCCGCAATCCCGACTACTTCCACCGGGTGGTCGATTGCCAGTGGGCGTGTCCTGCGCACACGCCCGTACCCGAGTACATCCGGCTGATCGCCGCCGGCCGGTACTCCGAAGCCTACCTCGTCAACTGGCGCTCGAACGTCTTTCCCGGGATCCTCGGGCGCACCTGCGACCGGCCCTGCGAGCCGGCATGCCGGCGCGGTCGCGTCGAGTCGCAGCAGACCGAGAAGCCCGAGCCGGTGGCGATCTGCCGGCTCAAACGCGTCGCGGCCGACCTCAAGGACGACATCCGCTCGCGCCTGCCGCGCGCGCCGAAACGCTCGAACGGCAAGCGCATCGCGTGCGTCGGCGCCGGCCCGGCCTCGCTCACCGTCGCGCGCGATCTCGCTCCGCTCGGCTATACGGTGACCGTGTTCGACGAAGGCGCGCGCGCCGGCGGGATGATCCGTACGCAAATCCCGCGCTTCCGCCTGCCCGAGGCGGTCATCGACGAGGAAACGGGCTACGTGCTCGACCTCGGCGTCGATTTCCGCCCCGCCACCCGCGTCGACTCGATGCAGGCGCTGCTCGACGAAGGCTACGACGCGGTCTTCGTCGGCTGCGGCGCTCCGCGCGGGCGCGACCTCGACCTGCCCGGGCGCCGCGAGGCCGCGAAGCACATCCACGTCGGCATCGAGTGGCTCGCCTCGGTGTCCTTCGGCCACGTCGAGCGCATCGGCCAGCGCGTGCTCGTGCTCGGCGGCGGAAACACCGCGATGGATTGCTGCCGCACCGCGCGCCGGCTCGGCGGGCAGGACGTGCGCGTCGTCGTGCGCTCGGGCTTCGCCGAGATGAAGGCCTCGCCGTGGGAGAAGGAAGACGCGATGCACGAGGGGATCCCGATCCTCGATTGCCTGGTGCCGAAAGCGTTCCTGCACGACGGCGAACGACTGACCGGGATGCGCTTCGAGCCGGTCGCCGCGCAGTACGACGCGAACGGGCGCCGTCGGCTCGTGCCCACCGGCGAGCCCGAGCGCGAGCTCGAATGCGACGAGGTGCTCATCGCCGTCGGCCAGGAAAACGCGTTTCCCTGGATCGAACGCGACGCGGGCATCGTGTTCGACGCGCACGGGATGCCGGTGCTCGATCCGGTATCGCTGCAATCGACGCGGCCCGAAGTCTTCTTCGGCGGCGACGCGGCGCTCGGCCCGAAGAACATCATCTGGGCCGTCGCGCAGGGGCACGAGGCTGCGGTGTCGATCGATCGCTGGCTCGCCGGCGAAGCGGTCGGCGAGCGTCCGGCTCCCGCGGTGACGATGATCGCCCAGAAGATGGGCATCCACGAATGGAGCTACGACAACGAGGTCAGCCGCGAGATACGCAACGCGGTGCCGTGGCGCGACGTGAACCGTTCGCTGCGCGACATCCGGATCGAGGTCGAGATGGGCTTCGACGCCGAGACCGCGTGGCGCGAGGCGCAGCGCTGCCTGAACTGCGACGTGCAGACGGTGTTCACCGCGCCGCAGTGCATCGAGTGCGACGCCTGCGTCGACATCTGCCCGACCGACTGCATCACGTTCACCGCGCTGCCCGACGACGGCGACGAGCAACGGCTGCGCGCGTCGCTGCGCGCGCCGGCAACGAATCTCGAGCAACCGCTGTACGTCGCCACCGGCCTGAAGACGGGCCGCGCGATGGTCAAGGACGAGGACGTCTGCCTGCACTGCGGGCTGTGCGCCGAACGCTGCCCGACCGGCGCATGGGACATGCGCAAGTTCCGTCTCGACGTCACGCACGCCGGCCCGGGCTGTCGCAACGTCGCGCGCAAGGTGGCCTGATGAAGACCGCGCGCATCGAGGCCGTGAACGACTTCGTCGTCCAGTTCGCCAACGTCAACGGATCGGGGTCGGCGTCGGCCAACGAACTGTTCGCCAAGAGCTTTCTGCGCATGGGCGTGCCGGTCAGCCCGCGCAACATCTTCCCGTCGAACATCCAGGGGCTGCCCACCTGGTACGAAGTGCGCGTCACCGAGCGCGGGCACCTGGGACGGCGCGGCGGGATCGACCTGCTCGTCGCGATGAATCCGCAGACCCGCGATCGCGACCTCGAATCGGTGCTGCCGGGCGGCTACGTCGTCTACGACAGCACGAAGCCGCTGCCCGAGTCGACCTTCCGCGCCGACGTGCATCCGATCGGCATCCCGCTCACCGAGATGTGCAATGCGGCGTACAGCGATCCGCGCGAACGACAGTTGCTCAAGAACATCATGTACGTCGGCGCGCTCGCCGCGCTGATGGACCTCGACCCGGCGATCGTCGCCGAGCTGATCGGCGAGCAGTACCGCGGCAAGGAAAAACTGCTCACGCCGAACCTCGACGCGTTCCGCAAGGGTCACCATTACGCGAGCGAGAATCTCGAGAACGCGCTCGGGCTGAAAGCGCGGCGCGCGGCGCAGGTCGGCGACCGGATCTTCGTCGACGGCAACAGCGCCGTCGCGCTCGGCTTCGTGTACGGCGGCGCGACCGTGTGCGCGTGGTATCCGATCACGCCGTCCTCGTCGGTGGCCGACGCGTTCCAGAGATACTGCGCGAAGCTGCGCGTCGACGCGAAGACCGGCGAGCGGCGCTACGCGATCGTGCAGGCCGAGGACGAGCTCGCCGCGGTCGGCGTCGGCGTCGGCGCCGGCTGGAACGGCGCGCGCGCGTTCACCGCCACGTCGGGGCCCGGCATCTCGTTGATGACCGAGTTCATCGGCCTGGCGTACTTCGCCGAGATTCCGGTCACGATCGTCGACGTGCAGCGCGGCGGCCCCTCGACCGGCATGCCGACGCGCACGCAGCAGGCCGACCTGCTCGCCTGCGCCTACGCATCGCACGGCGACACGAAGCACGTGCTGCTGTTTCCCGAGGATCCGCACGAGTGCTTCGACTTCGCGGCGCAGGCGCTCGATCTCGCCGACCGGCTGCAGACGCCCGTGTTCCTGATGACCGACCTGGACATCGGGATGAACCATCGCCTGTGCGCGCCGTTCGCCTGGGACGAAACGCGCCGCTACGACCGCGGCAAGGTGATGCGCGCCGAGGACCTGGACGCCGGACGCGAGTTCGGCCGCTACCTCGACGTCGACGGCGACGGGATTGCCTACCGCACCTGGCCCGGCACGCACCCGGAGAAAGGCGCGTACTTCACGCGCGGCACGACGAAAGACGCGTATGCGCGTTATTCCGAGCGCGGCACCGACTACGTCGAGAACGTGCAGCGGCTGCTGCGCAAGTTCGAGACCGCGCGCGCGCTCGTTCCGGCCGCGCTCGAGCGCCGGGCATCGAAGCCGACGACATTCGGCGCGATCCACTACGGCTCCACCAGTCCGGCGATGGCCGAGGCGCTCGAATGGCTCGAGGCGAGCGGCTGCCCGATCGACACGTTGCGGGTGCGCGCGTTTCCGTTCGGCGACGAGGTCGCCCGCTTCATCGACGCGCACGAAACGGTGTTCGTCGTCGAACAGAACCGCGACGCACAGTTGCGCACGATGTTGGTCAACGAGCTCGGTATCGACCCGGCGCGCCTCGACCCGGTGCTGCACTACGACGGCACGCCGATCACCGCGCGCTTCATCGGCGAGACGATCGCCGAACGCGCGGGCGCGGCGAAGGTGCACCCGCTCGAGCGCCCGACCCTGCGCGGCCGGGTCGCGTGAACCGCACGCAACCGCGATGACCTATCTCGCCAAACCCGCCCTGCACCACCCGACGCTGCCGGCGAACCGGCTCGGCTACACGCGTCGGGACTACGAAGGCCGCATCTCGACGCTGTGCGCGGGCTGCGGGCACGACTCGATCTCCGCGGCGATCGTGCAGGCGTGCTGGGAGCTCGAGATCGAGCCGCACCGCGTCGCCAAGCTCTCGGGGATCGGCTGCTCGTCGAAGACCACCGATTACTTCCTCGGCCACTCGCACGGCTTCAACTCGGTGCACGGCCGGATGCCTTCGGTGCTCACCGGCGCCAATCTCGCCAACCGCAGCCTGCTGTATCTCGGCGTCTCGGGCGACGGCGATTCGGCGTCGATCGGTCTCGGGCAATTCGCGCACGCGATGCGCCGCGGCGTCGACATGACCTACATCGTCGAGAACAACGGCGTGTACGGCCTGACGAAGGGGCAGTTCTCGGCCACCGCCGACCGCGGGTCGAAATCGAAGCGTGGCGCGGTCAACGACGACGCGGGCATCGACCTCGTCGCGCTCGCGCTGCAACTCGGCGCGACCTACGTCGCACGCGGCTTCTCGGGCGACAAGGCGCAGCTCGTGCCGCTCATCCAGGGGGCGATGCTGCACCGGGGCGCCGCGCTGGTCGACGTCGTGAGCCCGTGCGTCGCATTCAACAACCACGCGGGCAGCACGCGCAGCTACGACTACGTGCGCGCGCACAACGAGGCGGCGAACCGCATCGACTTCATTCCGAAGCGGCGCGAGATCACCGCCGACTACGCGCCCGGAACCGTCACCGAAGTCGTGCAGCACGACGGATCGGTGCTTCGCCTGCGCAAGCTCGGCGCCGATTTCGATCCGCACGACCGGATCGCCGCGATGAACCGCGCGCTCGCGCACCAGGCGCGCGGGGAGATCCTGACCGGCCTGCTGTTCGTCGACGACGACGCGGGCGACCTGCACGATCGCCTCGGCACGACACAAATGCCGCTGAACCGGCTCGACGAAGACGCGTTGTGCCCGGGCCGTGCAGCGCTCGATCGGATCAACGCCTCGTTGCGCTGAGCAGGCGCTGCCGCCGCCAGCGAGAAGCGGCTCCACCGTCTCGCCTCGCTGCGAAAAGACCCTCGCCGCGCCGGCAAGCCGGCTGCCGCGTTCAGCGGCCGACCGGAACGTCGCGCCGCCGCTGCCCGGTGTACAGCTGGCGCGGACGGCCGATCTTCTGGTCGGGGTCGGCGATCATCTCGCCCCACTGCGCGATCCAGCCGACCGTGCGCGCGAGCGCGAAGATGCAGGTGAACATCTCGGTGGGGATGCCGAGCGCCTTCTGCACGATGCCCGAGTAGAAATCGACGTTCGGATACAGCTTGCGCTGCACGAAATAATCGTCCTCGAGCGCGATCTGCTCGAGCTTCATCGCCAGCGCGAACATCGGGTCGTCCCTCAGTCCGAGTTCGCGCAGCACCTCGTGGCACGTCTCGCGCATCAGCTTGGCGCGCGGGTCGTAGTTCTTGTAGACCCGATGCCCGAAGCCCATCAGCTTGACGTTCGAATTCTTGTCCTTCACCTGCGCGATGAACTCGCCGATCTTCTCGACGCCGCCCATCTGCTGGATCTCGCGCAGCATCACGAGGCAGGCCTCGTTGGCCCCGCCGTGCGCCGGGCCCCACAGCGTCGCGATGCCCGCCGCGATGCACGCGAAGGGATTCGCGCCCGAAGAGCCGGCCAGCCGCACCGTCGAGGTCGACGCGTTCTGCTCGTGATCGGCGTGCAGGATCAGGATGCGGTCGAGCGCGCGCACCAGGACCTCGTTGGGCTGGTACGGCTCGCACGGCGTGCCGAACATCATGCGCATGAAGTTCGCCGAATACGACAGGTCGTTCATCGGATACATGAACGGCTGGCCCATCGAGTACTTGTAGGCCATCGCGACCAGCGTCGGCATCTTGGCGATGAGGCGGATCGCCGATACGAAGCGATGCTCGGGGTCGTTGATGTCGAGCGAATCGTGATAGAACGCCGACAGCGCGCCGACCATCCCGACCAGCACGGCCATCGGGTGCGCGTCGCGCCGGAATCCCTGCAGGAAGCGCGCCATCTGCTCGTGCACCATCGTGTGGTGCGTGACGCGGTATTCGAAGTCGCGACGCTGGTCTTCGTCGGGAAGCTCGCCGTTGAGCAGCAGGTAGCACGTCTGCAGGTAATCGCAGTGCTGTGCGAGCTGCTCGATCGGGTAGCCGCGATACAGCAGCTCGCCCTTGTCGCCGTCGATGTAGGTGATCTTCGATTCGCAGGCGGCCGTCGACATGAACCCCGGATCGAAGGTGAAGCGGCCCGTCTGCGCGTACAGCTTGCGGATGTCGACCACCTGCGGGCCGACGGTTCCCGAGTAGACCGGGAGCTCCACCGGGGCCGAGCCGTCGGAAAACGACAGCGTGGCCTTGTTCTGCTCTTTCATGAGACTCTTCCTCGAATCGTTGGGGTTGCGCAAGGGTGCCGCAGGGGTTCGGCGAGCCTCACAGTTCGCGCAGCATTCCGAGCACCCGGCGAGCCGCCGGCGTGGCGGCCTCGCCGTGGGGTTGCGTGCGCTGAAGGATCAGGTCGAGCAGTTCCCCGTCGCCGAGATCGAGCAGCACGTCCAGGCCGCGCACCACCTCGTCGTCGAGCCGCCCGGCGTGCCGGTCGAAGAAACGCTCGAGCACCAGGTCGTTCTCGAGCAATCCGCGCCGCGCGCGCCAGCGCAGTCGCCGCTGCACGGCGGCGGCGAACTCGTCCCGCGACGCGGGCGTCGCTCGTGATGGAAACGCGGGCGTCGCTTCGGACGCAAACGCTGGCGTCGCTTCGGACGCAAACGCAGGCGTCGCACCCGGAAGCGACGCGGACAGCGACGGCGCGGACGGGCGTGGCGAATCGGACATGACGAGGGTGCCGGCTGCGGGCGCGCGGCCGGCGTCAGACCGACCGGCGGACCATCAGGTCCTTGATCTTTCCGATCGCGCGCGTGGGGTTCAAGCCCTTCGGGCAGACGTCGACGCAGTTCATGATCGAACGGCAGCGGAACAGGCGATACGGATCGTCGAGGTCGTCGAGGCGCTCGGACGTCGCCTCGTCGCGGCTGTCGGCGAGGAAGCGATACGCCTGCAGCAGCCCGGCGGGGCCGACGAACTTGTCGGGGTTCCACCAGAACGACGGGCACGCGGTCGAGCAGCACGCGCACAGGATGCACTCGTACAGCCCGTTGAGCTCCTCGCGCTCCTCGGGCGACTGCAGCCGCTCCTTCTCCGGCGGCGGCGTGTCGTTGATCAGGTAGGGGCGGATCGAGTGGTACTGCTTGAAGAACTGGGTCATGTCGACGATCAGGTCGCGCACGACCGGCAAACCGGGCAGCGGCCGCAGCACGATCGGCTGCTCGAGGTCGCGCAGGTTCGTGATGCAGGCGAGCCCGTTCTTGCCGTTGATGTTCATCGCGTCGGAACCGCACACCCCTTCGCGGCACGAGCGGCGAAACGCCAGCGAATCGTCGTCGGCCTGCTTGATGCGCATCAGCGCGTCGAGCAGCATCTTGTCGCCCGGCTCGAGCTGGACCTCGAGCGACTGCATGTACGGCCGCGCGTCCTTGTCGGGGTCGTAGCGATAGATCGAGAACCGGACGATGCGTTTCGCCTGCGGGGCGGATGTCGGGTTCACCGCGGATTCGACCACTGCGCTCATGATTCTCCTGCCCTCGTCGACGATGTCGGATTCAGAAAGTGCGTGCTTTCGGCTGGAAGGTCTCGACCGTCAGCGGCTGCATGCGCACCGGCTTGTACTCGAGCCGGTTGCCGTCGGCGTACCACAGCGAGTGCTTCAGCCAGTTCACGTCGTCGCGCTCGGGGTAGTCCTGCTGCGCGTGCGCGCCACGGCTCTCCTTGCGCGCGACCGCTGCCGAGACCGTCGCCTTGGCGACCTCGACCAGGTTGTGCAGCTCGAGCGCCTCGACACGCGCCGTGTTGAACACGCGCGACTTGTCGGCGATGTACAGCGACTCGACGCGGCGCGCGATCTCGCCGATCTGCTGCACGCCCTCGGCGAGCAGCGCCGAAGTGCGGAACACCCCGCAGTGCGACTGGATCGAACGGCGGATCGCCGCCGAGACCTCCTGCGTGTTCTCGCCCGAGGTCGACGCGTCGAGCCGGGCGAGCCGGGCGAGCGCCGCGTCGCCCGCGTCGGTCGGCAACGGCTTGTGGCTGCGTTCGCGCAGCTTCGAGGCGATGATGTGGTTGCCCGCGGCGCGGCCGAACACGAGCAGGTCGAGCAGCGAATTGGTGCCGAGCCGGTTCGCCCCGTGCACCGACGTGCACGAGCACTCGCCGATCGCGTACAGGCCGCCGACGACCGACTCGGGGTTGCCGTCCTTCGGCACGACGACCTGCCCGTGGTAGTTCGCCGGGATGCCGCCCATCTGGTAGTGCGCCGTGGGCACCACCGGAATCGGGTCCTTGATCGGGTCGACGTTCGCGAACTTGATCGCGATCTCGCGAATCGAGGGCAGGCGCTTGATGATCGTGTCGGCGCCCAGGTGGTCGAGCTTGAGCAGCACGTAGTCGCCGTCGGGGCCGCACCCGCGGCCTTCCTTGATCTCCTGGTCCATCGAGCGCGAGACGAAGTCGCGCGGCGCGAGGTCCTTGAGCGTCGGCGCGTAGCGTTCCATGAAGCGCTCGCCGTTCTTGTTGAGCAGGATTCCGCCTTCGCCGCGCACACCCTCGGTGATCAGCACACCCGCACCGGCCACGCCGGTGGGGTGGAACTGCCAGAACTCCATGTCCTCGAGCGGAATCCCCGCGCGGGCGGCCATGCCCAGGCCGTCGCCGGTGTTGATGAACGCGTTGGTCGACGCGGCCCAGATCCGCCCGGCGCCGCCGGTGGCGAACACGGTGACCTTCGCCTCGAGGATCATCACGTCGCCCGTTTCCATCTCGAGCGCGACGACGCCGACGCAATCGCCCTCCGCGTCGCGGATGATGTCGAGCGCCATCCATTCGACGAAGAACTGCGTGTGCGCGCGCACGTTGCGCTGGTACAGCGTGTGCAGCATCGCGTGGCCGGTGCGGTCGGCCGCCGCGCATGCGCGCTGCACCGGCTTCTCGCCGAAATTCGCCGTGTGCCCGCCGAACGGACGCTGGTAGATCGTGCCGTCGGGGTTGCGGTCGAACGGCATGCCGAAATGCTCGAGCTCGTAGACGACCTTCGGCGCCTCGCGGCACATGAACTCGATCGCGTCCTGGTCGCCGAGGTAATCCGACCCCTTGACGGTGTCGAACATGTGCCAGTACCAGTTGTCCTCGCTCATGTTGCCGAGCGACGCGCCGATGCCGCCCTGCGCGGCGACCGTGTGCGAACGCGTCGGAAACACCTTCGAGAGCACCGCCACGTCGTAGCCGGCCTCCGAGAGCTGGACCGCGCAGCGCATCCCGGCGCCGCCCGCACCGATGATCACGGCGTCGAACTTGCGGCGCGGCAGGCTGTTCGACAGATGATTCAGCACGTCGGCCATCTCAGACGCTCCAGAGAGTAAGCAGTGCCCAGCCCGCGTAGCCGAGCAGCAGCACGATGGTGAGGACCTGGAGCGCAAGGCGCAGCGCCGTGGGTTTCACGTAGTCCATGTAGATGTCGCGCACGCCGACCCACGCGTGCCAGATCAGCGCGAGCACCGCGACGAACGTGAACACCTTCATCCAGCCGGCGGCGAAGATGCCGGCCCAGGTGCCGTAGTTCAGTTCGGGCAGCGCGAACAGCCAGCCGAGCAGCACGAAGGTATAGACGACGAGCACGCACGCGGTGAAACGCTGCGCGAGCCAGTCGCGCTGTCCGTAATGCGCGCCGACGATGATGCGGGAAGTGGTCATGGACGGATTTTCCGGGAACGCTCGAAAAGAACGGGGCTGCTCAGAACAGGCCGAAGATCTTCGCGGCGAAGATCACGGTGAGCACCAGGCTGACGGCGAGGACGACGGCGGCCGAATTGCGCCCGGACGCCTTGTCCAGGCCGATGTCGAGATCCATCAGCAGGTGGCGCACGCCGGCGAGCAGGTGATGCAGGTACGCCCAGACGAGCCCGACGAGCACCAGGCGCGCAAGCGGATGGGCGACGAACGCGCGGTACCGCTCGAAGCTGATCTCCGACAGCACGCTCTGCTGGAACAGGTACAGGATGAGCGGCAGGCCGATGAGGAACATCGCCGCGCCGCTGATCCGGTGCAGGATCGAAACCAGCCCCGCGAGCGGCAGCCGATAGCGGACGATCTGCGAGATGTGGATGTTGCGGAATTCCGGCCTCGGCCGGGCACCGGGATTGCCTGTCGTCTTGTCCGCAACGCTCGCCATTGTCTTCCTCGTCGATCGCCAAACCTTCGCATTTTGACCGAAGTTGGCGCAATGCACCAAACGGGGGCGCCGCGCGACGCCCCGATCGGCCTCGCTTCGGCCCTCCCCTGGGCCCTCCTTCGGGCCCTCGGTCCGGCCCTCAGCTCAGCCGGTTGAAATAGTGATGCCGTTCGGTCACGCAGTAGCCTCGGCGCAACTCGACCGGCTGCTGCTCGTAGGTCCACGAAACGCGCTCGACGAGCAGCAGCGGCGAGCCTTCGGCGACCTGCAGCGCACGCGCATGCGAGCGATCGGCGACGACGGCTTTCAGGCGCTCGGCGGCGCCGATCATCCGGATGCCGAACTCGGTTTCGAACAGCGCGTACAACGGCCCGTGCCAGGCGTCGAGCCGCTCGACGCTCAGCCCGCGGAAGCGCGATCCGGGCAGCCAGATTTCGTCGAGCACGACCGGATTCGTCTCGGTCTCGAGCAGCCGGCGGATCAGCGCGACCGCTTCGCCGGCGCGCAGGCGCAGTGCGCGCGCGACCTCGCCGGGCGCGCGCAGGCGGCGGCATTCGAGCACGCGGCTCGTCATCACCAGCCCGGGCCCCGATTCGCCGCGCGCCTCGCCGGAATCGGCGCCCGCCTCGGCCTCGTCGAGTCCGAACCCCGCCTCGTCGGGGCGCAGCCGCAGGAAGCGGAACTGCGTTCGCACCTCGCGATGCGACGCGACGAACGTGCCGCGCCCCTGCCGGCGCACGAGCAGGTGCTCGGCGGCGAGTTCGTCGATCGCCTTGCGCACCGTTCCCTGACTGACGCGATAGCGCGCCGCGAGCTCGGTTTCGCTCGGGATCGCCTCGCCGGGCTTCCATTCGCCCGACTGCAGCCCGCGCAGCAGCAGCGCGCGGATCTGCCGGTACAGGGGCGCGAAGGTGGGAGCCTCGTCGACGCCCGCCTCTGCCGGGCCGCCGACGCTGCGCGGGCTTTCGTTCATGGCCGATTGAAGCACGAAAATGCCTCTTTCGTCCACTGTCTTACCTCTTATATAAGATATCGAGCTGGTTGACGCCACGGCGGTGGCGGACTAGACTCGTCGCCGCTGCAGACCATCCCGAACCGAGGTTCATTCCCATGTCCAGACCCGCCAAGCGCGTCGCCGTCACCGGCGCCGCCGGCCAGATCGGTTACAGCCTGCTGTTTCGCATCGCCAACGGAGACCTGCTCGGCAAGGACCAGCCGGTCGTGCTCCAGCTGCTCGACATCACGCCCGCGCTCACCGCCGTGCGAGGCGTCGTGATGGAGCTCGAGGACTGCGCGTTCCCGCTGCTGGCCGGCGTCGTCGTCACCGACGACCCGAAAGTGGCGTTTCGCGACGCCGACTACGCGCTGCTCGTCGGCGCGCGTCCGCGCACGAAGGGAATGGAGCGCAAGGACCTGCTCGAGGCCAACGGCGCGATCTTCACCGTGCAGGGCCGCGCGCTCGACGAGGTGGCCAGCCGCGATTGCCGCATCCTCGTCGTCGGGAACCCGGCGAACACGAACGCGTACATCGCGATGAAGTCGGCGCCGAACCTGCCGAAGAAGAATTTCACGGCCATGCTGCGGCTCGACCACAATCGCGCGCTGTCGCAACTCGCCACGCGCATCGCAAAGCCGGTCGACCGCATCGAGAAGCTCGCCGTGTGGGGCAACCACAGCCCGACGATGTACCCCGATTACCGTTTCGCCACCGTCGACGGCGAGTCGGTGCGCGCGCTGGTCGGCGACGAGACGTGGAACCGCGACGTCTTCATCCCCACCGTGGGCAAACGCGGCGCGGCGATCATCGAGGCACGCGGACTGTCGTCGGCCGCCTCGGCGGCGAACGCCGCGATCGACCACATCCGCGATTGGGCGCTGGGCACCGGCGGGCGCTGGGTCACGATGGGCATCGCGTCCGACGGCTCCTACGGGATTCCCGAGGACGTCGTCTACGGCTTCCCGGTCACCTGCGCGAACGGCGAATACCAGCTCGTGCGCAACCTGGAGATCGACGAATTCAGTCGCACGCGCATGGACCTCACGCTGAAGGAGCTGTTCGAAGAGCGCGACGGCGTCGCGCACCTGCTGGGTTGAAGGCGATGAACGCCGCACCCGGCGAACGCTTTCGCCAGGCCCTCGCCGCCGAGCAGCCGCTGCAGATCGTCGGGGCGATCAACGCGAACCACGCGCTGCTCGCCCGCCACGCCGGGTTCCGTGCCGTCTACCTGTCGGGCGGCGGCGTCGCGGCGGGCTCGCTCGGCGTGCCCGACCTGGGCATCACCGGGCTCGAGGACGTGCTGATCGACGTGCGCCGCATCACCGACGTGTGCGAGCTGCCGCTGCTGGTCGACGTCGACACCGGCTTCGGCGCCTCGGCGTTCAACGTCGCGCGCACCACGCGCTCGCTGATCAAGGCCGGCGCGGCGGCGATGCACATCGAGGACCAGGTCGGCGCGAAGCGCTGCGGGCACCGCCCGGGCAAGGAGATCGTCTCGCAGCAGGAGATGGCCGACCGGATCCGCGCCGCCGCCGATGCGCGCACCGACGCGAGCTTCTTCCTCATGGCGCGCACCGATGCGCTCGCCGTCGAAGGGCTCGAGCGAGCGATCGAGCGTGCGGTGGCGTGCGTCGAGGCCGGTGCCGACGGCATCTTCCCCGAGGCCATGACCGAGCTGTCGATGTACCGGCGCTTCGTCGACGCGGTCAAGGTTCCGGTGCTGGCGAACATCACCGAATTCGGCCAGACGCCGCTGTTCACCGTCGACGAGCTGCGCGCCCACGGCGTGGCGATGGCGCTCTACCCGCTTTCGGCGTTCCGCGCGATGAACAAGGCCGCGCAGAACGTCTATAGCGCGCTGCGCCGCGACGGCACGCAGGCCGCGGTCGTCGGCGACATGCAGACACGCCAGGAGCTGTACGACTCGATCGGCTACTGGGAGTACGAGCGCAAGCTCGACGAGCTGTTCTCGCGCTCGAAATGATCCTGCCGGCCCACCTCGAACCCGAACCACGGAAACCCTCTCGATGACCGTCGAAACCGCCATCGCGCCCAAGCCGAAGAAATCCGTCGCGTTGTCGGGCGTCGTCGCCGGAAACACCGCGCTGTGTTCCGTCGGCCGCACCGGCAACGACCTGCATTACCGCGGCTACGACATCCTCGACGTCGCGCAGGCGGCCGAGTTCGAGGAAGTCGCGTACCTGCTCGTGCACGGGGCGCTGCCGAACCACGCCGAGCTGCTCGCCTACAAGACGAAGCTGCGTTCGCTGCGCGGCCTGCCGGCGGCGGTGAAATCGGCGCTCGAGGCGCTTCCGCCCTCGGCGCACGCGATGGACGTGATGCGCACCGGCGTCTCGGCGCTCGGCTGCGCGCTGCCGGAGAAGGACGACCACAACACGGCCGGCGCGCGCGACATCGCCGATCGCCTGATGGCGTCGCTCGGTTCGATGCTGCTGTACTGGTACCACTTCGCGGTCAACGGGCGGCGCATCGAAGTCGAGACCGACGACGATTCGATCGGGGGCCATTTCCTGCACCTGCTCCACGGTCGCGAACCGTCGGCCGCGTGGGTGCGGGCGATGCACACGTCGCTGATCCTGTACGCCGAGCACGAATTCAACGCGTCGACGTTCACCGCGCGCGTGATCGCCGGCACCGGTTCGGACCTCTATTCGTCGATCGCCGGCGCCATCGGCGCGCTGCGCGGACCCAAGCACGGCGGCGCCAACGAGGTCGCGTTCGAGATCCAGAGCCGCTACGCCTCGCCCGACGAGGCCGAAGCCGACATCCGGCAACGCGTCGCGAACCGCGAAGTGGTCATCGGATTCGGCCATCCGGTGTACACCGTCTCCGATCCGCGCAACCAGGTGATCAAGGAAGTCGCGCGCACGCTCGCGCGCCAGGCCGGCGACACCAAGCTCTTCGACATCGCCGATCGTCTCGAAACCGTCATGTGGGACGTCAAGAAGATGTTCCCCAACCTCGACTGGTTCAGCGCCGTCAGCTATCACCTGATGGGCGTGCCGACCGCGATGTTCACGCCGCTGTTCGTGATCTCGCGCACCTCGGGCTGGTCGGCGCACGTGATCGAGCAGCGGCTCGACGGCAAGATCATCCGGCCGAGCGCCAACTACACGGGCCCCGAAGACCTCGAATTCGTGCCACTGGCGCAGCGCGGCTGAGCGCGCGCCCGCGGCAACCGATCCACCTCCTCTGCACGAGAGAACGCGCGACATGGGCGGACATATTTCCACGACGGGCCGGCCGCAGCCGGACCAGGTCCTCGTCGACATCGTCGACTACGTATTGAAGCATCCGATCGACAGCCGCGAGGCGCTCGATACCGCGAGCGCCTGCCTGATCGACACGCTCGGCTGCGGGCTCGAGGCGCTCGACTACCCGGCGTGCACGAAGCTGCTCGGCCCGGTCGTGCACGGAACCGTCGTGCCGAACGGTGCGAAGGTTCCCGGCACGCAGTTCCAGCTCGATCCGGTCCAGGCGGCGTTCAACATCGGGGCGATGATCCGCTGGCTCGATTTCAACGACACCTGGCTCGCCGCCGAATGGGGGCATCCGTCGGACAACCTCGGCGGCATCCTCGCGACGGCCGACTGGCTCAGCCGCACGGCGATCGCGCAGGGCAAGGCGCCGATGACGATGCGCACGGTGCTGGAGGCGATGGTCAAGGCGCACGAGATCCAGGGCGTTCTCGCGCTCGAGAACTCGTTCAACCGGGTCGGGCTCGATCATGTCGTGCTGGTCAAGGTCGCCTCCACCGCGGTGTGCGGCGCGCTGATGGGGCTGTCGCGCGACGAGCTGATCGCCGCCGTCTCGCTCGCCTGGGTCGACGGCCAGTCGCTTCGCACCTACCGGCATGCGCCGAACACGGGCTCGCGCAAGAGCTGGGCGGCGGGCGACGCGACCAGCCGCGCGGTTCGGCTGGCGCTGATCGCGCGCACCGGAGAGATGGGCTATCCGTCGGTGCTCACCGCGAAGACCTGGGGCTTCTACGACGTGCTGTTCAAGGGCAAGGCGTTCACGTTCCAGCGGCCGTACGGCAGCTACGTGATGGAGAACGTCCTGTTCAAGATCTCGTTTCCCGCCGAGTTCCACGCGCAGACCGCCGTCGAATGCGCGATGAAGCTGCACCGCCAGCTGAAGGAAGCCGGACGCTCGGTCGACGACATCGCGAAGATCACGATCCGCACGCACGAGTCGGCGATCCGGATCATCGACAAGAAGGGTCCGCTCGACAACCCGGCCGACCGTGACCACTGCATCCAGTACATGGTCGCCGTTCCGCTGATCTTCGGGCGGCTGACCGCCGCCGACTACGAGGACTCGGTCGCCGCCGATCCGCGCATCGACGCGCTGCGCGCGAAGATGGCCTGCGTCGAGGACGAGCAGTTCAGCCGCGACTACCTCGATCCGGAGAAGCGCTCGATCGCCAACGCGATCACGGTCGAGTTCGCCGACGGACGCACGCTGCCCGAGGTCGTCGTCGAATACCCGGTCGGACACCGCCGCCGGCGCGCCGAGGGAATTCCGCTGCTGGTCGAGAAATTCCGCACCAACCTGGCGCGGCGCTTCCCGGCCCGGCAGCAGCAGCGCATCCTCGACGCCTCGCTCGAGCGCGCCCGACTCGAGGCGATGACGGTGCCGGAGTACGTCGACCTCTACGTGATCTGATCGGCGCGACGTGTCGATCGACCGCCCTCCTCGCGCCGTTTCCGCGCACGAGCGCGGCCTGTCGGCGCGTGCCGCCTGCGTCGCGTTGCTGGTCGCCGCCGCGTCGGGCACGGCCGCCGAGAGCGCCCTCGCCGGGCCCGGCGACGAGAACGTGCTGCGCGACCATCCGAAGCGACGCGCCGGCCTGTGGGAGATCCGCTCGGTCGGCGCGCAGGCCTCGGGCCTGGCACCGACCCGGTTCTGCGTCGGTGCGCGGACCGATACGGCTGCGAGCCACCTCGACCGCAGCGTCGGTCGGCGCGGCTCGTGCGAGTTCGGCGCGTTCCAGCGCGCCGGGGACGCCTGGCTGGCCGAGTCGGTGTGCCGCGAAAGCCGCACCGTCGTCACCAGCCGTTCGGTCGCGACGGGCGACTTCGTGCACGCCTACCGGATCGACACGGTCGTGCACTACGACCCGCCCCTGGCCGGCGTGCGGCGCGAGGACAAGGACGCGCTCGAGGCACGCTGGCTCGGTGCCTGCCACGAGGGCCAGAGACCCGGCGACATGGTCGTGCCCGGAATGGGGACGCTGAACATGGTCGACGGAAGCTTCCGCGCCGAGTCGCCCGCCAGACAGGCCGAACCGAAGCCCGGCGCGACGCGGCGCGCCAGGGCGCGCAGCGCGCATTGACCCGCAACGACCCGCATCGTCCGGCCGAATTCCCCCCTTCCCCCACGCATCCGTTTTCCACGAGGCCCCTACTGCCATGCCCCACAACGCATTCGACACGCTGAAGGATTTCCGGCTGAAGTCCGGCAAGTCGTCCCGGATGTATTCGTTGCCCGCGCTCGCGCGCACCTTCCCGAACGTCTCGAAGCTGCCGATGTCGCTGCGCATCGTGCTCGAGGCGGTGCTGCGCAACGTCGACGGCAAGAAGGTCACCGAGGCGCACGTCGCGCAGCTCGCCAACTGGAAGCCGAACGATCGCCGCGTCGACGAGATTCCCTTCGTCGTCGCGCGCGTCGTGCTGCAGGACTTCACCGGCGTACCGCTGCTCGTCGACCTCGCCGCGATGCGTAGCGTCGCGGCGCGAATGAACCGTGACCCGAAGCGCATCGAGCCGCTCGTCCCGGTCGACCTCGTCGTCGATCACTCGGTGATGATCGACCACTATCGGCGGCCCGACGCGCTCGAGCTGAACATGAAGGTCGAGTTCGAACGCAACGCCGAGCGCTACCAGTTCATGAAATGGGGGATGCAGGCCTTCGACACGTTCAAGGTCGTCCCGCCCGGGATCGGCATCGTCCACCAGGTCAACCTCGAGTACCTCGCGCGCGGCGTGCACGAGCGCAACGGGGTCCACTACCCGGATACGCTCGTCGGCACCGACAGCCACACGACGATGATCAACGGCATCGGCGTCGTCGGCTGGGGGGTCGGCGGCATCGAAGCCGAGGCGGCGATGCTCGGGCAGCCGATCTATCTGCTGACGCCCGACGTCGTCGGCGTGCACCTGAAGGGCCGGCTGCGCGAAGGCTGCACCGCCACCGACCTCGTGCTCACGATCACCGAGATGCTTCGCCGCGAAAAGGTCGTCGGCAAGTTCGTCGAATTCTTCGGCGAAGGAACGCGCTCGCTCGCCGTGCCCGATCGCGCGACGATCGGCAACATGGCGCCCGAATACGGGGCGACGATGGGCTTCTTCCCGGTCGACGAGAAGACGCTCGAGTATTTCGAGGGCACCGGCCGCACCGCCGAGGAGATCGACGCGTTCGAGAGCTATTTCCGCGCGCAGGGGCTGTTCGGCGTCCCCGAGCTCGGCGACGTGCGCTACTCGAAGGTCGTCCAGCTCGACCTGTCGACGGTCGCTCCGTCGCTGGCCGGCCCGAAACGCCCGCAGGACCGCATCGAGATCGGCCAGGTCAAGAGCACTTTCGCCGACCTCTTCTCGAAGCCGGTCGGCGAGAACGGCTTCGCCAAGGATCCGGCCGACCTTTCGCGCGGCTACCGCAGCGCCGACGGCACCGAACTGAAGAACGGCGACGTACTGATCGCGGCGATCACGTCGTGCACCAACACGTCGAACCCGGGCGTGCTGCTCGCCGCCGGGCTGCTTGCGAAGAAGGCCGTCGCGCGCGGCCTGAAGGTCGACCCGAAAGTGAAGACCTCGCTCGCCCCCGGATCGCGCGTCGTCACCGACTACCTGCAGCGCGCCGGCCTGCTGTCGCCGCTGACCGAGCTCGGTTTCGGGCTGGCCGCGTACGGATGCACGACGTGCATCGGGAACGCCGGCGACCTGGCGCCGAGCTACAACGAGGCGATCGCCGCCAACGATCTCGTGTGCGCCGCCGTGCTCTCGGGCAACCGGAACTTCGAGGCGCGCATCCACCCGAACCTGCGCGCGAACTTCCTCGCGTCGCCGCCGCTGGTCGTCGCCTACGCGATCGCCGGCAACGTCAGCGTCGACCTGATGACCGAGCCGCTCGGCCGGGACCGCGACGGACGCGACGTCTACCTCGGCGACGTCTGGCCGACGTCCGACGAGATCGCCGCCCTGATGCAGTACGCGATGGACGCGAAGACGTTCCGCCGCCTGTACAGCGATCTGACGCGCGACCACACGCTGTGGAACGCCGTTCCCGCGGCCCGCGGCCAGGTCTACGACTGGCCGCGCTCGACGTACATCGCCGAGCCGCCGTTCTTCGAAGACTTCACGATGGCCCCCGGCCAGGCGAACGCGTCGATCCGCGGCGCACGGGCGCTCGGCCTGTTCGGCGACTCGATCACCACCGACCACATCTCGCCGGCCGGCTCGATCAAGGAGTCGTCGCCGGCCGGACAGTACCTGCTCGCCCACAGCGTCACGCGGGCCGACTTCAACTCGTACGGGTCGCGGCGCGGGAATCACGAAGTGATGATGCGCGGCACCTTCGCCAACGTCCGGATCAAGAACCTGATGATTCCGCCGCGCGCCGACGGCACCCGCGAGGAAGGCGGGCTGACGCTGCACCAGCCGTCGGGCGAGAAGATCTCGATCTACGACGCGGCCATGCGCTACATCGCCGAAGGCACGCCGACGATCGTCTTCGGCGGCGAGGAATACGGCACCGGCTCGTCGCGCGACTGGGCGGCCAAAGGCACGCAGCTGCTCGGCGTGAAAGCGGTCGTCGCCCGCAGCTTCGAGCGCATCCATCGCTCGAACCTGGTCGGGATGGGCGTGCTGCCGCTGCAGTTCCCCGCCGGCGAGAGCTGGGAATCGCTCGGCCTGCGCGGCGACGAACGCTTCGACATCGACGTGCCCGAGACGCTCGAGCCGCAGCAGGAGATCGTGCTGACGATCCACCGCACGGGCGCGCCGTTGCAGCGGGTGCGCCTGCTGTCGCGGATCGACACGCCGATCGAGGTCGACTACTTCCGCCACGGCGGCATCCTGCCCTTCGTGCTGCGCGAGCTGCTCGCCGCCTGACCCGAGGATCCGCCGGCGCCTCGCCGGGCCCGCCCGGCGTCGCGTCCGCCCGGCCGACGGTCGGCCGGGGGGCGACGCCCGGCCGGGCAACTGGATTACACTTCGCCGTCAAGCGAAGCGATCCACTGTCCTTGTCCGAATCGTCCGCACTCCCGCTGCCCGGGGAGGGTGCGCTCGCGCCCTTCCCGCGTGCACTGCTCGCCACCGGCATCGCGTTCATCGCGTGCCTGGTCGCGCAGCTGGTCTCGTACAACACGGTCGACCTGCTGCTGATCTGGCCGGGTGCCGGCGTCGCCTTCGCCTTCGCGTGGCGGCACGGACTGGCCTGGTCGATTCCGGCCGCCGCCGGCGCAGCGCTCTGGGCCTGGGTCGAGTTCGCGATGCTCGATGTCGCGCTGACCGCGTTCGGCGCGAGCGCCCTCGGCCCGAGCCTCGCGGTGCTCGCACTGCGCCGGCTCAACGACTGGAAACCACCCGATTACCGGCTCGAGGCCGCCGTGCGCTTCGTCGCGGTCGTCGTGCTGATCGCCGCGCCGATCGACGCGCTGTTCGCCAGCACCGGGCTGCGCATCGACGGCTGGATCGCCGATGCGCACCCGGCGCACCGTTTCATGGTCTGGTGGCTGATCGACGCGCTGGGCATGCTGCTGCTCGCGCCGGCGCTGCTCGCGTGGTCCGGCGAAGCGCTCGCGCAGACCGACGACGGGGGCGAACGCGGCGCCATGCCGCTGCTCGACGCCCCGGCGTTCATCCTGACGTCGCTGGTGGTCACCGCGAGCCTGGCCGTCTCGTTGCTCGGGCACGGCACGTACGCGTATGCGCTGCTGTTCCTGTATTTCCCGATCGTCGTCGGCATCGCCATCCGGATGAGCGAGCGTGCCACCGCGCTGTCGCTCGTCGTGACCACGATCCCGCTGCTCGTCGTGCGCTCGCACCAGGTCGCGCTCTCGCAGGGTCCGCTCGACCGCGCGCTCGAGGCCTCGGTGCTGGTCTTCACCGCGATCGTCGTGGCGCTGATGCTGCAGGCGATCGCCAGCGACCGGCGCATCGCGGTCGCACGCGTGGGCGCGCAGGCGCGGCAGGACATGTCGACGGGCCTGCTCAACGACCGCGGGCTGATCGCCGAGGTCGGCGAACGGCTGGCGATGCCGACACGCCCCGATTACGGGCTGATCGGGATGCACCTGTCGAACTTCGACACGCTCAACGACCTGTGCGGAACGATTCCCGCGCTCCAGCTCGAGCAGTCCGCCGCATCGCTGCTGATGCGCCAGCCGGGCGCGCAGGCCGCGGCGCGGCTGTCGGCCGGCCGTTTCGCGCTGTTGATCGAAGCCGAGTCGATCGCACAGGTCCGGTCGGTGGCGCGCGAGCTGTATTCGCAACTCAACGGCCAGCTCTTCAAGACCGAGCACGGCAGCGTGCGACTGCAGATGAGCGTCGGCGGTCTGCTGGTCGATCGCCACGCACTGATCAACAGCGAGGACTGCCTGATGTCGCTGTCGGACGCGATGGCCATCGCCGCCAGCGTCCGCGACCCGCAACTGTTCGTCGAACCGCTGTCGCAGACGATGATCGATGCGCGGCGCGCGCACCAGGGCAAGATCGAGCACATCCGGGAAGCGATCCGCGAAAAGCGTTTCGAGCTGCATGCGCAGCCGATCGTCGACCCCGATGCGCCCGCCGGAATGGTGTCCTTCGAGGTGCTGATCCGCCTGCTCGACCGCGACGGCGGGCTGATCCGCCCGCCGGAATTCCTCTCGCTCGCGGTGCAGGCGCAGATGACGCCGGCGATGGACCGCGGCGTGATCCGGCGCATCTTCTCCTGGCTCGCCGAGCGCCCCGAGTGGCTCGCCCGCACGTGGAAATGCTCGATCAACCTGTCCGGGCTGACGATGAGCGACGGAACGATCGCCGGCTTCATCCGCGAGCAGCGCGCCGAATTCGGCATCCCGGCCGAGAAGATCGTCTTCGAGATCACCGAGAGCGAGGCGATTCGCAACCCGGCCGCCGCGTCACGGCTGGTCGACGACCTGAAGGCCGAGGGCTTCGGCATCGCGCTGGACGATTTCGGCACCGGGCTGGCGACCTTCGAATACCTGAAGCGCTTCCCGCTCGACTACCTGAAGATCGACGGCTCGTTCATCCGCAATCTGGTCACGAGCGCGATCGACGAGGAGATCGTGCTGTCGACGGTGCGCGTCGCGCGCCGGCTGAACATCCGCACGATCGCCGAGCACGTGCACAACCAGGAAATCCTCGACCGGCTCACCGAGATCGGCGTGGACCACATCCAGGGCGAGCTGATCGGCAAGGCCGCTCCGCTCGAGCGGATCTTCGCCGTTCCCTGGGTGCGCGAGGAGAGCTCGCAGAGTTGAGCGGGCGCCGCTAGCGGGCGAACAGCGAAGACAGGTCGCGAAACGCCTTGAATTCGAGCGCGTTGCCCGACGGATCGAGGAAGAACATCGTCGCCTGCTCGCCCGGCAGGCCCTGGAAACGCACGTGCGGTTCGATCACGAAGCGCACCCCGGCCGCGCGCAGGCGATCGGCGAGCCGGTGCCAGTCGTCGAGCGACAGCACGACGCCGAAATGCGGCACCGGGACCGCGTCGCCGTCGACTTCGTTGGTCGAGGCCGCGCGCGGATGCCCGGGCGCGAGGTGCGCGACGATCTGGTGCCCGTACAGGTCGAAATCGATCCACTCGTCGCAGCTGCGCCCCTCGGGACAGCCGAGCAGCTCGCCGTAGAACGAGCGCGCGGCGGCCAGGTCGTGAACGGGAAACGCGAGATGGAACGGCTGGATCGTCATGGCTGCCAAGGCTCCTGCGGCGATGTGGCACGCTGCGATGATACGCGCGGCCGCACTCAGGAACGCGCCTGCGCAGCGATCTCCGGCGGCGCGCCGCGCGCATCGGCGCAGTGCCGATAGACGTCGAGATAGCGCGTCGTCATCCGCTCGATCGAATGCCCACGGCGGCACTGCGCGGCAGCCCGTGCGGCGAGTGCCGCACCGAGCTCGGGCTGCGCGCACACTCGCTCGATCGCGCCGGCGAGCGAGTCGACATCGCCCGCTTCCACCATCAGCGCCGTTCGCTCGTGGCGCAGCGTTTCGCCGAGCCCGCCGACCGAAGAGGCGATGACCGGCGTGCGCAGGGCCATCGCCTCGAGCAACGCGTACGGCAGGCCTTCGTGCAGCGACGGCATCAGCAACGCGTCGCTGTGTGCGATGAAGGCGTGCACGTCGCGGCGAAAGCCGTGGAAACGAACCCGTGCCGCCACGCCGCACGCTTCGGCCAGGCGCTCGAGCGAGCCCGCGCAGGGCCCCTCGCCGAGCACGTGCAGTTGCACGTCGGTGCGTGCGAGCCGCGGATGGGCGAGCGCGGCGATCGCGATCGATTGTCCCTTGACCGGCTCGAGCCGCCCGACGACGACGAAGTGCCGCCCGGGCGCGTCGAACGCGCCGGGCCGCGCGAACGCGTGGCGATCGAGCGCGGCGATGCCGTTCGGGATCACGTGGGTCGTCAGCGACGCGTGCGCGGCGCGCAGGCGGTGGCGCAGGTCGTCGGTGACGTAGCAGACGCGGGCGCGCACCGCGCGCGCCGCCCAGGCGTCGAGTCGGGCATACAGCCGCGTGCGCTGCGCGCGCATTCCCCAGCCCTCGGCCGCCTCGGGCAGGCCGTGCACCGTGTGGACGACGTCGAATGCATCGCGCCGGCGTGCGAGCGCGGCGCACACGATCGCCTTGTATCCGTGCGTGTGGACGATCGCGATCTGCTCGCCTTGCAGCCACGAAGCGAACGCCGCGGCGCTCGAGACCGCCGCGCGCCGGGCCGCCGGGAGGATCCTCGGGGCCAGGCCGAGGGCGCGCGCCCGTGCGGCGAGTTCCGCGTCGTGAAAGAGCGCGAGGCCGACCTGCACGCCCTGCCCGGCGAGCGCTGCCGCCAGGTCGAGCACGTGCCGCTCGACGCCGCCGAACAGTTCACCGGCGGCGAGCAGCGCGACGGCGGGCACCCGGACTTCGCCGCGTGGCACGAACATTCTCCCGAAGCGGTCGCGGGCCGGCGCAGGAGCGCCTTGTCCGCCATGGTGCGGCATCGGCGTCGCCTGCCGCAAGAGGCACGCCGGCGAGTAGCCCCGCGCGGCATTCGACCGTGCTTGCCACGCGGGGGGCGCTGTGAATTAATGAGTGCGGTGCTGCCGTCGCGGCGCGCGCCGATCGCAGGGGTGGGCTGGGCATGTGCGGCATCGTCGGTTTCCTCATGCGCGATCCCCACGCGACGCCGCCGCGCGAACGGCTCGAGCGCATGACCGACTGCATGCGCAACCGCGGTCCCGACGAACGCGGAACCTGGATCGACGGCCCGATCGGCTTCGGCCACAGGCGCCTGTCGATCATCGACCTGTCGACCGGCCAGCAGCCGATGCACGACCCGCGCCGTGCACGCGTCCTCACGTACAACGGCGAGATCTACAACTTCCGTGCGCTGCGCGATGCGCTGCCGGCGCAGACGCGCGCGCAACTGCGCACCACGAGCGACACCGAGATCCTGCTGCAGCTCGCCGATTTCGACTCGCTCGGCTGGCTCGAGCGGCTCAACGGGATGTTCGCGTTCGCGCTCTGGGATCCGGCGAGCCGACGCCTGCTGCTCGCGCGCGACCGTCTCGGCGTCAAGCCGCTCTACTACGTCGACACCGGCGAAGCCTTCGTCTTCGCCTCGGAGATCAAGCCGCTGCTGATGCATCCGGGCGTCACGCGACGCGTCAACGAGAGCCGGCTCGCCGAGTTCCTCGCGTTTCGCTCGGTGGCAGGCGACGAGACGCTGTTCGCCGGAATCCGCCAGGTTGCGCCGGGCCACGCCGTGCTGCTGGAGCCCGACGAATACCGCCCCCGCTTCGTGCGCTTCTGGCGCGAAGGCGCGGACACGCCCGAAAGCGATTACCCCGCACCGGGTCGCGACCACACCGAGCGGTTCATCGAGATCCTGAAGGACGCGGTGCGGCACCGGCTCGTCGCCGACGTTCCGGTCGGCACGTACAACAGCGGCGGGCTCGATTCGAGCCTCGTCACCGCGCTCGCACGCTCGCTGAAGCCCGGCGAGCTGCACACGTTCTCGGTCGGCTTCGACGAAGCCTCGCACGATGAATCACACTACGCCGACCTCGTCTCGAAGCGTTTCGGCACCACGCACCACACGCTGCGCATCGACAAGCGAACCTATGCGAAGCACCTCGAAGAGACCGCCCTGCATTTGGAGGAGCCGATCAATCATCCGCACACCGTGCAGCTGCTGCTGCTGTCCCGGCTCGCGCGCCAGCACGTCAAGGTCGTGCTGACCGGAGAAGGCTCCGACGAGGTCTTCGGCGGATATCCGCGCTACAACATCGTGCGCCTCGCCCGGATGGCGCGGCTGCTGCCCGACGGCAGCGCCCGGCTGCTCGCGCGAGCGATGTCGCGCACCGGCTCGCGCCGGATCGTGAAGCTGTCGGAGAGCCTGGGGCGCGACGAGACCGCGCTGGCGATCGACAACGCGCGCTTCGTTCCGCGCGCCGACCTGGCCAGGCTGAGCGTGCCCGCAACGCACCCGGCGGCCCGCGAGGCGATCTACCGCGACCAGTCGATGCGCGCCCCGGGCGACGCGGTCGATCGCCTGCTGCACTACGAGCAGCGCACCTACCTGTCGTCGCTGCTGACGCGGCTCGACAAGACGAGCATGGCGGCGAGCATCGAGGCGCGCGTGCCTTTCCTCGATTACCGGCTCGTCGAGTGGAGCTACCGGCTCGGGTCGCAGCTCAAGATCCGCGCTTTCGCCAACAAGTGGCTGGTCAAGTCCGGGGCGCGCGCCTGGCTGCCGAAGGAGATCGTGCAGCGCAGGAAAGTCGGGTTCGACGTTCCGATCGGCGCCTGGATGCGCGACGCCGATGCGCTGGCGCCCCGCCTCGAGCTGCTGCGCGACGCGACGTTCCGTCAGCGCGGACGCTTCGATGCGCGCGCCGTCGCCATGCTGCTCGACGAGCACGAGTCGCGGCGCGCCGACCACAGCGAAGTGCTGTGGGGTCTGCTCGGCGTCGAGCTCTGGGAGCGCCTGTTCATCGACGCCGCGACGTGCCGCACGTGAATCGTCCCGGCGACGGCGGTTCGTCGGCCTCGGTGTGGGACCGGCTGGCCGAAACCTACGATGCACAGCGCGCGCACGATCCCGTATACCGATCGTGCGTGCGTCGCGTCGCGCGCTCGGTGCGCGCCGGCACGCGCCTTGCGCTCGACGCGGGCTGCGGAACCGGATGGGCAACGGCGGAGCTGAAGAAGCGCTGCGAGACCGTCGTCGCGCTCGACTACTCGATGCAGAGCCTGCGTACGCTCGTGAGCAAGTCGATACCCGGCGTGCTCGCCGTGCAGGCCGACGTGCGGCAACTGCCGTTTCGCGATTCGGTCTTCGACGCGAGCGTCTGCGCGAACACCCTGCAGCACCTCGAACCGTCGCACGCGCAGCCGTGCGCCGTCGAGGAGCTGCGACGCGTGACGCGCGACGACGGCGTCGTCGCGCTGTCGGTGCACCATTACTCGACCGACAAGCGCCGCAACGGCTGGGTCAAGGAAGGCAAGCCCGGTCAACCGGGCATCGACTACATCTTCCGCTTCACGCGCGACGAACTCGCGGCGCTGGCGCCCGGTGCCCGGGTCCGGGGAATCGGGTTCTACGGACTCTCGCGCTGGCCGGGGTTCGGCACGCGTGCGCAGGACGCCGCCGCGCGCGTACTCGGCGGGCTCGCCGCCCGCCGCGGCTACGGACACATGCTACTGGGTGTCTTCCGGAATCAGGAAAGGCGCCGAGCGCTCGTGCCCCGCGCCCGATGACGCGTCCGAATCGAGTGCACGCTCGATCGCCGCGCAGGTCGCCGCCAACTCGCCCGGCGCGAGCGCATGGCAACGCGCATGGCGCGCGATCCGCAGCACCGCCGCGAGCCCGCGCTCGGCGTGCGACAGTGCGTTGAGCGCCGTGACGTACAGCCGGGCGCCGGCTTCGGCCGCGCCGATCGGGCGCAGCACCGGAGCGCCGCGGCGCACCCGCGCTTCGAGCACGAATACCGCGTCGATCGGACGGGGACCCGCGACGACGCGCGACGGCAGTCGCGCCGGTGCGAGGTAGATGGTTCCACCCGAACGTCGAACGCTCGCCGGCAGCGCATACGGTGCGGCCGGCGCATGCTTCAGGCACAGTGCCCGCGGATACGGGAGCACCTGCAGCGTGGCGGGGTCGATCGGGGCGAGCTCGTCGCTCGCATACGCGAAGCCGTGGTGCAACAACGCCCACGCCGTCGTCGACTTCCCGGCGCCCGACTCGCCGGCGAGCAGGAACGCCCGGCCGTCGCGTTCGAGCACGGCCGCATGCAGGAACAACAGATCGGGGCGAGCGCGCTGCAGCGCGACGACCAGCGCGGACTCCAGGCCGTATAGCGCTTCGGCGTCGTCGGCGAGCGCAACGCGGCCGTCGGGGCCGTCCAGCGACAGGCCGCCGAGCGGGTCGACGCCGATCGTGAACCCGATGGCAGTGCGCGCGTCGACGTCGGCGGTCGACAGGGCGGCGAAATGATCGTGCAGCGTCCGGTTCAACTCCGGATCGGTGCAATCGATCCGTACGCGATGGCCGAGCGCGCGCAACAGCACGCGGGGGGTGCCGCCCGCAGTCAGAAACGCGGTCCGCGGGTGCCCGGGCCTTTGGGTACGTCTTCGGGGGGCACCGACTTGGCGGACCCGCTTTTCGCGTAGGCGGACGCCGCCTGCAGCGTCAGGATCGCGGGCGCGACGTACGCGGCCTTTGCGATCAGCGCCCGCCGGGCCGCATCGGGCTTGGGTTTCCTTTCGCTCATCACAACCTCCCCTTGCGTCGACGTTCGACGAGATGATGCAAGGATCAGGCCCGGTCGGGAACGACCAGCGTCAGCTTCGCCAGTTGACCGACTGCGGCATGGACATCCTCCAAGGCGGCGTGCCACTCCACGTCGTACTCGCCGACCAGACGCCCGGCGATATCCTCCGGCGAATCGGCTTCGTCGAGGTATCTCCAGATCAGGCTGGCCGTGCGGTTCAGCCGATGGATCCGATCGGAGTCGGTATCCAGCAGCACGAACTCCCGCTCGACCTCGTGAACGAGCAGATTCGAAACGCGTCGACGCCATCCCTCCATTCGGAGTATTTTGCCCCGACGGTGCTCGCCTCGCTACCTGAAATTTCAATGGCTTCGAACTGGCTCGCCGAACTCTTGTGCAGTGCCGCGAACGAAGCGGCCGGCCGCTCCGGCTCGCGGGCGATCGCCTGGGAGCGCATCGGCACGGGCGATCTGCGCCGCGTCCTCGACGCGGGTCTCGGGCCGTGGCTGCATCGCGCCGCCGCGACCCACGCCACGCCGCTGTCCGACGCGCAGCGCGAGACGCTGCTGGCCGCCGACCTGAGCGCGCAAGTCCTGCACGGAAAGCGCGTGGAGGTCGCCCTCGAGGTCGTCGACCTGTGCCGGGCGCTCGACGTCGAGGTCACGCTGCTCAAGGGGATCGCGCTCGCCGAATGGCTGTATCCCGCCGCGCACCTTCGACCGATGGCCGACGTCGACCTGCTCGTCGCCGCCGGCCACCTCGAAGCGATCCAGCGCGCGCTGCTCGATCGCGGCTACGTCGCCTCGCGCAGCGAAGGGGCTTGGGTCACCGGGCACCACGCGCAGCCGCTTCGCCACCCCGCACTGCCCGTGTGGGTGGAGCTCCATCGCGGGCTCTTCCCCGCCGCGTCCGAATGGAACGCGACGCGGCTCTTCGCGCCCGAGGCGCTCGCGGCGCGGTCGATCCCGTTCGCGTTCCACGGCAGAGCGACGCGGCGCCTGGGCGACTCGCTCCAACTCGCCTACACCGCGTCGTACTGGGTCCGCGACCTCGCCCGCCATGCGCCGCACCCGAGCTTCGCGGCGCCGCTGTTCGACGCCGCCCTGCTGCTGGCGCGCTGCGGGCGCTCGCTCGATCTCGAGGCGCTGCTCGACGGGATCGACGACGCGCTCGCCGTCACCTCGCTGCACGTGATGCTCAGCTTTCTCGCCCGGCACGGGCTGGTCGCCGACCGCGACATCGACCTGGACGCCGTTGCACGCCGCCAGTCGCGCGTCGGTGCCGTCGATCTGAGGCTCCTGCACGCGTTCCTCGACGCATACCTGCTGCAGGGCCGGCAGCTCCCGGGCGCGTGGCGCGCCCCGGCGATCTGGAGCACGCTGATCGCCCCCGGACACGTCGCGGCCAAGGTGCTGTCGCTGCCAGTGCGCTTCGCGTTCCCGCCGCAGGTCGCGGGCTAGAAGTCCGCGCCGGCGCGTCGATCAAAGCGTCGCGAGCAGCGCGCGCCACTGCGCGACGTACCGGTCGATGCCGAATTCGCGTACGCGTTCGAGCCCGCGCGTGCGATATCGCTCGCGCAGCGCCCGATCGCACAGCAGGCGCACGGTCGCGTCGGCCAGTTCGATCTCGGCGCGCGCCAGCGGTTCATCGGCCGACTTGTATCGGCCATCGAGCGGGGGCACCAGGACGCCGTACGGCGCGAACGTGACCGCGGTGCACGCGACGCCGAGCGGGGCCCGCGGGGCGAGCAACTCGCGCGGGCCCGAGGGGCAATCGGCGGAAACGACCGGAACGCCGCACGCCATCGCTTCCTGCAGGCACGCCGGAAAACCCTCCCACAGCGACGGCAGCACGAACAGCGTCGAACGGCCGATGAACCGGAACGGGTTTTCCTGATAGCCGAGAAAACGGATGCGGTCGGCCTGCCCCGACTCCGACGCGAGACGCTGCAGGTAATCGAGATGATCGCCCGTGCCGAGAATCGCCAGGCGAACGTCGGGAACCGTCTGCCGGATCCGGCTCAGCGCGCGGATCAGGTGCCACTGGCCCTTCTGCGTCACCAGTCGGCCGGCGGTCACGATCGTCGGCCCGTCGAACCACGCGTCGAACCCGGCTTCGATCGGCTCGCGCGCCAGCACGCCGATCGCGTCGGCATCGCAGGGGTTGTAGATCACGCTCAGTTTCGCGGGCCGCACGCCGAAATTCGCCGACAGGTCGTGCGCCGCCTCGCGCGATACGACGACGACCCGATCCGCCCGGTTGTAGACCGCGCGGATCAGGTTGCGCGCGAGCCACCGTTTCGTTCCGCGGTACTTCATCCCCGTGCTCTTGTGCTCGTGAACGGTCACGACCGAGCGCGACCCTCCCGAGAGCACGTTCACCAGGTTCGGGCCCTCCTTCTGGCTGATGCACACGCGGACGCGGTAGCGCCGCTTGGCGCTTCGCAGACGCATGCACGCGGTGGCCAACGCGCGCAACTCGGCGAACGTCCCGTCGTACGGCGGGGCGGCGACCCCCAGGCCGACGACCGTCCCGCCGTAATCGAAGGCGGGGTCCGAGTCGTCGAAGACGAAGAGCGGATTCTCGCGTGACTCGAGGAAACCGCGAGACAGGTACGAGAGGACGCGCTCGGTGCCCCCGCCGTGCAGATGATCGTTCAGCAGTGCCGCTACGCCGGCGCAGGGAATCGGGCCGGCTCGCCGGTCGCCTCGAGCAAGAGGCGCTCGAGCGCCTCCGCCGGGGGCCTCGCGTCGAATCGATTCGCCGCGATCGTCGAGAACGACCGGGCCGCGGCTTTCGTCGATTTGCACAGTTCCCTCCCGAGGGCATCGCGCAACGCGAATGCGTTCCGCGGTTCGACCGGCACGGCCGGCGTATCGCGCAACACCTCGCGCAGGCCGACACAGCTCGTTCCGATCAGCGGAAC
>JAKFES010000117.1:0-5401 GCA_036675585.1 Burkholderiaceae bacterium
AAGATGTCGATCACGATCCTGTATTTCGCCGCCCTTCGCGAGGCGCTGGGCACCGGCCGTGAAACCGTCGAACTGCCGCCCGGGGTGGACAACGCCGGGCAGTTGCGCAACTGGCTGCGCGAGCGCGGCGGCGCCTGGTCCGAGGCGCTGGCCGAGAACCGCTCGATCCGCATCGCGGTCGACCAATCGATGGCGCGCGCCGAGACTCCACTGCGCTCGGGCGGCGAAGTCGCGTTCTTCCCGCCCGTGACCGGCGGTTGACATCGCCTCGTCCATGCGCGTAGCGTATGCGCATGAAACATGTCGTCCGCGAGCGCAGCGTCCTGTACGACGTCTCGGCGCCCAAGCGCCCGACGAACGTCACGGTCAACTCCGATCTGCTGCGCCGCGCGCGCGAGCTCGACGTGAACCTCTCGCAGACGCTCGAGTCGGCGCTCGTTGCCGAAGTCGTGCGCTGCGCGCGCGAGCGTTGGCTCGCCGAGAACCGCGTGGCCATCGAAGCCTACAACGACGACATCGAGCGCAACGGCTGCTTCGCCGATTCGCTGCGCGCCTTCTAGCGAATCGAATCGCCATGACGCAGTTCCACGTCTACCGCAACCTCGATCGCGCCTCGCAGCAGCGCTTCCCGTTCCTGCTCGACGTGCAGTCCGACCTCCTCGAGTCGCTCGCCACGCGCGTGGTCGTGCCGCTCGGCGAGGCCGACGCGAAGCGCCCGCCGGTCGCCCGCCTGATGCCCGTGTTCGAAGTCGACGGCCGCGCGGTCGTGATGCGAACCGGCGAAATGGCCGGCATCGCGCGCAAGGCGGTCGGCGAGCCGATCGCGTCGCTCGCCGAGCGTCGACACGAGATCGTCGCCGCGCTCGACGTGCTGATCAGCGGCGTGTAACCCGAAGGAGTTCGTCGTGCCCGTTCGCGTGCAAACCCGCGACTTCGACGTCGGCGCCGAGATCGACGCGCTGCGCGCCGGCAACCTGAAGGTCGGCGCCGTCGCGACCTTCGTCGGCACGGTGCGCGACGTCAACGAAGGCGAGGGCGTCGGCTCGATGACGCTCGAGCACTATCCCGGCATGACCGAGCGCGCGCTCGAGGAGATCTGCGCGCAGGCACGCAGCCGCTGGAACGTCTACGACACGCTGGTCGTGCACCGCGTCGGCCCGCTCGAGCCCGGCGACCGGATCGTGCTCGTCGTCGTCACCTCCGCGCATCGCGGGGAAGCTTTCGACGCCTGCGAGTTCATCATCGATTACCTGAAGACGCAGGCGCCGTTCTGGAAGAAGGAAGCTACGCCGGCCGGCGAGCGCTGGGTCGAGGCGCGCGAAGCCGACGACGAAGCGGCGGCGCGATGGTGATCGCGCGGATGATCGCGCTGGCAATCGCCCTCGCTCGGTGATCGCGCCGCATTTCAGCGGGACGGGTTTCGTCGCGGTCGGCGTCGGCGCGATGCTCGGCGCGTGGGGGCGCTGGGCGCTCGGGCTGTGGCTGAACGCCGGCGGGCGCTCGTTGCCGCTCGGCACGCTGGTGGCGAACGTCGCCGGAGGTTTCCTCATCGGCGTCGCCGTCGCCTGGTTCGCGCGCAATCCGGATCTGGCTCCCGAATGGCGGCTGTTCGCGATCACCGGGTTTCTGGGCGCGCTCACGACCTTTTCGACGTTCTCGATCGAGTCCTTCGGGCTGATCGCGCGCGGCGCGTTCGGTTGGGCGCTCGCGCACAGCGCGCTGCACCTGTTCGGCGCGCTCGCCGCAGCTGCGATCGGGTACCGGCTCGCCGCCTGAGCGCCCCGGCAGGGATCAATCAATCGAACAGCAGCCGTTCGACGATCGGGCGCGCATCGGCGAGCGTCGGCACGACCGCGTGCGCGAGCGCGCGGTATTGCGCCGACGGTTCGAGCAAATCGGGCACGACGATGCAGGCGAGCCCGGCCGCGTGCGCCGCGCGCAAGCCGACCTCCGAGTCCTCGAGCGCGACGCATTGCGCGGCGTCGATCGCGAGCTGCGCGGTCGCGCTCGCGTAGACATCGGGCGCGGGCTTCGTGCGCGCGACCTGATCCCCGCAGACGACGACGCCGAAGCGCTCGCGCAGCCCGGCGAGCGCGAGCTTCTCCATCGCCAGCTCGCATTTCGTCGACGTCGCGACCGCGATCGGCACCGAGCGCGAGGCGAGCCAGTCGAGCAGCTCGACGATGCCGGGCTTCAGCCCGATGCCTTCGCTGCGCAGCCGCTCCAGGTAGCGCACGCGGCCGCGCTTCGACACCTCGTCGAGCGGAAAGCGCCCGCCGTGCGCATCGAGCAGCACTTCGCGCGACGCGCGCGAATCGAGGCCGACCATCGCGAGGCAGGTCTCGGTCGAGATCTCCCACCCGGCGATGCGCGCCGATTCGATCCAGCACTCGACGGCGACGCGCTCGGTATCGAGCATCAGGCCGTCCATGTCGAGGACGACCGCGCGGAAAGCGCGCTTCGGCACCGCTTCAGCGCTGCCCGTACGCGGTGTTGCCGAACAGCGCGCGCTGCTCGCGCGGCGGGCTGCGCCAGTACTGGCGCGGCGCATCGACGCTCGCGCCGAGCGCGGCCGCGGCGTGCCACGGCCAGCGCGGGTCGTAGAGCATCGCGCGCGCCATCGCGACCAGGTCGGCCTTGCCCGACGCGACGATCTCCTCGGCCTGGTGCGGATCGTCGATCAGGCCCACGGCCATGACCGGCACGCTCACTTCGCGCCGGATCGCCTCGGCGAACGGCACCTGGTAGCCGGGCGCGAGCCGGATCTTCTGCAGCGGCGAGATGCCGCCGCTCGATACGTCGATCCAGTCGGCGCCGAGCTGCCCGCACGCGCGCGCGAAGGCGATCGCATCGGGGACGTCGAAGCGCTGCTCGGCGGGCAGGTCGTCGCGCCAGTCGGTCGCCGACAGGCGAATGCCGATCGGCTTGTGCACCGGCCACGCGGCGCGCATCGCGGCGAGCACCTCGAGCGGCCAGCGCATCCGGTTCTCGGGCGAACCGCCGTATTCGTCCTCGCGCTGGTTCGACAACGGAGACAGGAACTGGTGCAGCAGGTAGCCGTGCGCGGCATGGATCTCGATCGCATCGAACCCGAGTCGGTCGGCGCGCCGCACCGCTTCGACGAAGCGTGCCTTCACGCGCTCGAGTTCGTCGCGCGCCAGCGCGTGCGGCGCCGCCTCGTTCTCCGCGACCGGCACGGCGCTGGGCGCGACCGTGCGCCACCCGCCTGCGTCGAGGTCGAGCAACTGCCCGCCTTCCCACGGCCGGGCGCTCGAGGCCTTGCGCCCGGCGTGTCCGAGCTGGATGCCGATGGCGATCGGGCTGACGCTGCGCACGCTGCGCAGCGTCTCGGCGAGCGCTTCTTCGGTCGCGTCGTCGTACAGCCCGAGGCAGCCGTGCGTGATGCGCCCCGCCGGCTCGATGGCGGTGGCCTCGACCAGCAGCAGCCCGGCGCCGCCCAGCGCGAGCTGGCCGAGATGGATCGTGTGCCAGGGCTGCGCGCGGCCTTCGACCGCCGAGTACTGGCACATCGGCGAGACGACGATCCGGTTGGGGAGAACGAGCGAGCGAAGCGTGAAGGGGGTGAACAGCTGTGGCATGCGGGACGACCGGAAGGGGGATTCGCCTGCGAATATAGCCTTTCGCCGGTCGGGCGGCCGGATCGCGGTATCGTCGCTCGAGCGGGCCGCGGCGTTCGTCGAACGCACCGCGCCGAGCCTTGAAAAGCGCTGTCGCGCACCTCACATGGGCGTCAGTATCGCAGCCGTTTCGGCTGCCTCCGTCTTTCGAGGGATCCCATGCGTCTCGACAAGCTCACCACGCAGTTCCAGCAGGCGCTCTCCGATGCGCAGAGCCTGGCGCTCGCCAACGATAATCAATACATCGAGCCCGTGCACCTGCTCGCGGCGATCGCCGGCCAGACCGACGGGTCGGGGCGCACGCTGCTCGAGCGCGCGGGCGTGCGCGCTTCGACGCTCAAGAGCGCGGCCGATGCCGCGATCAAGCGCCTGCCGCAGGTCTCGGGAACGGGCGGCGAAGTCCAGGTCGGCCGCGACCTCGTCAACCTGCTCAATCTCTCCGAGAAGGAAGCGCTCAAGCGCGGCGACCAGTACATCGCCACCGAGATGTTCCTGCTCGCGCTCGCCGACGACAAGGGCGAGGCGGGCAGGCTCGCGCGCGAAGCCGGGCTCGCGCGCAAGTCGCTCGAAGCCGCGATCGACGCGGTGCGCGGCGGCGCCAGCGTCGACAACGCCGAGGCCGAGGGCCAGCGCGAAGCGCTGAAGAAATACACGATCGACCTCACCGAGCGCGCGCGCGAAGGCAAGCTCGATCCGGTGATCGGCCGCGACGAGGAGATCCGCCGCACGATCCAGATCCTGCAGCGGCGCACGAAGAACAACCCGGTGCTGATCGGCGAACCCGGCGTCGGCAAGACCGCGATCGTCGAGGGACTTGCGCAGCGCATCGTCGACGGCGAGGTGCCCGAGACGCTGAAGGACAAGCGCGTGCTCGTGCTCGACATGGCGGCGCTGATTGCCGGCGCGAAGTACCGCGGCGAGTTCGAGGAGCGGCTCAAGGCCGTACTCAAGGAGATCGCCGCGGAGGAAGGCCGCACGATCGTCTTCATCGACGAGATGCACACGCTGGTCGGCGCGGGCAAGGCCGAAGGCGCGATGGACGCCGGCAACATGCTCAAGCCCGCGCTCGCGCGCGGCGAACTGCACTGCATCGGCGCGACGACGCTCGACGAATACCGCAAGTACATCGAGAAGGACGCCGCGCTCGAGCGCCGATTCCAGAAAGTGCTCGTCGGCGAGCCGACGGTCGAGGACACGATCGCGATCCTGCGCGGGCTGCAGGAGCGCTACGAACTGCACCACGGCGTCGAGATCACCGACCCGGCGATCGTCGCCGCGGCCGAGCTGAGCCATCGCTACATCACCGACCGCTTCCTGCCCGACAAGGCGATCGATCTGATCGACGAAGCGGCCGCGCGCATCAAGATGGAGATCGACAGCAAGCCCGAGTCGATGGACCGGCTCGATCGCCGCATCATCCAGTTGAAGATCGAGCGCGAGGCGGTGAAGAAGGAAAGCGACGAAGCGTCGAGGAAACGGCTCGAGATCATCGAGCAGGAAATTTCGCGCCTCGAGAAGGAATACGCCGACCTCGACGAGATCCTGCGTGCCGAGAAGGCCGCCGTGCAGGGCTCGGCGCAGATCAAGGCCGAGATCGACCAGCTGCGCGCGCAGATGGCCGACCTGCAGAGGAAGGGCCAGGTGGGGCTGAGCCGATGTTGAAAACGGAAATCATGAAAGAGTGGAAGCCAGATATGATTATGGCTCTTCATATCGCTCCTGAGTACCCAGTGGGAACCGTTGCGGTTAAAGAGGGACTCTTA
>JAKFES010000089.1:0-5389 GCA_036675585.1 Burkholderiaceae bacterium
GGCCGATTCGGCGCGGGTGGAGAACTGGGGGCCCTCGATGCACACGTAGGTGCCGCCGCGGTGCAGGCCCGACTCCTCGAGCGCATGGCCGGCGGCGGCTTCGGCGTAGCCGACCTCGAGCGCCTGTGCGAGGGTGGGCGCGGCCGCCGCGTCGTGCACGGCCTTCTCGATCAGGGCAACCGTGGTCGCGCTCAGCGTCGTTCCGTTCGCCGCGCGTTCGACGCGCTCCTCGAAGCCCGGCACCTCGACCGAGGCGTCGGGAATTCCGGGCATCCGACCGGCGAGCGCGTGCACGCGCTCGATCGCGCACGCGATCAGCGCGCGGTAGTCGTCGGCAAGCGCGTCGACGACGCCGAGCTCGTGCGCACGCTCGGCGCCCAGCTTGTCCGCCTTGCGCAGCATTGCGTGGAAGACCGCCGCTGCCGCCGGCCAGCGCCGGTACGGGACGACCATCGCGCCGATGCCGGGGACGATGCCGAGCGTGACCTCGGGCAGCTGCATCGACGCGCTGCGCACGGCCACCAGCGCATGGCAGCGCATCGCCAGCTCGAAGCCGCCGCCGAGCGCCATTCCGTTCAGCGCGGCGACCACGGGCTTGCGCATCGCGTCGAGATGCACGAGCAGTCGCGAGCAGTCGCGCGCGTATTGTGCGGCGGCCTTCGCGTCACCGAGCATCGCCGGGAAGCGGCCGATGTCGGCGCCCGCGCAGAACGCGCGCGTGCCGTAGCCGACGAGCACGAAGCCGGCGACGTCCGGATCGCTTTCGTGGCGCCGGATCACGTCCAGGATCTCGTCGGTCATCTCGTCGTGCAGCGCGTTCAGCGCCTCGGGGCGGCGCAGCGTGATCACTTTCACGTCGTCGACGTCGTCGACGAGAACGTGACGCTCGAAACGCAGGTACTCGCCGAGCGGACGGGCCGGTTGCGGCATGCCCGGCCGCTCGGCGACGAAGCGTTCGAGCGTGCGCGTCGCTTCGTCGTCGCCGAGGCGGCTCATCAACGTGAGCGGACCGTCGCGAAAGCCGAGCGCGATGCGGCAGCCGAGATCGAGATCGGCCGGCTGACCGATCGAGCGGTCGAGAATGTCGACCGACTGCGAGAACAGCACGCCGAGCAGACGGTCGCGCACGTCGGCCGCGGTGGGTTCGTCGACCGGCACCGATTGGCCCGGGGCGATCGTGCGCCAGCGCTCCACCGAGCCGAAGATCGGCGCCGGGCGGTAGTGCTCGCCTTCCTCGTCGGCCTGCAGCGTGTTCGTCTCGATGATGATCGGGTTGCCGTGCGCGAGGTTCAGGACGAAGAACGGGCCGGCGTGTACGAAGGCGGCCGCCACCGTGTCGATCTGCGCGGCGCTCGCCCGATCGAGCAGCAGCGCCGATTCGTTGCACCAGTTGTCGAAGATGCGATCGAGCATGAAGCACGGCGCATCGGCGGTGACCAGCGGCAGCTTGCCGGTCTCGCAGAAGAAGCGGCGAAGGTGCTCGACGAGTTGCGGATCGACGCGTTCCCAGTCGATGACCTCGACCGCGGGGTTGCGCCACGCGGGGGCGAAGAAGTGGGTGACCGTGGCGCGGCGCGGATTGCGCAGCGCCGAGAAGATGCGCGCCGCGGGCAGCGAGCTCGTGTTCGAGGTGATGACCGCATCGTCGGCCACGCGCTTCTCGACGTCGGCGAAAATGCGGCGCTTGAGCGCGAGGTTCTCGGTGGCGGCCTCGAGCACCCAGTCGCAACCCGCAATCGCGTCGTAGTCGGTCGTGCCGTGCAGGTCGCGCAGCACGGCCTCGGCGTGGTGCGGCTTCATCTTGCCGCGCGCGACCGCTTTCTCGGCGTAGCCGCGCAAGCGCGCGAGTGCGGCATCGAGCGCGGGCTGCGCGAGGTCGACGAGCGTGAGCGTCAGTCCGGGCAGCGCGCTCTTCAGGTAGTAGCCGATGTCGGGTCCGATCGAACCGGCACCGATGATCGCGACGTGCCGCGGCATCGTGCGGACGGGCTCGGCCAGCAGCGGATTGGAGAAACGGCGGTTCATGCGGGGATTTCCTTCCTTTCGTTCGTCTTTCCGGCCAGCCCGAGGTAGGACTCGACCACCCGGGGATTGCCGCTCAGCTCGGCCGAGGTTCCGGCAAGCGCGATGTCGCCGGTCTCGAGCACGTAGCCGTGATCGGCGACCTGCAGCGCGGCCCGCGCATTCTGCTCGACGAGCAGGATCGAGACGCCGGTCTGGCGCAGGTCGGCAATGATGTGCATGATCTCGCGCACGATGCGCGGCGCCAGCCCCAGGCTCGGCTCGTCGAGCATCAGCAGGCGCGGCTTGCCCATCAGCGCGCGCCCGAGCGCGAGCATCTGTCGTTCGCCGCCCGACAGGGTCGCGGCGAGTTGCGTGCGGCGCTCGTGCAGGCGCGGGAAGCGCGTGTAGACCTCGCCGAAATCGGAATCGGCACCGCGTTCGCCGTTGCGCACGCGCTGGAAGGCACCCAGGCGCAGGTTGTCCTCGACCGAAAGCTCGCCGAACAGCTCGCGCCGCTCGGGAACGAGCGATACGCCGCGTGCGACGCGCGTTTCGACTTCGGCCGTGCCCAGGTCGGCGCCGGCATAGCGCACGCGACCGGTGCACGGCAGCAGGCCCATGATCGCGCCGAGCAGCGTCGACTTGCCCGCCCCGTTCGGGCCGATGACGGTGACGATCGACCCTTCGTCGACGCGCAGCGAGACGCCGTGCAGCGCCTCGACTTTTCCGTAGCAGACTTTCAGCTCGTCGACCTCGAGCAGCGGCGGACTCACTCGATTCCTCCCAGGTACGCTTCGAGCACCGCGGCGTCGGACTGGATCGCCTGCGGCGCGCCTTCGGCGAGCTTCTCGCCGAAGTCCATGACGACGAGCCGATCGACCAGGCCCATCACGAAATCCATGTCGTGCTCGACCAGCAGCACGCTGATGTGCTCGGCGCGCAGCCGGCGCAGCAACTCGGCGAGCGCCTGTTTCTCGCCGTAGCGCAGCCCGGCGGCCGGCTCGTCGAGCAGCAGCAGCACCGGGTCGGCGGCGAGCGCGCGCGCGATCTCGACGATGCGCTGCTGGCCGAGCGCGAGGCTTCCCGCCGGCTCGAACAGGTGTTCGCCGAGGCCGACGCGCTGCAGCTGCCGCGCGGCTTCGGCGAGCAGCCGCTCGTCCTCGATGCGTTCGAGATGCGCCATCGCCGACAGCGTGCCGCTGCGCCCGCGCAGGTGCGCGCCGATCGCGACGTTCTCGAGCACCGACATCGTCGAGACCAGATTCACGTGCTGGAACGTGCGCGCGAGACCGCGTTGCGCGATCCGCCGCTGCCCGAGCCGGTCGATGCGCTCGCCCAGAAAGCGGATCTGCCCGCTCTCGGGGGCCAGGACGCCGGTGATCAGGTTGAACATCGTCGTCTTGCCGGCGCCGTTCGGCCCGATCAGCCCGAGGATCTCGCCGCTGCGCATCGAGAACGACATCCGGTTCACCGCGACGAGTCCGCCGAAGCGGATGCGAACGCCGTCCACGTCGAGCAGCGGCGTGCCGGGAAGCGGCTGCTCGCGCCGCTGCAGCGGCTCGGCGCTCGGCGGCGGCGCTGCCCGCTTCGGCGCAGGCAGCCAGCGCGCCAGCGCCGGCGCGATGCCGTTGCGGGTTCGCTGCAGCAGCACGAGCATCAGCACGCCGAAGACGACGATCTCGTAGTTGCCCGTGCGCTGGATCGCCGCCGGCAGGATGTCCTTCAGCCATTCGCGCAGCATCGTCATCACCGACGCGCCGATGACCGCGCCCCACACGTGGCCGGCACCGCCGATCACCGCCATGAACAGGTAGTCGATGCCGGCGTTCACGCCGAAGGCATGCGGGCTGACGAAACGAAGGAAATGCGCGTGCAGCCAGCCCGAGACGCCGGCGAGCAGCGCGGCGTACAGGAACACGAGCGCCTTCAGCCGTGCGGTATCGACGCCGAAGCTCTCGGCCATCACGCTGCGAAAGCGCAGCGCGCGCAGCGCTCGACCCGAGCGCGAGTCGAGCAGGTTGATCGCGGCGACGAGCGCGACGAGGGTCACGGCCCAGATCAGGTAATAGATGCGCGGGCCGGTGTCGAGCGGCCAGTCGAGCAGCGAAATCGGCGGCACGTTGTCGAGCCCGCTGTATTGCCCCAGTCCCGGCAGGTTGCCGAACACGTAGTAGATCGCGATGCCCCAGGCGATCGTTGCGATCGCGAGGTAGTGCCCCGACAGTCGCAGCGTGATCGCGCCGAGCAGCAGCCCGAAGGCGCCGACGACGGCGAGCGAGGCGAACAGCGTCAGCCACGGGGAAAGGCCGCTGGCGGTCGTCAGCAGCGCGGTCGTGTACGCGGCGAGACCGACGAACGCCTGCTGCCCGAACGAGACGATCCCCGCGATGCCGGTGAGCAGCACGAGCCCGAGCGCGACCAGCGTTGCGAGGCCGATGTAGTTGAGCAGCGTGACGTAGAACGCGGGAACGAACGACGGCGCGAGGGCGATCGCCAGCACGAACGTCGCGACGGGCCAGCGCGCTCGCATCACTCCTCCTCGTCCTCGACGGGGTGGCGCGACATCAGCGAGCGCCAGACGAGCACCGGGATGATGACGGTGAAGACGATGCTTTCCTTGAGCGCGCTTGCCCAGAACGACGAGAACGATTCGAGCAGGCCGACGCCGACGGCGCCGAGCGCGGCCAGCGGGTAGCTCGCCATTCCGCCGAGGATTGCGCCGACGAAGCCCTTGAGCCCGATCATGAGCCCCGTGTCGTAGTAGATCGTCGTGATCGGCGCGATCAGGATGCCGGACAGCGCGCCGATGAACGCGGCCAGCACGAAGCTCAGGCTGCCCGAGAGCTCGGTGCGCACGCCGACGAGCCGCGCGCCGACCCGGTTGATCGCGGTGGCGCGAAGCGCCTTGCCGTACAGCGTGCGCTCGAAGAACAGCCAGAGCGCGATCATCACGGCCACAGTCGCGACGACGACGACGATGCTCTGCGCGCTCACGTTCAGCACGCCGATCTGGAAGCTCGCGTCGGAGAACGGATTCGACCGCAGGCCCTCGCCGCCGAAGAAGACGAGCCCCAGCCCGGTCAGCACGTAGTGCGCGGCCATCGACGCGACGAACAGCACGAGGACCGACGCGTTGGCCAGCGGCTGATACGCGACCCGGTACAGGATCGGCCCGAGCGGCACGACGAGCCCGAGTACGACCAGCGCCTGCAGCCACGGATCGAGCTTTTGCGGCGCGGCCCACATCGCGATCGCCGTCATCGCGATCGGCACGGCGAGGTAGAGCGCTGCGATGCGCGGCAGGCGGTGCAGCGCGCGGTCGCGCCACGCCTTCGTCGCATCGAGCGCCGCCGCGAGCAGCCCGCCGCCGACCAGCACCCAGACC
>JAKFES010000160.1:0-5383 GCA_036675585.1 Burkholderiaceae bacterium
ACGACGATCGTCTCGATCGACCCGGTATCGAGCCGTGCGAGCTCGCCGAGCAGCCGTTGCAGGATCGTGCAGCGGTTGTAGGTGAGGATGCAGAGAGAGGCGAGCGGCGGCATGATCCGGTGCTCACGCGGGCATCGACGCGAGCCGCTCCGGGCGCGTGGCGCACGCGCGGCGCAGTGCATCGGCGACGCGCGCCTGTTCGACTTCGGTCAGCTCCGGATACAGCGGCAGCAGGATGCAGCGGTCCTGCGCCTGCTCGGAATGCGGCAGCGGCCGGCGCAGCGGCAGGTCGCGGTAGCTGTCCTCGCGGTGTGCGCACTGGATGCCCCGGCGTGTGGCGATGCCCTGGTCGAGCATCTGCTGCATCACGCCGCGCTGGTCGCACCCGGGCGGCAGCCGCACGCAGTAGCTCTGCCAGTTCGAGCGCGCCCATTCGGGTTCGTCGGGCAACACGAGGTCGCCGACGCCGGCGAGCAGCGTCCGATAGTTCGCCGCGATCCGGCGCCTGCGCTCGACCAGGCCGGGCAGGCGCTTGAGCTGCTCGCGACCGACCGCGGCCTGGATATCGGTCATCCGGTAGTTGAATCCGACGATCGGGTACGACTCGAAGATCACCTGGTGCGCATCGTGCCGAACGGTGTCGGGCACCGACATCGCGTGCTGGCGCAGCAGGCGCACGCTCGCATCATGGCGCGCGTCGCGTGTCGTGATCATGCCGCCGTCCCCGGTGCTGATCACCTTGCGCGGATGCAGCGAGAAGCACGCGACGTCGCCGTGCGGACGGCCGACGCGCTCCCACTCGCCATCGCGCCCGATCTCGCTGCCGATCGCGCACGCGGCATCCTCGACGAGCGGCAGCGCGTGCGAGCGCGCCAGATCGACCAGCGCGCGCAGGTCGCACGGCATTCCCATCTGGTGCACGCACAGGATCGCCCGGGTGCGCTCGGTGATGGCGTCGGCGACGAGCGCGGGGTCGACGTTGAAGCTGAGCGGATCGATGTCGACGAAGACCGGGGTCGCGCCGCAGTAGCGCACGCTGTTGGCGGTAGCGATGAACGAATGGCTCGCAGTGACGACTTCGTCGCCGGGCTGCACGCCGACGGCGAGCAGCGCCAGATGCAGCGCCGCGGTGCAGTTGGACACCGCGCACGCGTGCGGCGCCCCGACCCAGGCGGCGAATTCCTGCTCGAAGGCCTGCACCTCCGGGCCCTGCGTGATCCATCCGCTCAGGATGGCGCGGCGGGCGGCGAGCGCTTCGGGCTCGCCCATCGTCGGGCGCGCGATCGGAATCATCGTTCGGCTACCGGCTGGCGCGAGAACCACCAGTCGACCAGCGTGCGCAGCCCGGCATCGAGCGGCGTTCGCGCGCGAAAACCGAGCACTCGCTCGGCCTTGCGCGGATCGGCCAGGCGTCGCGAAACCGGGTTGACGCTGCGCTCGGGACCGAACTCCGGCGCGAGATCGGCGCCCATCACGCGCGAGAGCGTCGCGGCCAGCTCGCGCAGGCTGGTCTCGACGCCGCTGCCGACGTTGAAGACCTCGTCGGAGACGTCGGAGTCGAGCGCGAGCACGTTCGCTTCGGCGACGTCGTCGACGTGGACGAAGTCCATCGTCTGGTTCCCGTCGCCGAGGATCAGCGGGGGCTGTCCCGCCGCGATGCGCTCGATCCAGCGGATCAGGACCTCGGTGTACCGGCCGTGGATGTCCATGCGCGGACCGTAGACGTTGAAATAGCGCATCGCCGCGTACGATGTGCCGTACATGTCGTTGAACGAGCGCAGCACGCCCTCGAGCATCGACTTGCACGCCCCGTACAGCGTGCGGTTCGCGTAGGGCGGGTGCGTCTCGGGGGTCGGAAACTCGGTGGCCAGTCCGTAGACCGACGCCGACGACGCGGCGACGATGCGGCGCACGCCGGCGTCTCGCGCCGCCTCGAGCACGTTGAAACTGCCGTTGCACAACACCGAGATCGCCTCGGCGGGTTCGGCCGCGCACGCGGTGATGCGCAACGCCGCCAGGTGCACGACGGCGTCGACGCCCTGCATCGCCCGCGCCAGGGCTTCGCGATCGCGCACGTCGCCGCGCACGAATCGAACGCGCGGGTCGTCGAGCGCACGCGCGACGTTGTCGAGCGTGCCCCGGGAGAGGTCGTCGAACAGCACGATCCGGGCGGGCGAGCGTTCGCGCAGCAGGCGCTCGACCGTCGTCGAGCCGATCAGTCCGCAGCCGCCGGTCACGAGGATCTGGGAGCCGTCTATCTGCATGGGGATTCGCTCTGCGGGGAGGCCTCGAGCACGCGGGCGGGGTTTCCGGCGATGCGAACGGCGGGCGGGAACGAACCGACGACGTTCGAGCCCAGTCCGACGAGGGTTCCGGCGCCGATGCGCGCGCCGTGGATGACGTTGGTTCCGCTGCCGATGTAGCAGCCCGCTTCGATCGTGACGTGGCCGGCGATCGTCACGTTGGAGCCGACCAGCGTCGCGTCTTCGATCACCGCATCGTGGTGCACCACCGTGTTGGGCAGCAGGCACACGTGGTTGCCGATCACCGCGTTGCTGGTGACGACGACGCCGGCCATGATCAGGACATTCGTGCCGATCGATGCGCGCGGCGAGACGCTCGCCGAGGGATGGATCACGGTCGCGAAGCGCGCCGCGCCGATGCCGAGGCTTTCGATCGCCGCGCGCCGCGTTCGAAAAGTGTCGGCGCTGCCGGGAACGGCAAGCACCCGTGCGTGCGGGAACGTATCGAGCGCTGCACGCGGGTGGACGAGGTAGCCGAATACCTCGCGCCCCTGCTTGTCGGGCGAATCGTCGAGGAAGCCGATCGGCTCGAAGGCGGAGCCGACGCAATCGAGCGCCTCGATCGCATTGCCGTTGCACGGAAAGAGCAGCAGCGCGGTCATTTCGCCCACGCGTCGGCCGCGCGAGCGCGCCCGGCCGCCGAAGTCACCGGGGACGCATCGAGCGCCGAGCGAACCGCGTCCGCCACCTCGTCGCACGCGCTCGCCGGCATCTCGGGATACAGCGGCAGCGACAGGACTTCGTCGGCGGCCGCTTCGGCGTTCGGAAACGCGCCGCGCGCGAGGCCCAGGTCGGCGTAGGCCGGCAGCAGGTGAACCGGCGACGGGTAATGGATGCCGGTTCCGATGCCGCGGGCGGTGAGCGCCGCCCGCAGGTCGTCGCGCTGCCCGGTGCGGATCGCGTATACGTGGTGGACGGGCTCGCAATCGGGCGCGTTTTCCGGCAGTCGTGCCGGCGAATCGGCGAGCCGCCGTTCGTAGCAGGCAGCGAGCGCGCGCCGTGCCTGCGTCCATTCGTCGAGTCGGCGCAGCTTGACGCGCAGGATCGCGCCCTGGATGCCGTCCATCCGGTAATTGAACCCGCGCAGCACGTGCCGGTATTTCTGCTCGGCGCCCCAGTCGCGCAGCATCCGCAGCGTGCGCGCGTGCTCGTCGTCGTCGGTCAGCACCAGTCCGCCTTCGCCGTAGGCGCCCAGGTTCTTGCCGGGGTAGAAGCTGAAGCAGCCGAACTCGCCCACGCTGCCGACGCGACGCCCCCGGTAGCGCGCGCCGTGCGCCTGCGCGGCGTCCTCGACGACGCTCACCCCGCGCGCGTGCGCCACCTCGACGATCGGATCGAGGTCGGCCGGATGGCCGTACAGATGAACCGGAATCACCGCTTTCGTGCGCGCGGTGATCGCGCGCTCCAGGCGCCCGGGGTCCATCGTGAGCGTGCGCGGGTCGACGTCGACGAAGCGCGGCGTCGCCCCGGTGTATCCGATGGCGGCGACGGTCGCGACGAACGTGAACGGGACGGTGATCACCTCGTCGCCCGGGCCCACGCCGGCGGCCAGCAACGCCAGGTGCAGCGCGCTCGTCCCGCTGTTGACCGCGACGCCGTGGCGCGTCCCGCAATACGCGGCGAACTCGTGCTCGAAGGCCTGCACTTCGCTGCCGAGAATGAACTCGGTGCTTTCGAGCACGCGGTGGATCGCTTCGTCGATCTCGCCGCGGATCGTCCGGTATTGCGCGTGGAGGTCGAGAAAGGGGATCACCCGAGCGCCTCCGCGGCGTGCGGCGCGCTGCGCGCCGGCAATTCGATCCGCTGTCCGCGGGTGCGCATCGAGCGCGTCGCGGCCTCGATGACCTCGACGACACGCAACCCCGACTCGCCGTCGGTGATCGGCGTTTCGCCGCATTCGACGCAGTGCACGAAATGGGCGCACTCGGTGCGCAACGCTTCGGTCACGTCGATCTTCGGCGCCCACATGTCGCCCGCCCGGTAGCCGACCCGCATCGTGTACACGCGCTCGGGGTCGTCGACGAGGCTCACGCCCTTGTCGTAGACCTTGACCTTCTCGCTCGGCTCCATGTCGTCGTAGACGATCATCTTCCGGCTGCCGCCGATCAGCGTCTGGCGGATCTTCACCGGCGCGAGCCAGTTGACGTTCACGTGCGCGATCGCACCGGACGGATAGAAGAGATTCAGGTACGCCATGTTCTCCGGCGTTCCGGGGAAATGACTGATTCCGTTCGCGCACACGGCCGACGGCGATTCGTCGAGCAGGTGATCGAGCACCGCGAGGTCGTGCACGGCGAGGTCGGAGACGACGTTGACGTCGGACTGGAAGATCCCCAGGTTGATGCGCAGCGCGTCGTAGTAGTAGACGCGGCCGATCTCGCCGTTTTTCACCAGCTCGGCGATCCGGCGCACGGCGCCCGTGTAGACGAACGTGTGGTCGACCATCAGCACGCGTGCGACGCGATGGGCCTCGTCGACGAGCCGACGCGATTGCTCGGCGGTCTCGGTCATCGGTTTCTCGACCAGCACGTGCTTGCCGGCGCGCAGCGAAGCGATCGCGAGCGCGTAATGCGATGCCACCGGCGTGGCGATCGCGACCGCGTCGATGTCCGGATCGCACAGCACCGCGCCCAGCTCGCGCTCGAGGCGCGCGCCCGGAAACCGGCGCGCGGCGAGCTGCAGGCGCGCAGGGTCCTGGTCGACGACCGCGGCTACGCACGCCCCCTCGACCTCGGCGAGATTGCGCGCCACGTTCGGGCCCCAGTAGCCGTAACCGACGGTTGCGATCCGCACCATTTCGCGCTTCCTTCTCGATGTCGTCGTCGAAAGAGAATAGGCGTCGAGGTCGCGCAGTGCTTCTCTCAAATGGGTGATGTGAGAGCGCCATCTGTTGTCTACGATGGCCGTGCGCCGATGTCCGAGTCGCAGCAGCTTCCGAGCGGCGCAAGACGCCGTGTCTGGCTCGCGGCTCGTTGCAGCACCCGTCCGGCGGGGAGGGACTCGTCATGTGGGCCGAGATCGGGTTCTGGTTCCTGCTCGCGTGCGTCTTCTACATCTACGCGGGATATCCGCTCGGCGTC
>JAKFES010000157.1:0-5382 GCA_036675585.1 Burkholderiaceae bacterium
CTCCGGACCGATGATAGGGAGGCTGTCAGCGTGCGCCATCCTTCATTCGGATGAAGCGCTGCGGCGCACGAGGCGGTAACGTGTCCGCACGGGAGGCGGCCATGCACGACGAAGTGTTCATCGACGGCATCAGCGAGATCACCGTCACCGGACCGACCGTCCGCATCGACACCTTCACGGCGTCGCCCTCCGAGAAGGACGCCGACGGCAATCCCCGGCCGGTGCATCGGCAGCGCATCATCCTGACGCTCGAGAGCTTCATGAACGCACGCGACCTGATCGATCGCGTGGCGCGCGAACTGGTACAGGGGGGCGCCGTGCGGCGCGTCGAACCGGCGCCCGGCAAGGCGGCCGCCAAGGCGCACGGCTCGCCGAATTTTCCACCCGGCCACGCCTGAGCGATCGTCGTCGCCCGCCATAGCGTTTCACGCGAATGAGCGCTGCCGAATCCGGGCTCGCGGATCTCGCCTCCACCTCGGACGCAACGCTCGAGAGCAACGCTGCCGAAGCAGCGCAGCCGCACGACGCCGAACCCGCGGGCCATACCGCGCTGCACTGCCTGGTCGCCGTGGCGGCGCACTTCGGCCTGTCGACCTCGTGCGACAAGCTCGTCCTCGAGCACGGTCTTGCGGCGCACGATCCCGACCCGAGGCAGCTCGCCGACCTCGCGCGCAAGCTCGGCCTGCGCGCGCGCACCGAGCACCTCGCTTTCGAGCGCCTGCTCGCCTCGGGCCCGGCGTGCCCCCTCGTCGCGCGGCTCGACAACGGCAACAGCGTCGTCGTGGCGGGCATCCACGACACGCCCGAAGGCGTTCGCCTGTCGATCTACGATCCGCTCGCCGGCCGCGACAGCGTCTTCCCGCTCGAGCCCGAGCGCTTGCGCGAACGCTGGGCCGGAGACGTCGTGTTCGTCCGGCGCGACTATCGGCTCGCCGATCCGCAGCAACCGTTCGGACTGCGCTGGTTCATCCCCGAGTTCCTGCGCCAGGAACGCGCGTTTCGCGACGTCGTGATCGGAACGTTCGCGCTCTACGTCGTCGCGCTCGCGGTTCCGATCTTCATCCAGCTCGTGATCGACAAGGTCGTCGCGCACGAAAGCGCCTCGACGCTCTACGTGCTCACCGTCGGCGTGATGTTCGCGCTGCTGTTCGAATCCGCATTCGGGTTCGTGCGCCAGTACCTGCTGCTGCATGCCTCCAACAAGATCGACCTGCGGCTGGCGATGCGAACCTTCGGCCACCTGTTGTCGCTGCCGATCGACTATTTCGAACGGTGCTCGGCCGGCGTCGTCGTGCGCCACATGCAGCAGGCCGAGAGAATCCGCCAGTTCCTCACCGGACGGCTTTTCCTCACGCTGCTCGACGCGTGCGCACTGCTGGTCGTCGTGCCGGTGCTGTTCTTCTACAGCGCGAAGCTCACCGGCGTCGTGCTGGTCTTCGCCGCCGCGATCGCGGCGATCGTGGCCTCGATGATCGGACCGTTCCGGCGGCGGCTGCTCGATCTGTACAACGCCGAGGCCGAGAAGCAGGCGATGCTGGTCGAGGCCATCCACGGGATGCGCACCGTCAAGACGCTGGCCATCGAGCCGATCCAGCGGCGCAAGTGGGACGATCGAACGGCGGCGGCGATCCGGACGAATTTTCGCGTCGGCACGATCGGCATCTCGGCGCAGGCGGCCACCGGCTTTCTCGAACGGGCGATGATCGTGGCGATCATCGCCTTCGGCGCGCAGGCGGTGTTCGATCACCAGTTGACGATCGGTGCGCTGATCGCGTTCCAGATGTTCTCCGGACGCGTGGTCGCCCCGCTCGTGCAGATCGTCTCGCTGGTGCAGGAGTACCAGGAAACCGCGCTGTCGGTGCGCATGCTCGGAACGGTGATGAACCATCCGTCGGAGCAGCGCCGCACGTCCGGGCTCACCCCGCGACTGACCGGTGCCGTCGAGCTCGACCGGGTCAGTTTCCGCTATTCGGGCATCGGCACGCCGGTCGTCGACCAGGTCTCGCTGCGCATCCCGCCGGGTTCGCTGATCGGCATCGTCGGCCGAAGCGGATCGGGCAAGACGACGCTCACGCGCCTGATGCAGGGGCTCTACCCGGTGCAGGACGGCGTCATCCGCTTCGACGGCATCGACATCCGCGAGCTCGACCTGCCGCACCTGCGCCGCAACATCGGCGCCGTGCTGCAGGACAGTTTCCTGTTCCGCGGCTCGGTGCGCGAGAACATCGCGGCGACGAAGCCGTGGGCCACCATGGACGAAGTGGTGGCCGCCGCCCAGATCGCGGGCGCGCACGAATTCATCGAGCGCCTGCCGCAAGGCTTCGACACGACGATCGAAGAGAACGCGGAGAACTTCTCCGGCGGCCAGAAGCAGCGCCTGGCGATCGCGCGCGCGCTGCTCACGCAGCCGCGCTTCCTCATCCTCGACGAGGCGACGAGCGCACTCGACCCGGAGAGCGAGGCGATCTTTCTCGCGCACCTCGGACGCATCCGCGCCGGGCGCACGGTCCTGCTCGTCTCGCACCGGCTGACCACGCTCGTCCAGTGCGATCGCATCGTCGTGCTCGACCAGGGCCGGATCGTCGACGTCGGCCCGCACGCGGAGCTGGTGCAACGCTGCCCGATCTACCAGCGTCTGTGGCGCCAGCAGACGAAACACCTGTAGCGCGGTGGCCCGCATGCACAGCGATCCCTCCTTTCGCGCCGCCGCCGACCGCGCCGGCTTCCTGTCCGAGGCGGAGACGATCGAGAACGAACCGATGCCGTGGCCGGCGCGGGCGACGCTCTACGTGCTCGCCGCGCTGCTGCTGGTGGCGGTCACGTGGGCTTCGCTCGCACGGATCGATCGCATCGTGGTCGGCCGCGGCAAGCTGATCACCACGACGCCGACGATCGTCGTGCAACCGCTCGAGCCGGCGATGATCCGCAGCATCGAGGTGCAGGTCGGGCAGATCGTGAAGAAAGGCACCCGGCTCGCGAGCTTCGATCCGACCTTCGCCAGCTCCGACCTGTCGCAACTGAGCGTGCGCCACGCCAGCCTCGACGCGCAGACCAGACGGCTCGAGGCCGAACTGGCGGGCGCCCGGCTCCCCGCCGAATCGCCCGCCAACGCCGAGGAGCTCCTGCAGTCGCGGCTGTTCGAGGAGCGGCGCGCCAACCTGGCGTCGCGGCTCGAATCGCTCGACCAGAACATCGCACGCCTGAAGGCCGCCGTTGCGGGCAACAAGCGCGAAGAGGTCGTGCTGCGCGAGCGGCTGAAGAAGACGCTCGAGATCCAGCAGATGCACGAATCGCTGGGCAACGGCAATTACGTGCCGAGAATGAAGGTCCTCGAGACGCAGCGCGATCGCCTCGAGACCGAACGCGACCTCGAGCAACTGCTCAACAGCTCGGGCCAGCTGGTGCGCGAGATCGCCAAGCTCGAAGCCGACCGCAGCGCGTTCGCGCGCGACTGGCGCGGGAAGGTGATGGAAGAGCTGGTGGTGGTCAAGCGCGACCGCGACGCGGCGGCCGACCAGCTGCGCAAGGCGCAGCGCAAATCCGAGCTCACCGTCGTGACCGCGCCGGTCGACGCGGTGGTCCAGGAGATCGCCAAACGCTCGACCGGGTCGGTGCTCAAGGAGGCCGAACCGCTGCTCACGCTCGTGCCGCTCGATGCGCCGCTCGAGGCCGAGGTGCAGATCGACGCCCGCTACATCAGCTACATCCGCGCCGGCGATCGCGCACGCATCAAGCTCGACACCTTTCCGTTCCAGCGCTACGGCGTCGTCCAGGGCCGGGTGCGCACGGTGAGCGAGGACTCGTTCGTGCGCACGCCCGCGGGCGACGAACCGGCGCAGGCCTCGGGGCGCGAAGCGTTCTATCTCGCGCGCGTGACGCTCGAGAACGCCGCGCTCGACGGCACGTCCACCGAGATCCGCTTCCTGCCCGGGATGACGCTCACCGCCGAAGTCGTGTTCGGCGACCGCACGATCATCTCGTACCTGCTCTACCCGATCATCCGTTCGCTCGACGAAGGGCTGCGCAATCCGTAGAAGCCGATTACCATCGGCCGCATCTTTTCACGGAGCGTGCTGTCTTGCCTTTCCCGAACTGGAGCGACGAACGACCGCCGCGCGTGGCGGTGTACGGTGCCGGCGCCGTCGGCTGCTATTTCGGCGCGAAGCTCGCCGAAGCCGGCACGCCGGTCACGCTGATCGGCCGCGCTGCGCACGTCGAGGCGATCCGGCGCAACGGAATCGTCTTCGAAAGCGCCGGCACGCGGCGAAACGTCCGCGTCGACGCACACACCGGCGCCGATGCGGTGCGAAACGCCGACCTCGTGCTGTTCTGCGTGAAGACGCGCGACACCGAAAACGGCGCGCGCGAAATCGCACCGCTGCTGCGCCCCGACGCCGTCGTCGCCAGCCTGCAGAACGGCGTCGACAACGTCGAGCGCCTGCGCGAAGCCGGAATCGATGCGCTGGGTACCGTCGTCTACGTGGCCGTGTCGATGGCCGGCCCGGGGCACCTGCGGCACGCGGGGCGCGGCGACCTCGTCGTCGGCGAATACGGCCGTCGACCCGACGAGGCCGCGAACCCGGCCGCGCGGCAGCCCTCGCCTCGCGCGGGCGCGGTCGCGCGCGTCTTCGAGCGCGCCGGCGTGCCGTGCCGCATCGAAGCCGACGTGCGCGCCGCGCTGTGGGAGAAGCTCGTCACGAACTGCGCGTACAACGCGATCTCGGCGCTCACCCGGGCGCGCTACGGCACGATGATCGACGACGCCGCCGTACGCGCGCTGATGCGCGAGATCATCGACGAATGCATCGCGGTCGCCCGCGCCGACGACGTCGCGATCGCCGACGCCGACACGACGTACGACGCCGCGATGCGGCTCGGCGAAGCGATGCGCGAGGCCAGCTCGTCGATGGAGCAGGACCTCGCGCGCGGCCGGCTCACCGAGATCGACTCGCTGAACGGCTACGTCGCGAAACGCGGCGCCGCACTCGGCGTGCCGACACCGGCGAACCGCGCGCTCGCCACGCTGGTGCGATTGCTCGAACGCGCGCCGGTGCGCTGAGCCGCGGCGTGCGCCCGGCGGGGGGTCAGCCGATCAGGCGCGGCGACGAAGCCGCGCGCCCGCCGCGACGAGACCCATGCCGAGCAAGGCGAGCGTGCCGGGAAGCGGCACCGTGCCGACCTGGCGCGTGCTGATCGCGCCGACGGCGTCGATGTCGGCGCCGACCGTCGCCCCGCTCTGCCCGTCGGCGTTCGGATCGTCCTGCAGACGCACCCAGCCGAAGGCGAAGTCCGGGCCGAAACCGAACGCGTCGAGGTCGACGCCCGAAGTCGAACCGCCGACCGAGCCGACCGACAGCCACGTCGCCCCGTCGGTGCTCACCC
>JAKFES010000156.1:0-5381 GCA_036675585.1 Burkholderiaceae bacterium
GTTCGCCGAGCTTCTTCGCGATCCATCGCGCCGTGGCCGGCATGATCTGCATCAGTCCTTGCGCGCCCGCCCACGAGCGCGCATCCATGATGAAGCGCGACTCCTGGCGGATCAACCCGTAGATCCACGCCGGGTCGAGATCCGCGCTCGCGGCGACCGGCTTCATCTGGTCGAGGAACGGCGAGATGAAACGCAGCGCGAAATCGTGCTGCTCGCGCGTCCGGTCGGCGGTGTTCACGCAGCGGTCGAGCACCTGCTGGCTGCACGCCCAGCGCGCGGCGGCGAGCAATTGGCGGTCGCTCATGCCGCGCAGCTGGAAATTCCACTCGCGGTTGCCTTCGAAACGCAGTCCCAGCGCGTAGAACCGCAGTGCGCGCCCGAAACCCGGGTTGCTCGACGCTTCCGCGAGCTCCTCGTCGGTGGCGGCGAGCGCACTGGGCGGCGGCGCGGTGAGCGTGCCCAGATCCTCGGCGGCGAGTTGCCCGTAGAACGTGAACTGGCCGGCGATCGGGCCGAGCATCGCGTCGGCCTTCTCGGGATGGCCGGCTTCGCGCTCGGCGCGCGCGATCCAGTAGATCCACGCAGCGTCGCGCTGGCCGGCTTCGCTCATCCGGGCGACGACCGCCCGCAGCGTCTTCCAGTCGTGTTCGCGCAGCGCCGCCCGCGCCAGCCAGACCCACGTGGCGTCGGTGGCCGGTGCATCGAGCGACGCGCGCGTCCATTCGAGCGCGCGCGGGTCGAGCTCGCGCATCGCCGAGGCGGCCGCCTGCGAGCGCACGAACGCGCGATCGGCCGGGCGCAGGCGCTTGCCCAGCGCGGGCAGCGTCTCGATCGCTTTGGCGGGATCGCTGCGTGCGAGCCGCGACAGCGCGATCAGCGCGATCTCGCGCTCGGGCTTGCGGGCGAGCGCTTTCGACGGACGGGACAGCGCGAGGTCGACGGCGCGCGCCTCGAGCGCGAGTTGCTCGGCGACGCGGCGCACGGCGTCGGGCGAGTTCGTCTCGAGCGCGACGAGCAGTCGGTCGACGAGATCGGCGCGCGTGAAGGCGCCGGTGCGCACCTGCGCATCGAGCAGCGCCGCGCAGCCTTCGCTGAAGGTGCGCACCGAGAACAGCGTCGGGCGCGCCTTCGGTGCCGGCAGTCCGCGCTGCACGCGGCCGAGCGACGCATAGCAGTGCGCTTCGTCGTCGTCGCGCAGGATCCAGTTTTCGTACTGCGCGTCGAACAGCGCCCATTCGCCGCGCCGGCCCAGGTTGAGCATCCAGTCGCGGCTGAGCAGGTCGGCGACGAGCGTGCCGGGATGCCGTTGGAGAAAAGCGAGGACGTCGGCGTCGGCGGCGCCCGAGTACGCATCGGGATTCGGCGCCTGCAGCCGCAGGCGCAGCCGCCAGTATTCGAGGTATACCGCGAGCGGGTGGGCCTGCGCGTGCGCGGCAGCCGCCTCGAAGCGAACCGGGTCGTTCTTGGTGAACGCTTCGTGCGCCGCGACGAACGCGTCGTCGACGCTGGGGACCACGGCCGTCGCGGCGGGTGTCTCCGGACGGCGTTTCTGCGCTTCGGCCGGCAACAGCACCGAGAGACCGATCAGTCCTACAATCGCCGCCAACGCGATCCGGTGTTTCATCGCCGCCTTGCCCACTGCCCCAACGTTTCGTTCGGTGCCCCGGGCACCGCGCCCGAGCATATCATGCGCATCGTCGACGAAATTACTCGAACTCATGCGCGCAACACTTTGATTCGATGGCGCGGCGAACACCGTGCGCAGCTTCGGGCGAACGCCGACCCGGCGATCGCACGGCGTCTCGTCGAGTTGCTCGGCGCACCCCCGTACGACGCCATCGACGTGCTCGGCGTGTACTGGCCGATTCGCGACGAGCCGGACCTCGCATCGTGCTACGCACATTGGCTGCACGGTGGCCGCCGGCTGGCGCTGCCGCGCATCGGCGCCGACGGCGCGCTCGAATTCGGCCGTTGGCACGACGACGCCGAACTGCGTGCGGGGCGCTTCGCGATCCCGGTGCCCGAGCCGTTCGACGTGGTCGCACCGGGGCTGCTCGTCGTTCCCTGCGTGGGCTTCGACGTGCGCGGATACCGGCTCGGCTACGGCGGTGGCCACTACGACCGTACCCTGGCCGCTCGTGGCCTGCCGGCGGTCGGGGTCGCATACGACGGGTGCGAGCTGCACGGCTTCGAAGCCGCCGCCCACGACCGGCCGCTCGACGCGATCGTCACGGAGTCGCGCTCGATCCGGCGTTCGTGAGCACGGGCGCGGCGTTGCGGTTCACGCACCATTCCCGAAACGCATCGGCCGGCAGCGCGGGCGCGAGATGAAAGCCCTGCGCGAGATCGCAGCCGAGCTCGCGCAGCGCCGTCTCCATGAACGCGTTCTCGACGCCCTCGGCGACCGTCGTCAGTTCGAAGGCGTGCGCGAGTTCGACCAGCGCGCGCACGATGCGGCGGTCGTTGCGCCCCGACGCGATGGCGCGCACGAAACTCTGGTCGATCTTGAGCTCGTCGAGCGGAAATCGGTGCAGGTAGCTCAGCGACGAATACCCGGTGCCGAAATCGTCGATCGACAGCCGGCAGCCGAGCGCGCGCAACTCGCCGGCGAGCTCGATCGCCGAGTGTTCGTTGCGGATCAGTGCGCTCTCGGTCAGCTCGAGCGTGAGCCGGTCGGGCGCGACGGTCCAGATCGACAGCGCGTGCGCGACGAGTTCGGGCAGCGCCGCTTCGCCGAAGGTGAGCGCCGACAGATTGATCGCGATCGAGAGATCGAGCCCCTGGGCGTTCCACTCGGCCACGTGGCGCAGGCCGGTGTTCATCGTGAAGCGCGTCAGCTCGAAGATCAGTCCGCGTTCCTCGCAGATCGAGGCGATCGTCGACGCGTTCACCGTACGCCCGTCGGCGCGTTTCCAGCGGATCAGCGCTTCGGCCGAAGCGCAGCGTCCGCTGCGCAGGTCGACCTGCGGCTGGAAATGCACCTCGAGCTCGTTGTTCGCGAGCGCATCGTGCAGGTCGCGTTCCAGCTCGTGCCGGCGCAGCCCCGATGCGTGGTCGTCGTTCACGCGCAGGATGCGCACGTGATCGGCTCGGCCCAGCGACTGTGCGGCGGCATCGGAAGCGGCCGCCAGCAGCGTCATCGCTTCGGGCGCCGATCCCGCCGGAGCCCAGGCGCCGCCCACCGAAGGCCGAAGCCGTGCCGGGAGGCTCTTGCCGGCAACCCGGATCGGTGTCGACAGCGCCTGGATCAGCGCATGGCTGGCGAGCTCGGCGAGCGATTCGCTGGCCAGCTCGGGCAGCAGCACCCAGACTTCCTCGCGCGAGGCGAACGCGTAGCGGTCGACGGGGCGCAGCACCGATTCGATGCGCCGGCCGATCTCGCCGAGTACCGGCCGATCGGACGGGCTGCGCGTGAGCGCCTCGAGGCGGTCGGAACGGTTCAGCGCGACCACCAGCACGACCGCGCGGGTGCCGTCGGCGGTCGCCGAGGCATACTCGAGTTCGGCCAGCAGGCGAGCGGGCGCCCGCTCGCGCGTCGTTTCGCATCCCGCCGGACGCAGGCCCGGATTGCGTCGGTCGTCGGTCATCGCGCCGGCGCGCTCAGGCTTCGACCGCCGTGCCGAGCCCGTCGCGCGCGTAGTAATCGTGCAGCCGCAGCCCGTATGCCCCGGCTGCGAGACCGCGCACGATGCGGATGCGGCCGGTCTCGGCCGATTTCGGCCGCTTGAGCAGATCGCGTTCGAACGGTGTCGGCAGCGGTGCCTTGTCGGGCGCCGTGAGGACGAGCACGCGCGGCTCGAGCCGGCGCACCCGGTTGTGGGCGAGCACTGCGGCGACCTCGCCGTTGGACAGCTCGACGAAGCTGCCCACGGGGAAGATGCCCACCGCCTGGACGAACTGCTCGACGAGCGGTTCGTGGAACGACGTTCCGGCCCATTCGTACAGGTTCATCAGCGCGTCCTGCGGCGCGCACGCGTTCGCGTAGGTGCGCGCCGTGATCAGCGCGGCGAAGCTGTCGGCGATCGCCGCCATCCGGCCGTAGACGCCGATCTCGTCGTCGCGCAGCCCCTTCGGGTAGCCCGAGCCGTCGAGCCGCTCGTGGTGTTGCGCGATGCCCTCGACGATCGCGGGCGCGAGCCGCACGCTCGAGGACAGCGCCTCGAGACCGAGGCGCACGTGCTCCTTGACGATATGGTATTCGGCCGGCGCGAGCATGCCGGGCTTCTCGAGCAGCGCGCGCGGCAGCAGCGTCTTGCCGACGTCGGCGAGCATGCCGATCATGCCGAGGTGCGACAGCTCGGGTCGCGGAAAGCCGAGATGGCGCCCGAGCGCGATCAGGTACAGCGCGACCTTGACGCCGTGCTGGTAGGCCTCGACGCTTTCCTCGCGAAGCCGCGCGACCCACATCAGCGCGTCGGGATTGTCGACCATGCTGTCGACGATCTCGTCGACGGCTTCGCCGACCTCGCTCACGTCGGGGCCGCGGCCGTTGCGCACGTCGGAGACCAGCATCTCGAGTGCGCGCTCGCCGCCGCCGAAGGCAACGCGCGCGCGCGGCAGCTCGGCTTCCAGCGGTGCGCGGTCGTCGTAGCGGCGCAGCTCGATGCCCGCCGGCAACTGCCCGCGGAGCGTCGCGCGCGCGTCGACCGGCGCGCTGCGCGATCGGCCGCCGCCGGGCCGGGTCGGCCGGCCCGGTCGAAGCCAGTCGAGCGCGCGGCTCCACATCGAGGCGTCGGTGTCGCTGCGGGTCGGCGCGACGGCGGTCGCGCGAATGAAGTCGCGGAAGCGTTCGCGCGTGTGCCGGCTGATTTTCACGTCGGAGCGGATGCGCACCGGGCGCGCCGGACGCGCTTCCGGCGCGGCCTTCTCGTCGAGCACGGTGTCGAAGCGCAGCGGTGCGGGCGCCGGCGGGATCGGTGCCGGCTCGTCGGCCAGTTCCGCCGCCCGGATCGCGCCGGCGAGCGACGAGCTCGAAAGCTCCAGGTCGACGTACACGTACCGGCAGTACTTGCGTAGCGTGTCGAGCTCGATCTGGCTATCGACGAGGAACCCCTGGAGCAGGAACGGCGTGTCGAGCCACGGGCGATCGAGTTCGGCGACGAACATGCCCGACTGCAGACTCTCGACCGGAATCTGGTAGCGCTTCACCGAGGCGATCCCCGGTTCGGGCAATGGATTGGACATCGGGTTCGAAAGCGCTACCTGGAGGCGGTGGCGTCCCCATCATGACGGGCGGTGCGTCGATGGTACCGACGCCGCCGCCCATGCTCCACCCGCGCCACGCCGAGGGTCGGGTCATCGGCAACACCGTCCGACGAACGGCCCGGGTGCAGCCTCCGGCGGGACGTGCGCCGGCACGCCCGTCGCGCGTTGCGCGCCGC
>JAKFES010000119.1:0-5269 GCA_036675585.1 Burkholderiaceae bacterium
GGCAGCCGACGCCGCAGAACGGACACAACGAATCGACGCGCCGTTCGGCCGCGCGCGGCGCGACGTCGGCGGAAAGCGCGCCGTCGTGCCCGCCGCTCGACGCGTCGCCGACGCCCGCCAGCAGCCTGGGCATCAGCGCGCCGGTGGGGCACGCCTGCACGCATTCGCCGCAGCCGACGCAGCTCGACGCCCCCATCGGATCGCCGAAATCGAACACGATGCGCGAACGGTCTCCGCGCCCGGCGTAGCCGATCACGTCGTTGACCTGTTCCTCGCGGCACGCGCGCACGCAGCGCGTGCACTGGATGCACGCGTCGAGCTGCACGGCGATCGCCGGGTGGCTGAAATCGGCCGCCGGCTGCGCGCGCGGCGCGAAACGCGAGCCGTGCACGCCGAGGGCATCGGCCCATTGCGCGAGCGCCGAGTCTTCCCGGCGCGGCGTCGGCGGCGCGTCGGCGAGCAACAGCTCGACGACCATGCGCTGCGCGGCGCGCGCGCGCTCGCTGGCGCTGCGCACCTTCATTCCGGACGTGGGCGCGCGGCAGCACGACGGCGCGAGCACGCGCTCGCCGTCGATCTCGACGACGCACGCGCGGCAATTGCCGTCGGGCCGATAGCCTTCCTGCCGGCACAGGTTGGGGATTTCGGTGCCGTGGCGTCGTGCCGCCTCGAAGATCGTCTCGCCGTCGTGCGCCTCGATGCGCCGTCCGTCGAGCTCGAACGCGACCCCGCGCTCGGCGACTGCGCCGTGCGCACCCGCACCGTCCCGAAGAGCCGGGTTCATCGGTCTGCCACCTCGTGCGCGAACCAGCGCAGCACCGAGCGCATCGGGTTGGGTGCAGCCTGGCCGAGCCCGCAGATCGATGCGTCGACCATCGCCCCCGACAACTCGTCGAGCAGCCCGGCGTCCCATTGCGCGGCCTGCATCCGGTCGAGCGCTTTCGCGGTGCCGACGCGGCACGGCGTGCACTGGCCGCACGACTCGTCGCGAAAGAACGCCATCAGGTTGCGCGCGGCGTCGGCGGCCGAATCGTGCTGCGAGAGCACGATGACGCCGGCCGATCCGATGAAGGCGCCGTGCGCCTGCAGCGTATCGAAATCGAGCGGCTCGTCGGCGAGCGATGCGGGCAGGATCCCGCCCGACGCACCGCCGGGCAGCCATGCATACAGCGCGTGCCCCGGCGCCATGCCGCCGCAGTGCTCGTCGATCAGCTCGCGCAGGCTGATGCCGGCCGGCGCGAGCTTGACCCCCGGTTCGCGCACCCGGCCCGACACCGAGAAGGTGCGCAGGCCGCGGCGGCCGCGGCGCCCGTGTGCCGCGAACCACGACGCGCCGCGTTCGAGAATCTCCGGAATCCAGTGCAGCGTCTCGACGTTGTGCGCGAGCGTCGGACGCCCGAACAGCCCGACCTCGGCGACATAGGGGGGCCGCAGCCGCGGCATCCCGCGCTTGCCCTCGATCGACTCGATCAGCGCACTTTCCTCGCCGCAGATGTAGGCGCCGGCACCGCGCCGCAGCTCGATGCGCGGCATCGTCCAGCCGTCGACCGGCGGATTCGCGCGCAACGCGTCGAGCTCGCGTTCGAGCAGCGCGCGCACCCCGGCGTATTCGTCGCGCAGATAGACGTAGCACGCGTCGCAGCCGACGACCGCCGCGGCGATCAGCATGCCTTCGAGCATCCGGTGCGGCGCGCGCTCGAGGTAATGGCGGTCCTTGAAGGTGCCCGGTTCGCCTTCGTCGGCGTTGACGACGAGCATGCGCGGGCCGGCGTACGCGGCGACCGCGCGCCACTTGCGCGCGACCGGAAAGCCGGCGCCCCCCAACCCGCGCAGCGACGACGATTCGAGTTCGCCGAGCACCGCGTCGTGCGCGAGCGCGCCGTCGACGACGCGCGCGAGCTGCCCGTAGCCGCCCGCGCGCCGGTATGCGGCATAGTCGCCGTGCCCCGGGATCGCCCCGCGACACGGGTCCGGGAGCGGGCATTCGCGCGCCCCGTCGGCAACGGCCGCCTCGACGACGCCGACGCTCGCCGGCGCTACTGGACGCTGTCCGACGACCGCGACCGGCGCCTGCGCGCAGCGCCCGACGCACGGCACCGGCTGGACGCGCACCTCGCGGCCCAGTCGCGCGCACAGCGACTCGATCAGCGACTGCGCACCGGCGAGCCGGCACGACAGCGAGTCGCAGACGCGGACCGTGAGCGCCGGCGGCGGCGTCTCGCCCTCGAGCACGATGTCGAAATGGTGATAGAAGCTCGCCACCTCGAAGACCTCGGCCTGCGACAGCTTCATGCGCTCGGCGAGCGCGGCGAGCATCGCGGCGTCGAGATGGCCTTCGGCGTCCTGGATGCGGTGCAGGTGCTCGATCAGCAGGTCGCGGCGCATCGGCCGGCCTTCGAACAGCGCCTCGATGCGCGCGCGCGCCTCGGGCAGGACTTGCCGGCCTTTACCCTGGCCGACCGGACGGCGAAACGCGACGGAATCCATCGCCCGAATGTACCAGTGTCGGGCCGCCGGCGATCGCTACAGCGGAACTTCGACGCTCTCGAGGTGCTCGGGAACGCGCGCCCGCCAGCCCAGCTCGTCGGCGATCCGAAAGCGCAGCCGGTCGGCCGCCTCGGGCTCGCCGTGCACGACGTACACCTGCTGCGGCGCCCGCCGCAGCCGGCGCATCCAGTCGAGGAGCTCGTCGGCGTCGGCATGCGCGGAGAACCCGTCGAGCTGGGTCACCGACGCGTTCACCGCGTGCCATGCGCCGTGGATCTTCACCTCGCGCGCCCCGCCGACGAGGTGCGCGCCCCGCGTGCCGCCCGCCTGGAAGCCGGCGAAGACGATGTGATTCCCGGGATCGGGCAGCAGGCGCTTGAGGTGATGCAACACGCGACCGCCGGTCGCCATGCCGCTGGCCGACACGAGAACGGCCGGCATGCGCAGTCGCGCGAGCGCCTTCGACTCCTCGGGCGTCGTGATGAAGTGCACGCTGCGGTAGATCGCTTCGCACTGCGCATCGTCGAGGCGGTGGTCGCGGTTGAAGCGCCGATACAGGCGCGTCGCGTCGACCGCCATCGGGCTGTCGAGGTAGATCGGCAGTTCGGGAATCGTGCCCGCCTCGCGCAGCCGGTGCAGCGCCACCAGCAGCGATTGTGCGCGACCGACGGCGAACGACGGAATCAGCACGGTGCCCCCGCGCGCGGCGGTGTCGCGGATGACCCGGCCGAGAAGTGCGATCGCGTCGTCGAGCGAGCCGTGGCGGCGATCGCCGTAGGTCGACTCGATGACGAGCGTATCGGCCGACTCGGGCACGCGCGGCGCGCGCATCACGAGGTCGTCGTCGCGGCCGACGTCGCCGCTGAACACGAGCGAGCGATGGCCGCGCTCGAGCACGACGCTGGCGGCGCCGAGCAGGTGACCGGCGGCAACGAAGCGGCCTCGGATCGAGTCGACGAGATCGAAGGGTTCGTCGAAGTCGAGGCAGCGCAGGCGCGCGAGCGCGCGCTCGGCGTCCGCCGTTCCGTACAGGGGCAGCGCGGGCGCGTGCCGCGAGTATCCGTGCCGGTTGGCGAACTCGGCCTCTTCTTCCTGCAGCCGCGCGCTGTCGCGCAGCAGGATCGCGCACAGCTCGCGCGTGCCTTCGGTGCACAGCACCGGGCCGCGGAATCCGTCGCGCACGAGGGCCGGCACGTACCCGCTGTGATCGAGGTGCGCGTGGCTGAGCACGAGCGCATCGATCGTGTCGGGCGCCAGCGGAAAGCGCGACCAGTTGCGCTCGCGCAGTTTCTTGAATCCCTGGAACAGCCCGCAGTCGACGAGCAGGCGCGCCGCGCCGGTATCGAGCAGGAAGCGCGACCCGGTGACCGTGTCGGCGGCGCCCAGGAACGTGAGTTTCACGCGCGGCGCCCCGCGGCGATCACTGGAAGAATTCCTTGACGCGATCCATCCAGTTCTTCGTCTGCGGACTGTGCTTCGGATCCTTCAGCGAAGCGTCGAGCTCGCGCAACAGCTCCTTCTGCCGCTCGGTGATCCGCACCGGCGTCTCGACGAGCACGTGCGCGTAGAGATCGCCCGGGTAGCTCGAGCGCAGCCCCTTGATGCCTTTGCCGCGCAAGCGGAACTGCTTGCCCGTCTGCGTGCCTTCGGGCAGTTCGATCTCGGCGCCGCCGCTCAGCGTGGGGATCTCGATCACGCCGCCCAGCGCCGCGATGGTCATCGCCACCGGCACCTCGCAGTGCAGGTCGTCGCCGTCGCGCTTGAACACCGGGTGCTCGCGCACGCGGATCTCGACGTACAGGTCGCCGGGCGGCCCGCCGTTGATACCGGGCTCGCCGTTGCCGCTCGAGCGGATCCGCATGCCGTCGTCGATGCCGGCCGGAATCTGCACCTCGAGCGTCTTGCTCTTCTTCACGCGCCCGGCGCCTTCGCACACCGTGCACGGCTCGGGAATCACCTTGCCGCTTCCGTGGCAGGTCGGGCACGTCTGCTGGATCGAGAAGAAGCCCTGCTGCACGCGCACCGAGCCCTGCCCGCCGCAGCTCTGGCAGACCTTCGGTTTCGTCCCGGGCTTCGCGCCGCTGCCGTGGCAGGTGCCGCAATGCTCCCAGCTCGGCACGCGGATCTCGGACGTGTAGCCGGCTGCCGCCTGCTCGAGCGTGACCTCCATCGCATAGCGAAGATCGGCCCCGCGATAGACGTTGCTGCGCCCGCCGCCGGCGCGCTGCGCACCGAAGATATCGCCGAAGATGTCGCCGAACACGTCGGCGAAGCCGCCGAAGCCCTGCGCGCCCGCGAAGCCGCCGGCGTTCGGATCGACACCGGCGTGCCCGAAGCGGTCGTACGCCTCGCGCTTGGCCGGGTCCGACAGCATCTCGTACGCTTCCTTGGCTTCCTTGAAGTGCGCCTCGGCGTCCCGGCTGTCCGGATTGCGGTCCGGGTGGTATTTCATCGCGAGCTTGCGATACGCCTTCTTCAGCTCGTCGTCGCTCGCCGTCTTCGATACACCGAGGATCTCGTAGTAGTCGCGCTTCATTTTTCCGTGAAGGCTAATGGGTGAAGGGTGAAGGGTGGTGCGTCAGCCGCTGCCATGACGCATCGACGACTCCAAGCCCATCAACATGCCGCTCACATCGTCCAGCTTCGCCCTCAGCTCCCTCGTGTCGCTCAGATAACCGAGCCGCTGTGCCAGCTCGATCAACGTATCGAGCTCCGACAGCGATCCGGCCGAAAAACCCAGAAACCGCAGCAGCTCGGGTGTCCCGGGCCGCGCGCACCCTTC
>JAKFES010000235.1:0-5254 GCA_036675585.1 Burkholderiaceae bacterium
CCGCCGCCGACCAGCACGACGGTTTCGCCGGCCGCGATCTCGGTCGGGTGTCCGGTCGGCCCCATCAGCACGACCGGTTCGCCGGGGCGAAGGTCGGTGCACAGGTCGGACGAGCCGCCCATCTCGAGCACGATCGTCGAGACGAGGCCGCGCTCGCGATCGACCCAGGCCCCGGTGAGCGCGAGGCCTTCCATCGCAAGCGTCGTCGGACGCGCGCCGGCGCTCGAACGCGCCGCCCGCGTCTCGAAGTTCTGCAATCGGTAGAACTGCCCCGGGCGGAAACGGCGCGCGGCCATCGGTGCGCGCACGACCACCTCGACGATCGTCGGCGTCAGCCGTTCGACGCGTTCGACCCGCGGGCGCAGCAGCGCGTCGAGTCGCGCCGCGAACGCGTCGAAGCGCTCGTCGTTTGCCGGCGCGCGCGCATCGAGCTCGCGGCAGACGACCGGATGGCCCGAGCGCGCCGACGCCATCGCCTTGACCACGTTGCCGAAGTAGCTCGGGTGCAGGTCGCCGAAGAACGAGATCGAGCGCCCGTCGTCGGTCTGCGCGAGCAGCACGTGCGTCGCCTCCGGCTTGGCGTTGCCGCGATCCGGCCGCACCGGCCGGCCGTCGGCGTCGATCGCGCGGAAGTATTTCCCGTCGAGCGCGAAATGCGTCGGATCCTCGCGCGCGAGCACCGTGTTCGGTTGCGTTCCGGCGGCGATGAAGAGGCTGCGCACCGGCAGGCGAACCGTGTCGTCGTGCGTTTCCGGCGAAGCGGCGTCGCCGGCGCTCGCCGGCCGCGCGTGCCAGCGCCCGTCGGCGTCGAGCCGCTGGCGCGCGAGCACGACCGATTCGGCCGCGCCGTGCTCGTCGACGTCGATGCGCACCGGATCGAGACACTCGGCGAAGCGGATGCCTTCCTCGAGCGCCTTGCCCACTTCCTCGTGGTTCAGCGTGTACGAAGGGCTGTCGACGAGTCGCTTGCGATAGGCGATCGTGACGCCGCCCCATTGCTGCAGCAGCTCGACGATGCGCGGCGCGCGCCCTGCGTCGCGCGCCGCGTCGCGTTCGGCGCGAATCGCCCGTGCGTGCGCGAGGAACTCGTCGGCGATCTGCGCTTCCTCGGGTCGCCAGCGCGCGCGTACCTCGCGTTCGCCGAAGCGCTCGACGAGCGCCTCGTGGCGCGCGAGGAACTTCTCGACCTGCACCGGGTAGTACGCAAGCGATTCGGTCGCCGTGTCGATCGCCGTCAGCCCGCCGCCGATCACGACGACCGGCAGGCGCAACTGCATGTTCGCCAGCGAGTCGTCGCGCGCCGCGCCGGTGAGCTGCAGCGCCATCAGGAAGTCGCTCGCCGTGCGCACGCCGCGCGCGAGCCCGTTCGGGATGTCGAGCGTCGTCGGCCGGCCCGCGCCCATCGCCAGCGCGATGTGGTCGAAACCGAGCGCGAGCGCGTCGTCGACGCCGAGCGTTCCGCCGAAGCGCACGCCGCCGTAGAGCGCGAAGCGTGCGCGGCGCTCGAGCAGCAGGCGCACGATCTTCAGGAAGTTCTTGTTCCAGCGAACGGTGATTCCGTATTCGGCCACGCCGCCGAAACCGGCCATGACGCGCGAGTCGAGCGGCTCGTAGAGCGTGCGCACGTCGCGCACCGCGTCGAAGGGCACGCGCGAGCCGTCGTCGCGCACGCCGCTGGCAGCGGGCTCGAGCGGCTCGATCTTCAGTCCGTCGATGCCGACGACCGCGTGCCCTTCGTTGAGCAGGTGATGCGCGAGCGTGAAGCCGGCCGGCCCCATGCCGACGACGAGCACCTTGCGCCCGCTTTCGGCGCGCGGAACCGGGCGCCGCAGGTTCAGCGGATTCCAGCGCGTGAGCAGCGAGTAGATCTCGAACCCCCACGGCAGCTCGAGGACGTCCTTGAGCGTGCGCGTCTCGGCCTGCGGGATGTCGACGGGCGTCTGCTTCTGGTAGATGCACGCCTTCATGCAGTCGTTGCAGATCCGGTGGCCCGTCGCCGCCATCATCGGATTGTCGATCGCGATCATCGCCAGCGCGGCGATCGCGTGCCCGCTGCGCTTGAGCGCATGGAACTCCGAGATGCGCTCCTCGAGCGGACACCCGGACAGCGCCGCGCCGAAGGGCGAACGCTTCCATTGGGCGGGCGCACCGGCCGCGGCCTTCTCGCGCAGGCCTTTCGAGCACGAGTCCTTGCCCTGCCGGTGGCACAGGATGCAGTAATGGACTTCGTCGAGTGCGCCTTCGAGTCCGGTGCCCGGATCGGTCAGCGCGAAGCCTTCGCGCCGTCGCAGGTGCGCCGGCTCGATCGTGAAGGTGCGCGTGCCGTGCGCGTCGTCTTCGCGCACGTGCTCGAGCAGGTGCAGCGGATCGATCTTCTTCGGCAGCCGGAACAGCGTGTCGGCGCGGTGCCGCCGCTGGCCCGGCTCGGTGAGCGCGGCCCATGCGCTGTAGCGCAGCGCGAGCGCGAGGCGTTCTCGCGCCTCGTCGGCTTCGATCGCGCCCGGCGCGCGACCCGGCTGCGACTCGTCGTCGACGGCGCGCTCGCAGGCGAGCACGGCGCGCGCGAAATCGAGTTCGTCGAACGGCGCGCCGAGCCACGTTTCGATCTCGGCGAGCGCGGCGTCGGCATCGAAGTCGGCGAGATCGGCCGCGGAGACTTTCGTCGCCGCCTGGCGCCGGACGAACTTCGACTTGACCTCGTACAGCGGATCGAGCGAATCGTGCGTTGCGCGCAGCGCGGCGAGCGCGTCGTCGATGCCGAACAGCCGCCCGACGAACGCGTCGACGTGCGGCCCGAGCTCGATCAGCAGTTCCGCTTCGTCGCGTCCTTCGGCGGGCGGGGCACCGCGTGCGTCGCGCAGTCGCTGCGCGAGCACGGCGTCGCGCTCGCCGAGCGCCTCGACGAATGCGGCGTCGATGCGTGCGAGCCCGTCGTCGAGATACAGGTCCTCGAAGTGGAACCCGTCAGCGAGCATGAGTCGATCCTCGCCGGGTTCCGGCGCGTTCAGCGTTCGAGGTACTGGAGCTTGTCCGGCGCGTCCTTCCATTCCTCGGCGTCGGGCAACGGTTCCTTCTTGCGTGTGATCGCGGGCCAGCCCTTGGAGAGTTCCGCGTTCAGGCCGATGTACGCCTGCTGGTTCGGCGGAACGTCTTCCTCGGCGACGATCGCCTCCACCGGGCATTCGGGAATGCACACTGCGCAGTCGATGCACTCGTCGGGGTCGATGACGAGCATGTTCGGTCCTTCCCGGAAGCAGTCGACCGGGCACACGTCGACGCAGTCGGTGTAGCGGCAGCGAATGCACGATTCGAGGACGACGTGGGTCATGGCGCGGATTCCGGGACGGCTCGGGGCAGTGCGTATTGACGCCAATAGTACCGTGGGTTAATTTCGCCGCGCAATGCAATGAATGAAGCGGTCACTTCATGTGATCGCTGGGCGCTTTCGTCGCGCCGTCGACTCGAACCGGAACCCGTCGCACCGATGCCTTCCGAAGCCACGGCGAAAGCACGACACGCCCCCCCGCGCTACCGGCGCGTCGGCGATCTCGAGGCGGCGTTGCGGCTGAAGGCCGACGGGTGGACCCCGCTGGCCGGCGGCACCGATTTCTATCCGGCGCGCGTGGGTCGAGCGGTGTCCGAAGCGCTGCTCGATCTGCACGCGATCGAAGCGCTGCGCGGCATCGGGCCCGCCGTCGCGAGCGACGGCGCGCCGGTGCTGCGCATCGGCGCGGCGACGACCTGGTCCGAGCTCGTGCGCGCGCCGCTCGATGCCCGTTTCGTCGCGCTGCAACAGGCGGCGCGCGAAATCGGCGGCCTGCAGATCCAGAACCGCGCGACCGTCGGCGGCAACCTGTGCAACGCGTCGCCCGCCGCCGACGGCGTGCCGGCGCTGCTCGCGCTCGACGCTCGCGTCGAGCTCGCCAGCGTGCGCGGAACGCGTCGACTGCCGGTCGACGCGTTCGTGCTCGGCAATCGCCGCACCGCGCTCGCCGCCGACGAACTGCTCGTCGCCGTCGAACTGCCGCTGCGCTCGCCGCGGGCACGCTCGGGATTCCTCAAGCTCGGCCACCGGCGCTATCTGGTGATCTCGGTGGCGATGGTCGCGCTCGTCGTCGATTTCGATGCCGACGACCGGCTCGATCACTGCGCGATCGCCGTCGGCGCGTGCTCGGCGGCCGCGCTGCGCCTGCGCGCCCTCGAAGCGGCGCTCGCCGGAACGCCGCGCCGGGCGCTGCCCGCGCGCTTCGAAGCCGTGCTCGACGACGACGCGTTCGCGCCGCTCGCGCCGATCGACGACGTGCGCGGCACGGCGGCGTATCGTAGGCATGCGGCGGTCGAGTTGGTGCGACGACTGCTCGCCGAGTTCGCGCTCGAGGGCGAATCGCACGGAGGTGCGCGATGAACCGACCGACCGAGGCGACGGGGGCCCTCGACGCGAGCGTCGACGTGAATGCGGACGCCAGCGTCGACCTGAATGCGGACGCCAGCGTCGACGTGAATGCGGACGCGAGCGTCGACCTGAAAGCCGCCGCGAGCGTCGAAGTTCCCCCCGACGAAGGCTTCGATGCACCGATCCGCTTCGTCGTCAACGGCCGCGAGCGCAGCGTTTCCTCGCCGCCCGCGACGCGCCTGTCGGATTGCCTGCGCGACGAGCTCGGCCTGACCGGAACGAAGATCGGCTGCCATGCGGGCGATTGCGGCGCGTGCACCGTGCTGCTCGACGGCGAACAGGTGTGCGCGTGCATCGTCGCGGTCGGCCAGTGCGACGGCGCCGAGGTGACCACGGTCGAGGCGCTGGCGAGCGCCGCGGCCGGCTCGACCGAAGCGGCACTGCGCCAGGCGTTCATCGACCACGGCGCGGCGCAATGCGGGATCTGCACGCCGGGGATGCTGATGGCCGGCCTCGACGTGCTGCGGCGCCATCCGCAGCCGACGTCCGAGCAGGTGCTCGACGGCCTGGGCGGCGTGCTGTGCCGCTGCACCGGATACCGCAAGATCGTCGAGGCGGTGCTCGCGGTGGGCGCAGCCGACGCGCACATCGCGCAGCCGTGCTCGCCGGTGCAGCGCACGGCCGCCGGCGCGGCGGTCGGTGCCCGCGTTCCGCGGCTCGACGCGGCCGCGAAGGTCGACGGGCGCGCGCGGTACGGCGCCGATTACGCGCCGGCCGATGCCTGCTGGCTCAAGGTGCTGCGCTCGCCGCACGCGGCCGCCGATTTCGAGCTCGGCGATCTCGACGCGTTCGTCGCCGCGC
>JAKFES010000147.1:0-5236 GCA_036675585.1 Burkholderiaceae bacterium
CGCCGCCGCGTCGCGCTGGCGCGTACAGGCGCCTCGCGCCCCGCCTCGGGCCTGAATCCGCGCGCGACCGCGCGCGAACGCCCCTCTCTGCGGTGCGACGCAATCGACTTTCCGCGCGCGCCGCACGCTTTCACTGCGCGGCCCTCGCCCCGTGCGCGAGGCACGCCGCGATACGAACGAACAGGAATCGGCATGAAAACGAAATGGATCGTCCCATTGGTGGTCATCGCCCTCGCGGGCACCGCGTCGGCAGAAGTCCGCGTCGAGGAACCGTGGGCGCGCGCGACCGTCGGCGGCCAGCAGGCGAGCGGTGCCTTCATGACGCTGACGTCGACGCGCGACGCGCGTCTGGTCTCGGTGCAGACGCCGGTCGCCGGCGTGGCCGAGATCCACGAGATGGCGCTCGAGAACAACATCATGCGGATGCGCCCGCTCGATGCGCTCGCATTGCCCGCCGGCCAGCCGGTCGTGCTGCGTCCCGGCGCGCACCACGTGATGCTGCTGGAGCTGAAGCAGCCGTTGAACGCCGGCGACGAGGTCGAGCTGACGCTGACGGTCGAGGACGCCGACGGCAAGCGCGAGCGGATCGACGTTCGTGCACCGGTTCGCGCGCTGAACGCCGGACATTCGGGGAAGATGCACGGACATTGACGCGCCGACGGGTCGCGCGCCCGGGACAAGATGTATGATGCATGTACCTTCTGTCCCGGGCTCGTCGACCGATGAAATCGATTTCCGCAGGCGGCGGACTCGTCCCGCTGCTCGAACCCGAACCCACTGCGCCGCGACCCGGCATCGCGGTTTTTCGCCTCGGATTCCGCCCGTTCTATCTGCTCGCTGCGCTGTGGGCGGCGCTGGCGGTCCCGGTGTGGATCGCACAGTTCGCCGGCGTGCTCGCGCCGCCGACCGCGTACCCGGCGCTGCTGTGGCATGCGCACGAGATGACCTTCGGTTTCGCGCTGGCGGTCATCGTCGGGTTCCTGCTGACCGCGGTCCGGGCGTGGACCGGCTTGCCGACGCCCACCGGCGGACGGCTCGCGGCACTCGTCGCGCTGTGGGTCGGCGCGCGCGTGTTCAACTACGCCGGGCCGGCGTCGGCCGCGATGCTGCTCGATGCCGCGTTCATCGTTGCGTCGATGGTCACGATCGGCGTCGTGCTGCTCAAGGCACGCAACCATCGCAACCTGTTCGTGCTGGCCGTGCTCACCGCGTTCCTGGTCGCCAACTCGATGTTCCATCTCGCGCTGGCCGGCCGCATCGACGCGTCGCCGCTGCAGGGCGCACGCCTGTTCGTGTTCGTGATCGTGCTGCTCACCTGCGTGATCGGCGGACGCGTCATCCCGACCTTCACGGCGAACGCGCTGCGCGGCGTGCGCCAGTGGCGCGATCCGCGGCTCGACTGGGCTGCGCTCGCGGCGACGGCGCTCGCGCTGCTGCTCGTCCTGCTGCCGGTGCCCACCGGTGTGGTCGCCGCAACCTGCTTCGCCGCCGCGGCGCTGCAGGCCGTGCGACTGGCCGGCTGGAACCCGTGGGCGACGCGCGCAACGCCCATCCTGTGGATCCTGCACGCCTCGTACGCCTGGATCCCGATCGGCCTCGTGCTGCTCGCACTGGGTTCGCTCGGGATCGTCCCCGGCTCGGCCGGCGTGCATGCGTTGACGCTCGGCGCGATCGGCGGGCTCATCATCGGGATGATCACGCGCACGGCGCTCGGCCACACGGCGCGGCCCCTGAAGGCGGGGCGGATCGAAACGGCCGCCTACGCGCTGGTGCAGGCGGCCGTGCTGCTTCGGCTCGCGCCGATGCTGGTGCCGGCGCTGCCGTACCTGCCGTGGACCACGGCCGCCGCGCTCGCCTGGAGCGCGGCTTTCGCGGTGTATCTCGTCAAGTACGTGCCAGTGCTTACTTCTCCCCGACTCGACGGCCGGGACGGCTGAAGCCCCCGGGCGCTGCGCGGGCAGCGCCCGCATCGGCCCGGGAGGCGCGCGGGCCTCAGGCTGCGCGACGCCGCATCTGCGCGCCGGCCTCGGCGGGCGCGTAATCGAACTCGAGGCGGCTCAGCGCGCGCTCGAAGTGCTGGCGCTGCGCGACCGCGTGCTGCTCGAGGCGGCGACCGCCCCAGACGCCGGCCAACTGACTGGGCGAAACGCCCTGGATCTCGCTCGAGCCCTGCCCGGCGGGGCGGATCGTGACCGCACACAGCATGTACAGCCCGACACGACGGTCGGCGCGAGACGCCGCCTGCATCGTCGGACCGTGATAGGCATACAGCGCGAGCGATGCCGGACGGCCTTCCGGGTCTTCGCCCTCGGGCTGGACTTCGCCGGCAACGATGAATCCTTCGCGCTCGAGCACGCGCCGCAGCAGCGCCGAGGCGCGGTCGACCGGCAATTCGATCGTGAATCGGACGGGCAAGGCTTCCACTTGAAACTCCCTTCGATCGGTTCCTTGGCAAACAGCGACGATGGTGCGGGCGGCGCCTTAGGCTTGGCTTAAGACAACCCGCTGCACGCCGCGGGCCCGCGCGGCAAGACAGGGCAACCGATGTGCTACAAATCGACGACGCGAAATCGAAACGGGGTGCGACGATGGCGAGCTTCGACGTGAAGGGGATGACCTGCGGCCACTGCGTGAAGGCGGTCACCGGCGCCGTGCACGAGATCGACGCGACTGCACGCGTCGAGGTCGACCTCGCGCAGGGCCGGGTGCGCGTCGAATCGACCGAGCCCGATTCGTCGATCGTGCGTGCGATCGAGCAAGCGGGCTACGAGGCGACGCCGCGCGCCGGCTGACCGACGCCGACCGGACGACGTGCGGCGGGCCGCTTCGCGCGCGACGGCACGCGAAGCGCGTCGGCTTCGGTCAGCTGATCTGCAGGCGCTTCGACGAAGGCACCTGCTTCTTCGGCAGCGTCAACGTGAGGATGCCGTTCTCGAAGCGGGCCGTCGCCCCGCTCTCGTCGATCTCCGACGCCAGCTGGAACGAGCGCCCGACCATTCCATAGTAACGCTCGCTGCGAAGTACGCGCTCGCCTTCCTTCTGCTCCGACTCGCGCTTGATTTCCGCGCTGATCGACACGCGATTGCGGTCGACCTGGACCTGGATGTCGTCCTTGTTCACGCCCGGCATTTCGGCCTGCACCTCGTAGGCGCCGTCGAGTTCGCGGACATCGATGCGCGCCTCGAGCGCGCCGCTCTCGCCCGACTGGCGGGGCCCCGGCTGGAAGAATCCGCGGAACAACTCGGGAAACACTTCGGCGAAAGGATCGTAAACGGACAGTCGACTCATGGTTTCGCTCCTCGCACGGGATCACCCCGGCATCCCGTCAGGTTCGGGCACAGGGGCCGGATTTCAAGGTGCCCTCGCTACACGCGCTCGATCAGCATGGCAATGCCCTGTCCGACGCCGATGCACATCGTCGCGACCGCACGGTGCCCGCCGCTGCGCTGCAACTGGTGCGCAGCGGTGAGCACGAGGCGCGCCCCCGACATGCCGAGCGGATGACCGAGCGCGATCGCGCCGCCGTTCGGATTCACGTGCGCGGCATCGTCGGGCACACCCAGATCGCGCAGCACCGCGAGCCCCTGCGCGGCGAAGGCCTCGTTCAGCTCGATCACGTCGATCTCGCCGATCGCGTGCCGGGTGCGCTCGAGCAGCTTGCGCACGGCCGGCGCCGGCCCGATGCCCATCACGCGCGGGGCGACACCGGCCGTCGCCATCGCGACGATGCGCGCGCGCGGGGTCAGCCCGTAGCGCCTGGCCGCGGCTTCGCCGGCGAGGACCAGCGCGGCGGCTCCGTCGTTGACGCCCGAAGCATTGCCGGCGGTGATCGTACCGTCGGCGCGCACGATCGGCTTGAGCCGGGCGAGTGCCTCGATCGTCGTCTCGCGCGGGTGTTCGTCGCGGTCGACGACGACCGGGTCGCCCTTGCGCTGCGGAATCGTCACCGCGACGATCTCCTCGCCGAAGAACCCGTTTCGCTGCGCGGCGGCCGCGCGCTGCTGGCTGCGCAGCGCCATCGCGTCCTGGTCCTCGCGCGAGATCCGGTACTCGCTCGCGACGTTCTCGGCCGTCTCGGGCATCGAATCGATTCCGTAGCGCTGCTTCATGGCCGGATGGACGAAGCGCCAGCCGATCGTCGTGTCGTACACGGCGTTGGCGCGCGAGAACGCAGCATCGGCCTTCGGCATCACGAACGGCGCGCGCGACATGCTCTCGACGCCGCCGGCGATGCCCACTTCGATCTCACCGCAGCGGATCGCGCGGGCGACCGTCCCGACCGCATCCATTCCGGAACCGCACAGCCGGTTCACCGTCGCGCCCGGAACCTCGACCGGATAGCCGGCGAGCAGCAGCGCCATGCGCGCGACGTTGCGGTTGTCCTCGCCCGCCTGGTTGGCGCAGCCGAAGATCACTTCGTCGATCGCCGACGGATCGAGAGCGCGGTTGCGTTCGAGCAGTGCGCGGAGCACGACGGCAGCGAGATCGTCGGGCCGCACGGCGGCGAGCGCGCCGGCGTAGCGGCCGATCGGGGTACGTACGGCGTCGCAGAGGAAGACTTCGTTCACGGCCTGATTCCCGAAATGATTGGACCCAGTCTGCGATTGTGCACCGCGCGCCGGGAGGACTCTTCGTCGCGCGCTTCGAGGCGCGAATCGCCTCGGCGAACCGGCGAATCGCCTCGGCGAACCGGGCCCCGCTCCGCCCGCTTTTCGGCGCGCCCGGAAAGGCGAATAATCGGATCGCCTCATCCGACACGGAGACTGCCATGCTGAACTCGGCCCCCGTCTCTGCCATGTTGCCGGTCCGCGATCCCGAGCGGGCGCGCCACTTCTACGAGGACCAGCTCGGCCTCGAGCCGCTCGGCCCCGGACCCGACGGCTCGTTGCGCTACCGCTGTGCGAACACGATGATCACGCTGCTGCACCGGCCCGATACGCAGCCGGCGGGGCACACCGCGCTCAGCTTCGAGGTCGGCAACCTCGAGTCCGAGCTCTCCGAGCTGGAGTCGAAGGGCGTCGTCTTCCAGGACTACGACCTGCCGAACCTGCGAACGGAAGGTCACATCTGCTCGATCGGCTCGGAAAAAGCGGCGTGGTTCCTGGACAGCGAGGGCAATTGCCTGTGCCTGCACCAGACAGTGCATTAGGGGCCTGTTCGCACTACGATGGCGAGGAGAACGGGCCGGAGAACGCTTCAGCGTCCGGGCGCCGCCGCGGCGCCGCTTCCCGCCGGG
>JAKFES010000003.1:0-5234 GCA_036675585.1 Burkholderiaceae bacterium
CGACGGCGGGCGCTTCTTCGTCACCGCCGGCTACCTCGTCACGCAGGATCCCGACACCGGGTGGACGAACCTCGGCACCTACCGCTCGCAGGTGCTCGGCCGGAACATCCTGGGGTCGCAGATCATCAAGGGCAAGCACGGCGACATGCACATGAAGAAGTACCAGGAGCGCGGCGAGCTGATGCCGGCTGCCGCCGTCGTCGGTTGCGATCCGGTGCTGTTCCTGGCGGGCTCCACGCTGGTGAGCGCGCAGACCGACGAATACGACGTGGCCGGCGCGCTGCGCGGCCGTCCGGTGCCGGTCTTCAAGTCGGAGCTCACCGGACTGACGCTGCCGGCGAACGCCGAGATCATCGCCGAGGGCTTCATCGATCCGAACGAGCTGATGGAGGAGGGCCCGTTCGGCGAGTACACCGGCTATTACTCGGGAAACAAGGGCAAGGACTATCCGAAGCCGGTGCTGCGCGTGAAGCGCATCCTGCATCGCAACCAGCCGGTCTTCTGGTCGACGACGGTCGGCAAGCCGATCAACGACATCCACATGATCCAGTCGCTGAACCGGACCGGCGCGCTGTGGTACGACCTCGAGACGATGAAGGTGCCGGGCATCCAGAGCGTGTACCTGCCGGCGGCCGCGACCGGGCGCTTCTGGGCGATCGTCTCGGTCAAGCAGATGTATCCGGGCCACTCGAACCACGTCGGCAACGCGGTGATCGCGAGCACCACCGGACACTACGGGTTGAAGGGCGTGATCGTGGTCGACCACGACATCGAGGCCGACGACATGGACCGGGTCTGGTGGGCGCTCGCGACGCGCTTCGACCCGAAGCGCTCCGCGCAGATCATCGACCGGGGTCGCTCGACGCCGCTCGATCCGGGCCTGCCGATCGAGGCGCGCGACATCACCAGCCGGATCATCCTCGACGCGTGCACGCCGTACGAATGGGCGAACAAGCCGCAGGAGATCTTCATGGACCGGGCGATGTTGCGGCGCGTCTCCGAGCGCTGGAACGAGTACGGGTTCTCCGGCGCCAGCCCGGTGGCCGACATGATCGACCGGCTCACCCGGCCCGAGATCCGCAAGGCGACGAAGAAATGACGTCGAACCGGGACGGCGGCCGCGACGCGGCCTCGGGCGCGAAGGGGATCGTCATCGTCTGCAATCTCGATACGCGCGGCGAGGACATCGTGTTCGTGAAGGACCTGATCGCCGCGCGCGGTCACGTTCCGATCCTGCTCGATTTCAGCATGGAGGAGCCGCCGCCGTTCCCGGGAGACATCCGCACCGAGCAGGTCGCGTCGCGCGGCGGCCTGCCGATCGAGGTCGTGCGCGAGAAGTACCGCTCCGACCGCGACGCCGCCACCGACAACCAGATCCGCGGGGCGGCGGCGATCGTCGCCGACCTGTTGCGCGAAGGGCGCGTGCACGGCGTGATCGGGATCGGCGGGGGCACCGCGTCGCTGGTGGCCACGTCGGTGATGAAGACGCTGCCCTTCGGGATGCCCAAGCTGATGGCTTCGCCGATGGCGGCGCACCCGGCGTACATCGACCGCTACGTCGGCACGCGCGACATCACGATGCATCACACGGTGCTCGACATCGTCAAGATGAATCCGCTGCTGCGGGCACAGATCACGAACGCGGTCGGCGCGATCTGCGGCATGGTCGAGATGACGCAGGGAACCGACTTCCGCTTCGACCAGCCGTGCGTGGCGCTGTCCTCGTTCGGCTTCGGCGAGATGGCCGTGCAGGCGGCGATGACGATGCTCGAGGCACGGGATTTCGTCCCGATCGTCTGCCATGCGCAGGGCAAGGGCGATCGCGCGATGGAGGAGATGATCCGCGACGGCGCGTTCCAGGGCGTCATCGACCTGTGCACCGGGGGCATCGTCGAGCACCTCTTCCACGGCAACCGCGACCCCGGGCCCGATCGGCTGCTCGCCGCCGTCGAGACCGGCATCCCGATGGTGCTCGGCCCCTGCGGGCTCGACATCCTGTCGTACGGCGGTCGCCCCGACCGGCTCGAGGCGACGCGCGACCGGGCGCAATACGTGCAGGATGCGCTGCGCGTACAGGTCCGCACGACCGCCGACGAACTGCGCCAGGCCGCCGAGGTCGTGGCTGAGCGGCTGAACCGGGCGAAAGGGCCGTGGACCTTCCTCGTGCCGTTGCGCGGATGGTCGTCGCTCGATCGCGAGGATCGGCCGATGTTCGATCCGGCCGCCGACGCCGCCTTCGTCGAGCGACTCGAGCAGCGGCTCGACGATCCGGGCCGCGTGCGCAAGGTCGACCTGCACCTCTATACGCCCGAGTTCGCCCGGGTTGCCGTCGAGGAGTTCGTCGGGCTGTACCGGCAGGCGGCGCACGGCGCGCTCGCCGTTGCCGATTGAGGGGGACGCGATGCTCGTTCGAAACTGGATGCAGCCGCACCCGATCACGGTGAGCGCCGACGTGCTGGTCTCGGAGGCCAAGCGCCTGCTCAGCGAGCACCGGCTGCATGCGCTCCCGGTGCTCGAGCAGGGGCGGCTGCGCGGACTCGTCACGCGCGCGAACCTGCTGCGCATGGGGCAGTTCGTGCTTCGCACGCAAAGCGCCGACGAGTTCGACTATTTCGTCACCCGCCTGCGCGTGCGCGACATCATGGTGCGCAACCCGGCCTGCGTGCAGGCGAGCGACACGATGGCGCATTGCCTGCGCAAGGGCCAGGAGCTCGGCGTGGCGCAGTTTCCGGTGCTCGACGGCGCCGACCTCGTCGGCGTCATTTCGGCCAACGAGATCTTCCAGCTCGCGGCGCATTGCGTCGGCGCGGCCGGAGACGACTACGCGGTGACGCTCGCCCCGCTGTCGCTGGCGCCCGGCGTGCTGGCACGCGTGTGCGCGCTGGCCGAAGCGGCCGGGGCGAGCCTGTACGGCCTGTATCCGGTCGGCGCCCCCGAGGCGATGCACCCGGCCGCCGGCCCGGCGAAACGCGTGATCGTCCGGTTCGGATCGGCCGACCCGCAGAAGGTGACGGATGCGCTCGTCGGCGCCGGCTTTTCGGTCATCGACCCGGTTGCCGAACCGCCTCGACAGCGGGTAGCCTGAGCACGATGGAGCGCGAGCGATGAGTGAAACCAGGAACCTGCCTCTCGTCGTGGCGATCACCGGCGCCACCGGGGTCGTCTACGGCGTCGAGCTGCTGCGCGTGCTCCGGCAACTCGGCCAGCCCGCGCACCTGATCCTGAGCGAAGCGGCGACGATGAACCTGGCGATCGAGACGAACGCCACCGTCGACGAGGTCAAGGCGCTCGCCGAGGTCGTCTACCCCAACAAGGACGTGGGCGCGGCGGTCGCGAGCGGGTCGTTCCGCACGCGCGGGATGATCGTCGCGCCGTGCACCGTCAAGACGTTGTCGGCGATCGCCAACTCGTTCACCTACAACCTGGTCGTGCGGGCCGCCGACGTCACGCTGAAGGAGCGCCGCCCGCTCGTGCTGATGGTGCGCGAGACGCCGCTGCACAAGGGCCATCTCGAGCTGATGACGCGCGCGGCCGACTACGGCGCCGTGATCCTGCCGCCGATGCCGGCGTTCTATCATCACCCGCAGACGATCCTGGATCTCGTGCATCAGAGCATCGGCAAGGCGCTCGACCACGTCGGCATCGAGCACGAGCTGTTTCGCCGCTGGACCGGCGAGGACCGGGGCACGCTGCGCAACACGCTGCGCGTCGCGGTCAAGTAGGCGCCGGCACGGGCGCGTCGCATGGGCGGCCGGCATTCGGCGTTCTGGCCCCGAGGCGTCCCGCACCACCTGACGACGCCGGCGACGCCGGTCTTCCACAACGCTCGCGTGTCGGCCGAGCGTTATCCCGACAAGCCGTACCTGATCTTCTACGACACGACGATCGATTTCGCCCGTTTCCTCGACGAAGCCGAACGACTCGCCGGCTGGCTCGAGCACGACGCCGGCGTGCGCCGCGGCGACCGCGTGCTGCTGTACCTGCAGAACAGTCCTCAGTTCGTCATCGGCTATTACGCAATCCTGCGGGCGAACGCGGTGGTCGTACCGATCAATCCGATGAATCTCACCGACGAGCTGCGTCACTACGTCGACGACAGCGGCGCAAGGGTGGCGATCGTCGGACAGGAACTGTACGCACGCGTCGCCCCGCTGCTCGGCGCGCCGCTCGATCGCGTGCTCGTCGCCGCGTATTCCGACTACCTGGAGGTGCCGACCGATCTGCCGGTGCCCGATTTCGTCGCCGCGCCGCGCAGCGAGCCGGTCGATTCCGGTGCGCTCGCCTGGCACGCTGCGCTCGCCGCCGGGTTGCGCGCGGGCCCGCTCGTCACCGGTCCGCAGGACCTGTGCGTGATGCCGTACACGTCGGGGACGACCGGCCGGCCGAAAGGCTGCATGCACACGCACGCCAGCGTCCATTTCACGGCCATCGCCGGCCTGCAGTGGTTCGGCGTGACGCAGGACGCGACGATGCTCGCCGTGCTGCCGTTCTTCCACGTCACCGGGATGCAGGGCAGCATGAACGGGCCGCTGTTCGCCGGCGCCAGCGTCGTCCTGCTGCCGCGCTGGGACCGCGACGCGGCCGCGCGCGCCATCGAGCGCTGGCGCGTCACGTCCTGGACGGCGATTCCGACGATGATCGTCGATTTCCTGGCCAACCCCGCGCTCGAGCGCTACGACCTCTCGAGCATCGACCGGATGAGCGGCGGCGGTGCGGCGATGCCCGAGGCGGTCGCAGCGCGGCTGCGTGCGCTGTGCGACATCGAGTACGTCGAGGGCTACGGATTGACCGAGACGATCGCCCCGTCGCACATCAATCCGCCGCAGCGACCGAAGCGCCAGTGCCTCGGCATTCCGATCTTCGACACCGACGCGCGCATCGTCGACGTCGACACGCTGCGCGAATTGCCGCCGGGCGAGGTCGGCGAGATCGTCGTTCGCGGCCCGCAGGTCTTTCGCGGCTACTGGCGCAACGAAGCGGCAACGCGTGCGGCGTTCGCCGAGATCGACGGGCAGTCGTACCTGCGCACCGGCGACCTCGGGCGAGTCGACGAGGACGGGTATTTTTTCCTGGTCGATCGCCTGAAGCGGATGATCAACGCGTCGGGCTTCAAGGTCTGGCCGGCGGAAGTCGAGTCGATGCTCTACGCGCACCCGGCGATCCAGGAAGCGTGCGTGATCGCGGCGAACGACGCCTACCGGGGCGAGACGGTCAAGGCCGTCGTCGTGCTGCGC
>JAKFES010000253.1:0-5230 GCA_036675585.1 Burkholderiaceae bacterium
GTTCGGCACCAGCACCGAAACCTTCAGGCCGGGCAGCGTGCGCGCGAACGCGACGAGCTCGCCCGTGTCCGCCAGTTGCGGCAGCCGTTTCGCAGGAACGAACGAACCGACCTCGATCTCGCGCATTCCGGCGGCGTGGGCGTCGCGAATCCACGCTTTCTTCCGTTCGGTCGAAAGGATCGTGCGCAGGCTCTGCAGGCCGTCGCGCAGGCCGACTTCGCGGATCGCCGCGCGCGTGGGCAACAAGGGCATCGAACTTCCTCTCCTCCGCAGAGATGGGAGTCGGTGAGCGTGCAATCTCAGGCATTCCCGCGCGATTTACCAGTGGCATTTCGGAAGCGTAGGATTTCCGAACGGGAAACTCACATCGGCGCACGGCACCCCATGAAGAACATCGACCTCAAGACGCTGCAGTTGCTGGTGGCGGTTTGCGACCACCGCAACATCGCACGCGCGGCCGAGCAGGAGCACATCGAGCCTTCGGCGATCAGCAAGCGCATCGCGCAACTCGAGGCCGTCCTGGGAACGCCCCTGCTGATTCGCGAGCGCCGTGGCGTTTCGCCCACCGCGGCCGGCCTGTCCGTTCTCGAACACGCGCGCGCCGTGCTCTTCACGATCGGCCGCATCGAGAACGACGTGGCCTCGCTCGGCCTGGGCGTGAAGGGACACGTGCGCATGCTCGCATCGGCATCGGCGATCGCCGAATCGCTGCTCGACGACGTAGCGAGCTTCATGCGCGACCCGGACAACTGCAACATCCAGGTCGATATCGAGGAGCGCTTCTCGCGCGACCTCGTGCCGCAGTTGCGCGAAGGCGCGGCATCGATCGGCGTGTGCTGGGCCAACGTCGACCTGAAGGGGCTGGAGCATCGCCCGTACCGCAGCGATCGCCTGGCGCTCGCCGTGCATCCGGATCATCCGCTGGCACGGCGTCGGTCGTTGCGTTTCGAGCAGACGCTCGACCACGAGCACGTCGGCCTGCCGCCGTCGACCGCGGTGCACGCGATGCTGCAACGGGCGGCGGCGCGCTCGGGAAGGACGCTGACCTATCGCGTCATCGTGTCCAACTTCGATGCCGCGTTTCGTGTCGTGGCGGCGAACCTGGACATCAGCATCATCCCGGCCGAGGTCGAGTCCGGCGTTGCGGCAACGCAGGGCATCCGGATGGTCCCGCTGACCGATGCATGGGCAAGGCGCCGCTTCGTCGTGTGCTTTCGCGACTACGATGCCTTGCAGCCGGCCGCGCAGCGGATGGTGGCCCACCTGGTCGAGCGGGCCGGCCGCGTCGACGAGGCCCTTGCGTGATCCGACGCGCCGCTACTCGGCGAGCACCGTGAAATGGATCTCGCCCTCGTAGTGGTCGTCCCAGCTGCCCGACCAATCGCGCAGCCCGAAGATCGCCTCGACGTTCACGCGTTGCGGGGCGAGCGGGTCGATCGTCGCCTCGAGCCGCACCTCGAGGTTGCCGAGGTGGTGGTCGTCGCGCGGCGAGAAGCCGACGTCGAAGCCCCGAAGCACCGCCGCGGCCTGCGTCACCGGCGAGGCGAAGATCACCTCGCCGGTCAGCGACCGCGGTCCGTCGTCGCGATGCCGGTTGAACGAGATCGTTCCGGTGGCGACTTGCATGTTCATCCCTCCGATCGCGTCGGGCCCGCGCCGCGGGTCCGGCGCGGCGACAAGCGCTGCTTCTGGTCGCCCACCAGCACCAGCGTGCGGCCCTGGCGCGTGCGCTCGACGAGCCAGGTCGCGCTCGCGTGATCGTCGCGTGGCGAGACCGCGGTGATCGTGTGCTGGCCGGCAGGCAGGCGTGCCGGGTCGAAGCTGCGCCCGCGGCCGATCTCGGCGCCGCGCGCGTCGTACCAGCGCAGTTCGGACGCTGCCGACGTGCTGCCCGCCGACGAGATCACCGTTGCGCGCAACGCGCCTTCGATTTCGTGCGCGCCCGCCTTGCGTGCTTCGACGCCGGCGATCGAGATCGTGATCTCCGGCCCTCGCCTGGCACCGGGCGGCCGATCGGGCGGACGAATCGACCCTTCCCAGACACCGGCACCGGTGGCGATGCCGGCGCTGGCGAGCACGCGCACCGCGGCGACGCGCTGCCCGTCGAACAGGCGTCGCGGAATCTTCAGTGAAGTCTCGCGCGTGCGCGGTGCCGCGCCGCGCCACGTTCCACGCGCGTCGCGCCATTGCACCAGGTACCAGAGCGGTCGTTCGTCGGCCGAGCCGGCCGACGCGTCCCAGCGCAGCTCGAGGTCGGCGTCCTTCGAATCGGCGCCCTCGACCTCGAGCGAGACCTTCGGCGCCTCCGGGACCGGCCAGCGCGCGATCTCCTTGTCGCATTCGTACAGTACGAGCGTGCGCGCGCGGGGATCGAAGGAAATTGCGTGTCGAATCTTCAGCGGCCATTCGGGACCTCCGCAGCAGCAGCCGCAGCCGGCCTCGTCGGCGTACAGACATGAACTGCGCAACAGCTCATCGTTCCCGTCGAGCAACTCGATCGCGAAGTCGGTCTTGCCGGCGCCGTGCGGGCGCGGCCGCGCATCGAACTGGAACGACGGGTGGAAGATCACCGAGCGATCGCGGCGGATGTCGATGCGCAGAAACAGCTGCGGCTGCTTGATCGGGATCCAGCAGCCGCGCGGCTCCGGCTTGCGGCCCGCGGCAGCGCCGAACTCGCTCGCCGAGGCCGCGAACGCGGCCGACGCGCCGGCCTGGATCTCGGGGATACGGCTCAACAGCGCCTTGTACGTGTGCGGACTGATCCAGTCGTTGCTCGAGTACCCCATCATGTCGTGCGCATTCGCCGGCGACTTCACGCTGCCGAATGCGGGGCGCATGTCGAAGCCGTATTCGCCGATGCTGTCCGAGTCGAAGCCGAGATACCGCGGATAGTCGTCGTCCGTGTTCTTCGGCTCGGCGCAGCGAGTGACGTTGTCGCACGGCGCATGCTTTCGTCCGAGCGCGTGCCCGACCTCGTGCGCGGCGGTCGTCTGCGCACCGATGCGGCCGACGCCGACACCGCCGCCGCCGCAGCCGCCGACCGAACCGGTATCGAGACCGGCATTGAACAGCCCGTAGACGATGTCGTCCGAGTCGCCCCGCAGGTCGGCGACCGCGTCCTTCAGGTCGTCGAGCTTGTCGCAGCCTTCGTTGATGTCGGATTTCACTTCGCCGTCGTACGTCATCGTGACGAAGCTCGTGATCAGGACCTGCGGGATCGGATAGACGGCTTCGGTAAAGACGAACAGCGGCGGGAAGTCGAAGATCGTCGGTGCCGACACCTGCGACGGATCGCTCACGTCCGGGCCCGTGTAGTCGATGGCCACCGCCATCACGGGCAGCGAGGGCACGGACTCGAAGGTGAGCGTGCGCACGAAGTCCACCGAGAACTGGTTGCGGTCGAAGGCGTCGAAGACGCGCGCGCTGATGTCGATCGCTCCCCGGCACAGGTTCTCCGGGATCAGGAAGTTCAGCGTGTGATCGCGCTGCCCGCGGTCGATCGACGCATCGCGCCGCGGCACGATCGGCCGCGACGCAAGGATCGTAGTCGCCGCACCGGCGGCGGTCACGGTCAGCTCGCCGTAGAGCGAGCCGATCCGCGCGAGCCCGCTCGATGCGTCATAGTCGACGTACAGGCGCACGACGGTCGGCTTGAACGCGACCAGCTGGATCGAGTTGTCGGGAAGGACGTTCGCCGCGTCGAGATGGCGGCCGCTGCGGAAGTGCTGGATCGCCTGCGTGATCTCGGCGTCGACGATGAACAGGTCGCCGCGCGGATTGCCCGGCGTGGGCGGCGAGACGCCGACGAGGTCGGCAAAGACGGTGTATTCGACGAGCCCGCCGTACGGGTCGTCCCAGTTGCCCGACCAGTCGCGCAGCCCGAAGCTGCCGGAGACGTCGACTTTCGTCGGGTCGTCGCCGTTCACGCTCGCGTTCAGCTCGACGATCAGCCGGCCGAGATGATGGTCTTCCCGCTCCTCGAAGTTGGCGGTATAGCCGGTGATGCCGACCGCGACCTGCCGGACCGCCCGCGGAAAGGCGAACTGCGCATTGGCCGGCTGCGGGCCGTCGCCCTCGGTCGACGGGAAATGAAACGAACTCGACCGGACGTCCACGATGCACCTCCCCGCCTTCCCTGGCGCGGGCACCGTGGAAGACGAGGAGTCAGGATGCCAGAAGACGGCGCGCCGAGCTGCTTACCCGCAACGGTCGCGCAGCGCGCCGATGTCGGCATTCAGCGACCCGGCGGCGGCAGCCGGCCGAACAGCTTCTCGAGCGCGAGCCCGATCGACACGAGGCGACGGTCGCTGCCTTCGGGGCCATCGAGTTCGATTCCCACCGGCAGTCGCGTGGTCGCGCCGAGCGCGACCGGAACGGTGATGCCCGGCACGCCCGCGTTGCTTCCCGGGTCCGTGTTGCGGATGTAGCGCAGGAAATTCTCGAAGCTGCTCGATTGCTCGTTCGCCGGCATCGCGACCGACGGTACCGTCGGGAACACCAGTGCATCGAGCCGATGCTCGGTAAACGTGTCGACGTACAACCTGCGCAGCGCCGGGCGATGATCGCGCATCGCCGCTTCGTATACCGGCCTGGCGTCGACGGCGGTGTCGTCGGGCCCGGGCAGCTTGCGCGGCAGCACGAAGGTGTCGTAGGTCGCCTTGACGTCGGGGCTCGAGATCTCGGCGGCAAGCTGCTCGAGCGTGAGGCCCGCAACATGGTCCTTCAGGTACCCGGAGACGTCGTCGTGCGCTTCGTAGAGCGCGAGCGGAAAACCGACCGCGGCGTTCAGCTCCATCAACCGCGGCATCTCGACGTCGACCAGCGTGACGCCGGCGCCGCGCAGCTTCTGCAGCGCGGCATCGGTAACGGCCCTGGTATCGGCATCGAGGTCGGCGTGCAGCGGCGCGACGATGCCCAGTCGCACGCCGCTCAGGTCGGCGGCTTCGACCGGCGCGTCCCCGCTGATCACGCGATCGAGCAGCTCGACATCGGCCATCGAGACGCCCATCGGCCCGGCCGTGTCGCGGGTGTGCGAGATCGGCGTGATGCCGGCCCCCGAATAGCGCCCGACGGTCGGGCGCAACGCCGCGCAGCCGTTGAACGCGCAGGGAATGCGCACCGAGCCGCCGGTATCGGTGCCCAGTCCTGCCGGAGCGATGCGCGCGCCGATCGCCGCGCCGTTGCCCGCCGACGAGCCGCCGGCCATTCGCGTCGGGTCGTAGGCGTTGCG
>JAKFES010000154.1:0-29475 GCA_036675585.1 Burkholderiaceae bacterium
CTCCATCGAGGCCTTGTCCGACTCGACCGTGATCAGCGACTGCTCGGCAGCGATCGAATCGCCCTCGTTGACCAGCACTTCGATCACTTCGACCGCATCGAAATCGCCGATGTTCGGCACACGAACCTGCATCGTCTCGCTCATGACTCGCTCGTTGGGTGGCTTCTGGTGGCGACCCCGTGCTGCCGGGGCAGGCACGGGGCCAGCGGTGGGGCGCGCCGCGGCACCGCGCCGATGCGGCGCGGTGCCGCACGACGCCGATCATGCGTGATGCGGGTTGACCTTCTCGGGGTCGATATCGTATTTGCGGATTGCCTCCACAACCCGTGCCCGTTCGATCGCTCCGTCCTCGGCCAGCGCGGCGAGCGCGGCGACGGCGACGAAACGGCGATCGACCTCGAAATGCTCGCGCAGCTTGGCGCGGAAATCGGAGCGACCGAAGCCGTCGGTGCCGAGGACATGATAGCGTCGACCGGCCGGAAGGAACGGCCGGATCTGGTCGGCGAACGTCTTCATGTAGTCGGTCGACGCGATCAGCGGCCCGCTCGTCTTCTCGAAGAGCTGCGTCACGTACGGGCGCCTGGGCTCCTCTTCCGGATGCAGCAGGTTCCAGCGTTCGCAATCGAGCCCGTCGCGGCGCAGCTCGGTGAAGCTGGTCATGCTCCACACGTCGGCAGCGACGTTCCAGTCGCGCTCGAGCAGCTCGGCCGCCGCGAGCACCTCGCGCAGGATCGTTCCGGAACCGAGCAGCTGCGCGCGCAGCTTCGGCTTCTTCGCGCCCGGCCGGAACAGGTACGCCCCGCGAACGATGCCTTCCTCGTCGCCGGGCTTGAGCCCAGGCTGCGGGTAGTTCTCGTTCATCACGGTGATGTAATAGAAGACGTCCTCCTGGTTCTGGATCATCCGGCGCAGCCCGTCGTGGATGATGATCGCCAGTTCGTGCGCGAACGCCGGGTCGTACGACAGGCCATTCGGCAGCACCGAGGTCAGTACGTGGCTGTGCCCGTCTTGGTGCTGCAACCCTTCGCCGTTCAGCGTCGTGCGTCCGGCCGTTCCGCCGAGCAGGAAGCCGCGCGCGTGCATGTCGCCGGCCGCCCACCAGAGATCACCGGCGCGCTGGTAGCCGAACATCGAGTAATAGATGTAGAAGGGAATCATGATGCGGTCGTTCGTCGAATACGACGTCGCCGCCGCCATCCACGAACAGAATCCGCCCGCCTCGTTGATGCCCTCCTGCAGGATCTGGCCGGCCGCGTCCTCGCGGTAATACATCACCTGGTCCTTGTCGACCGGCGTGTATTTCTGGCCCTCGGGTGCGTAGATCCCGATCTGCCGGAACATCCCCTCGATGCCGAAGGTGCGCGCCTCGTCGGGAACGATCGGCACCACGCGCGGCCCGAGCAGGCGGTCGCGCGTGAGCGCGGTGAGCACGCGCACGAACGCCTGCGTCGTCGAGACCTCGCGTCCTTCGGCGGTCGGTTCGAGCACCGCCTTGAACATCTCGACGCCGGGAATCGTCAGCGACTCGCTCGATCGCGTGCGCCGCTGCGGCAGGAAGCCGCCGAGCGCGCGCCGCCGCTCGAGCATGTACTTCATTTCGGGCGTCTCGGGATCGGGCCGGTAGAACGGCAGCTCCTCGAGCCGGTCGTCGGGAATCGGGATGTTGAAGCGGTCGCGGAACACGCGAATCGCCTCCAGATCGAGCTTCTTCAGCTGGTGCGTCGGGTTCTTCGCTTCGCCGGCGCGCCCCATCCCGTAGCCCTTGACGGTCTTGGCGAGGATGACGCTCGGCTGGCCCTGGTGATGCATGGCCGCGTGAAACGCCGCATACACCTTGTGCGGATCGTGTCCGCCGCGATTCAGCCGCCAGATGTCCTCGTCGGTCATCCGCGAGACCATCTCGAGCAGCTTCGGGTGCTTGCCGAAGAAATGCTTGCGCACGTAGGCCCCGTCGTTGGCCTTGCACGCCTGGTACTCGCCGTCGACCGTCTCCTCCATCACGCGCTGCAGGATGCCGTCGCGGTCGCGCGCGAGCAGCGGATCCCAGTACGAACCCCAGATCAGCTTGATCACGTTCCAGCCGGAGCCGCGGAAATCGCGCTCGAGTTCCTGGATGATCTTGCCGTTGCCGCGCACCGGGCCGTCGAGTCGCTGCAGATTGCAGTTGATGACGAAGATCAGGTTGTCGAGCTTCTCGCGCGTGGCGAGACTGATCGCACCGAGCGATTCGGGCTCGTCCATCTCGCCGTCGCCGCAGAACACCCACACCTTGCGGTTCGACGTGTCGGCGATGCCGCGCGCGTGCAGGTACTTCAGGAACCGCGCCTGGTAGATCGCCATCAGCGGCCCGAGACCCATCGACACGGTCGGGAACTGCCAGAACTCGGGCATCAGGTTCGGGTGCGGATACGAAGGCAGCCCTTCGCCGCCCGTCTCCTGCCGGAAATGGAGCAACTGGTTCTCGGTGAGCCGGCCTTCGAGGAACGCGCGGCCGTACAGCCCCGGGGCCGAATGCCCCTGGAAATAGACGAGATCGCCGCCGTGGCCCTCGTGCGGGGCATTCCAGAAATGGTTCATCCCGGTGCCGATCATCGTCGCCAGCGACGCGAACGACGCGAGGTGACCGCCGAGGCCTCCGCCGTCGGGGGGTTCGTGCCGGTTCGCGCGCACGACCATCGCCATCGCGTTCCAGCGGATGAACGAACGGATCCGTTCCTCGTATTCGGCGTTGCCGGGCGACGCCGCCTCGAGGTGCGGCGGAATCGTGTTCACATAGGCCGTGTTGGCCGAGAACGGCAGGTACGCACCGGATCGGCGCGCCTTGTCGATCATCTGCTCGAGGAGGAAATGGGCCCGCTCCGGTCCCTCGCGGTCGATGACCGTCTCGAGCGCATCGAGCCACTCGCGAGTCTCGAGCGCATCCGGGTCGGAAGGGATTTCGCTCGCCGGGTGCTGGTTCGGAAGCGCAGACATGGGCTCTCCTGTGACTGCTGGGGTTTCCGGTCGATTCTAGGAAGCACCCCTGCAAAACACAAGGTCAAATTCCGTATTACGGAACTAATTTTCGCGATGTGATGGAGCGATGCGACAAACTTCGCGCGCTCGGCCGGATCGCGTGCGCGCAGCGACCCTGCCGGGCCGCCGGACTGTCTACACTTTGGGCTGACCCATGAAACCGCGCCCCGACCCTTCGACCCGACGCGCCGAGATGCGGGCCATTCGCTGGCTCTCGCTGTCGCACGCCTTCGGGATCGGGCTGTTCGTCGTGATGATGGGGGCCCTGTTCTGGTACCTGCAGTCGATCGAGGCCGACCAGCAGAAGCAGACGCTGTATCGCGACATCGCCAGTGCCCAGACCGCGCTGCGTCGCGAACTGCGCGACAACCAGGACGAGATCACGCTGGCGGCCGGCGAGTGGGCAGGTCGCCTGCGCCGGGGCCTGTCGATCGAGAAGCCGGTCGAAGACTTTCTCGCCAGGCAGACGGCGGCGGTCTACGTCGCGGTCGCCGACGCGCAGGGCCGCGTGCTCCACGTCGCGCGCGCCCGCGATGTGGCGCCCCTCGCCTCGCGTGCCGAGGGCGCCCGCATCGCCGACGCGGCCGGCCTCGCCGCGTTCGACTACATCCGCGCCACACGCCGCCCGACCTTCACGGCACCGTTCACGGCAGCGTCGAGCGACGTGCTGTTCGAGCTGCACGCACCGGTCTCCGACGCGTCCGACTTCGGCGCCGCCGTGATCGTCGGCTATTCGCTGAACCGCGTGATGGGCGGCTCGCTGCTGCAGACCATCCGCGACCGCTATCAACTCGCGATCGTCGACCGCGAAGGCAACACGCTGGCCAGTTCATCGCTGTTCGAGATCGACTTCGCGCACCTCACCTACGAACTGCCGCTGGACCCGCCGGGACACGGCGTGCGCCTGCGTGCATTCGCCTACGACGTCCAGCCGCACCTGATCGACCGCACGCTGGTCGCCGCGGTAATCGGCCTGTCGCTCGCGATCCTCGTCAGCCTGATCGCGCTGTGGCGTCATGCGCGCCGGCGGCTGTTCGCCGAGTACGAGCGCGATCGGCTGTTCACGCTGTCGCCCGATCCCCTGTGCGTTTTCGAAACGGACGGCACGCTGGTGCGCGGCAATCCCGCGTTCCGGCTCGTCCTCGGCGCCGGCGAGCGCCGCCGGCGCATCGACCGATGGGTGCATCCGGAGGACCGCGACCAGGTTGCGATCGCGCTCGAGCACATCCGGCGTCCGGGAGCGTCGTCGGCGAGCTTCGAGGCGCGCTTCCGCGCGCAGGAGCCGGACGAGTCGGGAAACGCGCCGCCCGATCGCGCGACACCGACCTGGCGCTGGCTGCACTGGTCGTTGCGCCGCGATCCCGATGCGCAGCGACCGCTGCTCTACGCGGTTGCGCGCGACGTGACCGAACGACGCAACACCGAGGTTGCCCTCGCCGCCGAAACCGCATTCCGGCGCGCGATGGAGGATTCGATGCTCACCGGCATGCGCGCCTTCGACATGCAGGGCCGCATCGGCTACGTGAACCGGGCGTTCTGCAAGATGGTCGGCTTCACCGCGCAGGAACTGGTCGGCGTCACGCCGCCCTATCCGTACTGGCCGGCGGGCAGCTCGGGCCTCAATCGCGAGAACCTCGAGCGCGTGCTGCAGGGCAAGACGCCGCCGAGCGGATTCGAGGTCAAGGTGCGCCGCAAGGACGGCTCGCTGTTCGATGCGCGGATGTACGTCTCGCCGCTGATCGACGGCGACGGACGCCAGACCGGGTGGATGACGTCGATGACCGACGTCACCGAGCCCAAGCGCATCCGCGAGCAGCTCGCCGCCGCGCACGAGCGGTTCACGACCGTGCTCGACGAGCTCGACGCCGCGGTTTCGGTCGTCGCGCGCCCGGCCGAAGGCTCGGGGCACGGCGCCGAGCTGCTGTTCGCCAACCGGATGTACCGCAGCCTCTTCGGCGCCGACAGCCATCGGCATGAAACGCTGCTCGAGGCGCGCGGCCGCCCTGCCCGCGACGACGCTCCGGCCGAGATCTTCGACCCGACGCTCGAGCGATGGTTCGACCTGCGCATCCGGCAGATCCGCTGGGTCGACGGCAGCCCGGTCGAGTTGCTCGTCGCGACCGACACGACGCGCCGGCACGTGATCGAGGAACAGCAGCGCGAGCAGGACCAGAAACTGCAGCGCACGTCGCGGCTGGTCACGATGGGCGAGATGGCCTCGTCGCTCGCGCACGAGCTGAACCAGCCGTTGACGGCGATCGCCAACTACTGCATGGGGATGTCCGCGCGCGTGCGCGCGAGCGTCGCGGCGAACCAGCCGCTGTCGGCCGACGATCTGCTCGGGCCGCTCGCCAAGACCGCCGCGCAGGCCGCGCGCGCCGGCGAGGTGATCCGGCGCATCCGCAATTTCGTCAAGCGCAGCGAGCCCGAGCGCCGGCGCTGCGACGTCGCCGCGATCGTCGCCGACGCGGTCGGCCTCGCCGAGATCGACGCGCGCCGCCTCGGCATCCAGATCGTGACCGTGCTGCCCGAGAACCTGCCGCCGCTGTACGTCGATCCGATCCTGATCGAGCAGGTGCTGTTGAACCTGCTGAAGAATGCCAGCGAGGCGATGCGCGACGCGGCGCCCGGGGTGGCGCGCAACGTCGTCCTGGCCGTCGAGCACCGCGACGAGCAGGTCGAGTTCAGCGTCACCGACCGCGGAGCGGGCCTGGATGCCGACGCACGCGCGCGCCTGTTCGAACCGTTCTTCACGACGAAGAACGAGGGAATGGGCATGGGGCTGAACATCTGCCGCTCGATCGTCGAATCGCACAAGGGTCGCCTCTGGGCGCAAGCCCCCGAAGGCGGCGGCTGCAGCTTCCGCTTCTCGCTGCCGGTCGACGCGCGCGCACGCGTCGCCGTGCCGGCCTGATCCCGCGCAGGTCCCCGTCCCTTCTCCACGACCGAGCTCCCATCCGATGACCAGCATTCCCGAGACGCCCGCCGAACCGGGCGACGCCGACGAACCGACCGAGCGTCACGGCGGCCTCGTCTACGTCGTCGACGACGACGAAGCCGTGCGCGATTCCACGCGCTGGCTGCTCGAAGCCAACGGCTTCGAAGTCGCGACCTTTGCCGGGGCCGAGGAGTTCCTCGCGCAGCTGCCCGACCCCGAACCCGTCGCGTGCCTGCTGCTCGACGTGCGCATGCCGGGGATGTCCGGGCTCGAACTGCACGAGGAGCTCGCACGCCGCGGTTCGACGCTGCCGCTGATCTTCGTCACCGGCCACGGCGACGTCCCGATGGCCGTCTCGCGGATGAAGAAAGGCGCCTACGACTTCCTCGAGAAGCCGTTCAGCGACGCGCAGTTGCGCCATCTCGTCACCGAGTGCCTGACGCGCGCCGAAGCGCTCGCGCGCGACCGACGCGACGATCGCGACGCGACCGACCGCGTCGACCGACTGACCGCGCGCGAGCGCCAGGTGCTCGAGTTGATCGTCGCCGGCCGGTTGAACAAGCAGATCGCCGACGATCTGGGGATCAGCATCAAGACCGTCGAAGCGCATCGCGCGAACATCATGGACAAGCTGGGCGCGCGCACGATGGCCGACCTGATGCGAATCGCGCTGCGCGCCGGCACCGAGCGGGCCGGCGGCGAGCGCGCCGACTAGACCGCTACGCGCGCGTAGCTCGGCCCGCGCGCGTGTAGCCCGGCGTCGATCCGGCGCGCGCGCGCAACTCGCGCACGAGCGCGCGCACCGCCCGGTGCTCGCGCAACTCGCGCGCGCCGGCGAGGAAATAGCGCTCGCCGCCCACCGCAACGAAACCGAGGTCGAGTTGCGCGGCCGCCGCGCGCAACCCGAAGCCCGCGTCGGCCATGCCTGCGGCTACCGACGCGGCCACCGCCAGGTGCGTGAACTCCTCGCGTTCGTAGCCGCGGATCTCCGACGGCTTCATTCCGCGCGCACCGAGCAGCCGGTCGAACCAGGCGCGGGTGGCCGCTCCGCGCTGCCGGTTCACGAAGCGCAAGCCCGTGCGCGCGAGATCGGCGACGTCGCGGATGCGCAGCGGATTGCCGCGCGCAACGATCAACCCCTGCTCGCGGCGGACGATCGCTTCGACGAAACGCCGCGGGTCCCGAAAGATCGCCGGACGCCCGGACGCCGGCGGGATCGGCTCGGGCAGGTGAAAGCCGGCGAGATCGGCCTCGTCGCGCTCGAGCGCGAGCAACGCCTGCTCGGATCCGGTGAAGCGCACCGAGAACGGCTTCAGTGCGTCGGTGGTCAACAGCGCCTGCAGCAGCAGGTCGTGGCTCGCGACCAGGCGCAATGCGCGCGGCGCGTCGCCGGCGAGCGCCCCGATCGCCGCGTGCAGCGCGGCGCTGGCAGCGTGCACCCGGCGCGCTGCGTCTCGCTCGAAGCGGGCGTGGGCGCGCGCGAGCGCGAGTCCCGCTTCGGTGGGACGACTGCCGTGTCCTTTCACGCGATCGACCAGGCGCACGCCGAGCACGCGTTCGGCGTGCACGAGCTTGCCCCAGGCGCTGCGATACGAGATGCCGAGCGCGCGCGCGGCGGCAGCGACCTGCGGCGTTTCGTCGAGCGCCGCCAGAAGACGGCCGAGCGCGCCGAGGTCGAGGGCCTCGCCGTCCGAGTTCCAGTGCGCGTTCGTCCGGACTTCGAGCACCGGCCCCCCCGTATATGCATTCAATTGCCGCATGGAGAGTATACGTTTGCCGATGCCATACTGCGCCGATGCTGCCCGATACCGTCGCCCCGCTGGCGGGAACCGCGTCGCTGCTCGGCACCTTCGAGGGCGACGTGCTCGACATCGTCCTGCTGTCGCTGCGCGTGAGCCTGAGCGCGGTCGCCATCGCCACGGCCGTCGGCCTGCCGCTGGGCGCGCTCGTCGCCGTTACCCGCTTTCCCGGACGTCCGACGGTCGTGCTGCTGCTCAACACGATGATGGGCCTGCCCTCGGTGATCGTCGGCGTGGGCGTCTACCTGCTGCTCTCGCGCAGCGGCCCGCTCGGCACCTTCGGCCTGCTGTTCACGCCCGGCGCGATGATCGTCGCGCAGGTCTGCCTGACGCTGCCGCTGATCGCGGCGCTCGGCCGGCAGACCGTCGAAGACGCGTGGCGCGAGCACGGCGAAACGCTGCGCTCGCTGCGGCTGCGCCTGGTCGAGCGCGTGCGCGTGCTGCTATGGGACTGCCGCTTCTCGCTCGTCGCGGTCGTGCTCGCCGGGCTCGGGCGAGCGATGTCCGAAGTCGGCGCGGTGATGATCGTCGGCGGCAACATCGACCGCGTGACGCGCACGATGACGACGGCGATCGCACTCGAGACGAGCAAGGGAGACCTCGCGCTTGCACTGGCGCTCGGTGCCGTCCTGCTCGGTCTCGTTCTCGCGTTGAACGCCCTGGCCTCGGCGATCCGGGGCTTCGCGATGCGCCGCCATGGGCAGTGAGACGCCGGCGATCGCGCGCGCGGCGACCGGCGGGCCCGCTCGCACGCCGGCTTCCCGTCCCGCCGCACCGACCGCCGCGCACGGCGAGCCCCTCGTGCAGTTGCGCGGCGTGACGCTGCGCCGCGGCGAGCGAACGATCCTCGACGCGATCGATTTCGCCTGGAACGGCGACGGGCTGTGCGCGCTCGTCGGCGCCAACGGCGCCGGCAAGACCGTGCTGCTGCGCACGCTGCACGGCTTGCTCGAACCCGACGCCGGCGAAGTGCGCTTCGAAGGGCGCGCGCGCGGCCACGACGATCTCGCGTTCGCGGGTCAGGCGCTCGTCTTCCAGCATCCGTCGATGTTCCGCGGAACGGCGCTCGAGAACCTGATGCTCGCACCGGCTGCCGACGGCCGGCGCATGGCGCGCAACGCGCAGCGCGAACGCGCGCTCGCGATGCTCGATCGCGTCGGCCTTGCGTCGTTCGCCGCAGTACCCGCACTCAAACTGTCGGGCGGCGAGCGCCAACGGCTCGCGATCGCGCGCGCGTGGCTCACCCAGCCCCGCCTGCTCCTGCTCGACGAGCCGACGGCGAGCCTCGATCCGTCGGCCACCGAGCAGGTCGAGGCGCTGGTGCGCGACGTCCGCACCACCGGCTGCCGTGTGCTGTTCACCTCGCACAACCTCGGCCAGATCGCCCGCCTGGCCGATGAAGTCGTTTTCCTGCACGCCGGTCGTGTGCTCGAGCGCCAGCCCACCGCCGCGTTTTTCGAGGCACCGCGCTGCGCCCAGGCGCGCGACTACCTGCAAGGAGCCTTGCCATGGCCGATGAGAACGAATCGGTGAACCCCCCGACCGGCACGCGCCGCACGATGCTGCGCTCGTTCGCCGGTGCGCTGCTCGCCGGTGCGACGCTGCTCGTCGCGCAACCGGGCGCCGCGCAGACGTCGATCACCGTCTCCTCGACGACCTCGACCGAGCAGTCGGGACTGTTTCGCCACCTGCTGCCGATCTTCGAGCGCGGCACAGGGATCCAGGTCCGCGTCGTCGCGGTCGGCACCGGGCAGGCGCTCGACATCGGCCGGCGCGGCGACGCCGACGTCGTGTTCGTGCACGACACGGCGGCCGAGGAGAAATTCGTCGCCGAGGGCTACGGCGTCGGGCGTCGGGAAGTGATGTACAACGACTTCGTGTTGATCGGCCCGAAGAGCGATCCGGCGAAGATCGCCGGCGGCAAGGACATCCTCGAAGCACTGCGCCGCATCGACGCGACGCAAGCGCCGTTCGCATCGCGCGCCGATCGCAGCGGAACGCACGCGGCCGAACTGCGCTACTGGAAGGCGGCCGGCGTCGACCTCGGCCCGGCCAGGGGCAAGTGGTACAAGGAAACCGGCTCGGGAATGGGCCCGACGCTGAACACCGCTGCCGCGATGAACGCCTACGTGCTCGCCGACCGCGGCACGTGGCTGTCGTTCCGCAACCGTGCGGATCTGACGCTCCTCGTCGAAGGCGACAAGCGGCTGTTCAACCCGTACGGCGTCCTGCTCGTCAGCCCGGAGAAGCACCCGCAGGTGAAGAAGGAGGCCGGACAGAAGTTCATCGACTGGCTGGTGTCCGACGAAGGCCAGGCGGCGATCGCCAGCTACCGGATCGACGGCGAGCCGTTGTTCTTCCCGAACGCGGGGAAATGACCCTTCCGCGACCGTGCTAGAATCTCGCGCTTCGCGCCCGTAGCTCAGTTGGATAGAGTACCTGGCTACGAACCAGGGGGTCGTGGGTTCGAATCCTGCCGGGCGCGCCAGTCAAGTCAAAGGGTTAGCGAGAGCTAGCCCTTTGTGCTTTCTGGCCGGCGAGACCGGCGAGACCTTCGGGCCGTGCCCGGCTTCGACGCCCTCGCACGGACGACCCGACCAGCGGCACTCGTCGCAACAGGTCCTGCGCCAGGGCGCGAGTCGCCGCTCGCTCGGTCTGCGGTGCAAACAATCCTGCGCGGGCTCGCGCCTGACGACCGAGTTTCTGCAGCAGTCCGCTCGCACTCGTCTGGTGCGCTCGGCACTCGATCAGAAGACTCGCCAGGGCATCGGCGTCGTTCCAGTCGAAGTAGCCGGCATAGTCCGCCCCGAGCATTCCCAGGTTGCCGTCGATCCGTGAGGCCAGCACCGGCGTGCCGCTGGTGACGGCTTCCATGATCACGTGCGCGCCGCCTTCGATTCGGCTGCAATGCACGAGCAGATGGGCGCGCTGGATGCGCTCGCGCGTTGCCTTGTGCGGAAGGCCGCCGAGCCAGCGGTAGTGGGTGCATAGGGCCTGTGTTCGTACCGCTTGCCTTCCGAGCTCCGGGTCGAGGGCGCCGCCGATGTGGTCGATGAGAATGTCGTCGCGACCCGCCAGCAGGCGTGCGGCGGCAAACAGCGTTTCGGGGGATTTCTCCGCGCGCAGATGGCCGACCATCACGGCGCGCAGGTGATGCGCCGACTTGGCGAGCGGCCGACGTGTTCCGCTCGACTGGAAGATCACGCGCGTCTTGCAACGGTGAAACGCAGGGAGTGCATTCGCCCCGAGCGCCTGCAGCACGACGATCTCCTGCGCCAGCGCCAGCGAGCGCCGGGCGTCCGCGTCGCTGTCGATGTCCCGATAGAGGTCGGTCCCGGTCAGCACGAGACCGAGCCCGGCGCTGCCCCGGGCGGCATGCCAGGCTGCAACCGATGCAGCCGAGCGGCGGGCATGCAGCGCAATCATGGCTTCATCGTGCGCTGCTTGCGGATCGGGCCAGGTCTGGACCAGACGGACCCGATGCACGCCCGCGAGAAAGCGCGCCCAGCGCCGGGCGGTCTGCCAGTTGCCGTTGTTTGCGTCGCCCAGCGCCGGGGTGACAATCACGACTTGCGCTGACACTCGGGGCTCCGATTTCGTGGCGACCGATTATTCCATTGCCCGCCGCGCCCGGGAAGGCAATGCCGTTTTTGTCGCAGCCGCGTTGCAGGAGGCGCGCCGGCGCACGCTGTCTCTGCTCGACGCCTACGTTGCGCAGCTCGGTGCGACGCCGACCGTCCCCTGTTCGACCGAGCTCAACCCGCCTTGCTGGGAAGCCGGGCACGTTGCCTGGTTCTGCGATTTCTGGATCGCCCGCAACCCGCAACGTGGCCTCGGTCCGCATTGCGATCCGGGCTGCCTGCGGCCGGCAGGTCGCGTTCCCGACGCGGACGCCCTCTACGATTCGAGCACGGTGGCGCACGCGACGCGCTGGAAACTGTCCTTGCTCGATCTGCCTGCTGCCCGCCTCTACCTTGCCGAGAGCCTCGACGAAACGCTGGCGCTGCTCTTGCAGGCGCCCGAGACGTCCGATGGCCTCTATCTCTTCCGGCTCTCGCTGTTTCACGAAGACATGCATGCCGAAGCGGGAACCTACATGGCGCAGACCCTGGGTCTCGCGCTCCCGCCGCATCTGCGCCCCTGCGAGCGACGTCTGCCTGCGGCGATCGATCTCCGCGTCCCGAGGACGAGCTGGCGCGTCGGCCACGACGGCCCCGGCTTCGCTTTCGACAACGAGATGCGCAGCCATGAAGTCGAATTGGAGTCCTTCGCCATCGACAGCGTGGCCGTGAGCTGGCGGCGATTCCTGCCGGCCGTCGAAGCGGGTGCCGTGGCGACGCCACGCTACCTGCGCCGGGGCGAGAGCGGGTGGCAGGCGTTGCGCTTCGGCCGTTGGGAAACGCTCGAACTCGACGCCGCGGCCGTGCACTTGTCCTGGCACGAGGCGGCGGCGTGGTGCCAGTGGGCCGGGCGTCGTCTCCCCAGTGAAGCCGAGTGGGAATGCGCCGCGTTCGGCGCATCGGATTTCGCGTGGGGCGATGTATGGGAATGGACGGCGAGCCGCTTCGCTCCGTTCGACGGCTTCGTTCCTGGTCCGTACCGCGATTATTCGCGTATCGGCTTCGCGGAACATCGCCAGGTGCTGAAGGGCGCCAGTCGCGCCACCGACCCGCGCATGGCGCATCCGAAGTACCGCAACTTCTTCACGCCCGATCGCTCGGACATTCATGCCGGATTCCGGAGTTGCCCGCTTTGAACGCGTGACGCGCGTCGAGCGGACCGAGGCGCCCTCGTTTTGCGGGCGACCGGGGCGACAGTGCGTCTAGGGGTTGCCGAGAAAATCGCGCTTGCCGATCTCGACCCCGTTGTGGCGCAGGATGTTGTAGGCGGTCGTCGCGTGAAAATAGACGTTCGGCATCGAGTGGCCCAGCAGCAGTTGCAGGCCCTTGTAGCGCGTTTCCTTGCCGGTCACCGGGAGCACGATGTCCTTGTCTTCGGTGCCGTCGATCTGCTCCGGCGACACGCTGCGCAGGAAAGCGATGGTCCTGTCGATGCGGACTTTCAGTTCGGCCAGCGTCTTCTCGTCGTCCTCGTAGAACGGCACATCGATTCCCGCCAGCCGCGCCACGACACTCCTGGCTTTATCGCAGGCGATCTGCACCTGCTTCGAAAACGGATACATATCGGGAAACAGCCGGCAGTCCATCAGCACGGAGTCGTCGATTCTCCGGGCATCGATGTGCGCTTGCGTCTTGTCGAGAATGTTCGACAGGTTGCCGAGAATGTTCGCCAGCCGGGGAACGCTGGCCTGATACATGGAAATGCTCATGGTGAAATCGCGGAGTAGGGAAACGGGCGGCTCGTCACAGCGAGCTCGATCCTTGCGGCGGTCGAGCCGTGCATTATCTCGCCACCGAAGGCGGGCGGTTCTTGCGGTACGAGTTCTTGAGCGCGATCTTTCCATCGCGGAACGTGAACACGTCGCACCCATTGACCTCGACCCGGACGCCGTCCGCCCGCGTGCCGGTGAAGGTCCATTCGGATACCCCACGCTCGCCGCAGACGAAGTGACGAGGGGCAAGCCACTGCGCATCGGGATAGGTCTTCCAGACATCGGAGAATCCGGCCTGGACGGCTTGCCTGCCGACGTACCGCGTTCCGCAGACGTCGGGCCCGGCGGACGCTTCGAACACGCAGTCGTCCGTCATGAAGCGCATGAGCGCTTCGACATCGTGGCGATTCCAGGCATCGGCAAACGCCTGCAGGTCTGGCTCGGTGACGTGCATGGTTCACTCCAGGGGTGTGACCGTCCCTCGCCCGAGGATACGGCACCTGCGAACCACGTGGCAGACGCGCTCGGGCCCGCGAGCGGAGTAGGCTGGTATCCGAGCCGGGATCCAACCCTCGGCTACGCGCTTCCGCGTACGGGAAGGTACTCGCAGGGGGCAGCCATGGCAGACGCCAACCCATCGACGATCGCCGATTACTGGGCTCGAGGCGACGTCTACGCGTTGATCGTCTCGGCGTTGCAGAGCATGTCGAAGCCGCTCGATCGCCTGACGCTCGAGGATCTGGCGCCGGTCGATCATTTTCACGCGCGCGGCCTGCCCGCGACGATCGAACTCGCCGATCGGATGCCCGTCCGGGCCGGCCAACGGATTCTCGACATCGGATGCGGCCTGGGGGGCCCTGCGCGCTACATCGCGAACCGCTTCCGCTGCACCGTCCACGGTGTCGACATCACGCCGCCGTTCGTCGAGGCGGCAACCAGGCTGAGCGCACTGGTCGGCATGCAGGCGCAGGTGCACTTCGCGCACGCCGACGCCGTGGATCTGCCGTATCCGGACCGGGATTTCGATGGCGCCTACACGCAGCACGTGACGATGAACATAGCCGATCGTGCCCGGTTTTTCCGTGAGGCACGCCGCGTGCTGAAGCCAGGTGCCTTCTTCGCGCTGACCGAGCACGGCCTCGGGCCGAACGGCGATCCCCACTATCCGGTTCCCTGGTCGGCAGACGGCAGCGACTCGTATCTGGTCAGCCCTGCCGAGACGCGCGCTCTGCTCGAGCGGGCGGGGTTCGAAGACATCTCGATCGACGATACGGGACCGAAATACGTCGCCGCCTACCGGATTGCCATCGAAAAGACCGAGCGCGGCGAGGTATCGCCTCTGGGAATCCACATCCTGATGGGCGAAACCGCGCTGGAGAAGACGCGCAATGCCGCGCGCAACATCGAGGAGGGTCGCACGCATCCCATACAGGTGCTCTGCCGAATGCCGGCGTGATGCGCATGCGCGGCCGGAGTCGCAGCGCGCGGCGCCGGCCGTCAGGTCTGCGGCGGCGGCGGCAGTCCGATCCCGTCGACGAGCAGGTCTTCGATCATTCCGAGCAGCACCTCGCCGGCCTGCTCGTCGCCGGCCTCTGCGCGCGCCACCAGCGCTTCGATCTGCTTTTGCTCGTCGTTCATGTCGGGGATCCCCGATCGGATCTGCCGACGATGCTGCCACTGCCCGGACCGGGACGTCGTGAGATTTCGCACGATTGTGTGCCTCCCGCAACAGGAAGCGTCGCAGCCCCGCGCGATTCCGTCTACGCAGACTTCCCCTTACTCACCTCGGCCCCGCTGGAGACCACCGCCTCCTCTCCGGCCAGTCCTCGCGGCCGGAAAACGAGCGTCGCCATTAGCACGAGGCCGATCAGCACCACCTGCGCGGCCCCACCCTTGACCTGCAGATCGGCGGGAAGCACCTGTTGCGCGACGCTTCCGCTGAGCGTCCAGACCGCCCACATCAGGACGGCGCCCAGCACGGCGCCTTTGTTGTTGCCGCTGCCGCCGACGATCAGCATCGTCCACACCTGGAACGTCAGGATCGGCTGGAAATCCTGCGGGCTGACGAATCCGATGAAGCTCGCGTGCAGCGCGCCGCCCAGGCCCATGACCGCCGAGCCGATGACGAAGGCCTGCAGACGAAAGCCGAACGCGTTCTTGCCGAGCGACGAAGCGGCGACCTCGTCCTCGCGGATCGCCTTCAGCACCCTGCCCCACGGCGAGCGGACCATCGCCTCGAGCGCCGCGTACACGACGAAGACCACGGCGAGCGCCAGCGCGAGCATCAGCAGGTTGCGCCCCAGCACGGTCTGGAAGGCGCCGGGCAGCGGACGCGGAATTCCGAACGCACCCTGGCTGCCGCCGGTAAGCCATCCGGCGTTGAGCGCGACGAGCTGCAGCGTGGTCGCGATGCCGATCGTCACGATCGCGAGGTAGTCCTCGCGCAGCCGCAGGGTCGGGATACCGACGACGAACGCGACGATGGCCGCGGCGGCGAGGCTGCCGAGCAGCCCCACCGCGTACGGCAGCCCGTAGCCGCCCAGGTGCGCGGCGTACTCGGGGCCGCACAGGATCGCGAACGTATAGGCGCCGACGAGGAAGAAACCCGACACGCCGATGTTGAACAGTCCCGTGTAGCCCCACTGCAGGTTCAGTCCGAGGCAGACGACGGCGAAGATCGATGCCTGCGCGAGGAAGAAGACGAGGTACGACAGCAGTCCGCTCATGGCGCACGGGAATCGGGCTTCACGTCCGGTCCCCCAGGATGCCGCGCGGATAGACGAGCAGGATCGCGAACATCAGCACGAACGCGACCGCCGGCTTGTACGCCGCGCCGATGAGCGGAACCGACAACGATTGAGCCAGGCCGATGATGAGCCCGCCGAGCACGGCGCCGTAGATGCTGCCGACGCCGCCGAGGATCGCCGCGGCGAAGATCGGCAGGATCAGGTTGAAGCCCATTTCGGGCGAGATCTGCACGGTGAGCCCGAACAGGATGCCGGCCACCGCCGCCAGCCCGGCGCCGATGATCCAGGTCCAGCGGATCACGCGCTGCACGTCGATGCCGGCGACGCGCGCGAGCGACGGATCGTCGGAGACGGCGCGCATCGCGCGGCCGAGCGCGGTACGCGTGAGGAACGCGTGCAGCGCGAGCATCAGCACGGCGGTGAGCGCGATGACGAAGATCTCGTCGGCGGTCATGCGCACGCCGGGAAAGATGTCGGTGGAGACCGCGATGTTGCGCGAGTAATACTCGGGGCGCGATCCCCAGACGAAGACGACGAGGTTGCGCAGCATCAGCGAAGCGCCGAACGACGCGATCACCAGCGTCACCGCGATGTCGCTGCGCCGCAGGGGTCGGAACAGCAGCCAGTCGAGCACGAGCGCGAGCAGCGCGGTGAACGCCATCGCCACCGCCACCGCGACGAGGAAGCGCCAGCCGAACGTGAGCGGCCCGAGCGTCTGCCCGCCGGCGAAGAACGCGGCGAAGACCAGCACGAAATACGCGCCGAAGGTCAGGAATTCGCCGTGCGCGAAGTTCGCGAAGCGCAGGATGTTGTAGGTGAGCGTCAGTCCGATCGCGCCGAGCGCGAGCGTGGCGCCCACCACGATTCCGTCGGCGACGTATTGCCCGATCATGCGAGCGCCCGGCGCGCGCCGAGATACAGTTCGCCGACCTCGGGGTTCTCGAGCAGCGCACGCGCTTCGCCGCTGATGCGTTCGCGCCCCTCCGAGAGCACGTAGCCGCGATCGGAGATCGCGAGCGCCGCGCGCGCGTTCTGCTCGACGATGAGGATCGTCAGGCCGAGATCGCGCACCTCGCGCACCTTGGAGAACACGACGCCGACGAGCAGCGGAGACAGCCCCGCCGAGGGCTCGTCGAGCATCAGCACGCGCGGGCGCGCCATCAACGCCCGCGCGACGGCCACCATCTGCCGCTCGCCGCCCGACAGCGTGCCGGCCGCCTGCCGGCGCCGCTCGCCCAGCCGCGGAAAAAGCGCATACATGCGCGCGAGGTCTTCGTCGAAGGCTTCGCGATCGGTGCGCGCACAGGCGCCGATCTCGAGATTCTCCTGCACCGAAAGACGAGCGAACACGTTGCCGGTCTGCGGGACGTAGGCGAGCCCCCGGCGCACCATCCGGTGCGCCGGAACGCCGATCAGGTCCTCGCCGAACAGCCGCACCGTTCCCGAGCGCACCGGCACCAGCCCGGCGATCGCTTTCATCAGCGTCGACTTGCCCGCGCCGTTGGGGCCGAGCACGGTGACGATCTCGCGATCGCGCACCTCGAGCCCCACGCCGCGCAGGATGTCGGCCTCGGGCACGTATCCGGCGACGACGTCGCGAACGACGAGCGCCGCGTCGCTCACGCCGGCGCTCCGCCCAGGTACGCCTCGAGCACGCGCGAGTCGTTGCGCACGACCTGCGGCGACCCCTCGAGAATCAGCTTGCCCTGCGCCATCACCAGGATCGGATCGCACAGGTTCATGATCAGGTCCATGTTGTGCTCGATCACGAGGAACGTGATCCCGCGCGCGTGCAGCGCGCGCAGCTTGTCGACGATGCTCACGAGCAGCGTCGGATTCACCCCGGCGCCGGGTTCGTCGAGCAGCACGAGCCGGGGCTCGGACATCAGGACGCGCGCGAGTTCGAGCAGCTTCTGCTGGCCGCCGGAGAGATTGCGCGCGAACTCGCCGCTCAGTCGCGCGAGACCGACGAACTCGAGCGTCTCGAGCGCACGCTCGCGCACCGCCCGTTCCTGCGCGCGCACGCGCGGGCGCGCGAACCAGTTGTTCCAGAAGCGCTCGCCGGCCTGCGCGCTCGGCACGAGCATGCAGTTCTCGAGCACGGTCATGCCGGCGAACGGACGCGGGATCTGGAAGGTGCGCACCAGCCCTTCGTCGAAGATCCGGTACGGACTGCGCCCGCCGATGGGCCGGCCGAGGAATGAAATGCTGCCGGCGCTCGGCCGGTGCACTCCGGCGATGGTGTTGAACAGCGTCGTCTTGCCCGCGCCGTTGGGCCCGATCAGGCCGGTGATCGTATGGGCACGCAGCGTGAACGAAACGTCGTCGACCGCGCGCAGCCCGCCGAACTCCTTGACCAGGCGCTCGACTTCGAGCATTTCGCTAGCGCACTTTTTCCCGCAGCTGCCGGATCTGCTCGACCGTGACCGTACCGGTCGGCGTGACCTTGCCCGCCTTGTCGACGTTCCACACGACCATCGGAGCGTCGATGTCGCCGTTCGCATCGAACTGCAGCGGGCCCGACGCGCCGATGTACTGGATCGCCTTGCCCTGCGAAAGAAGCGCCAGCGCCTTCTTCAGCGAATCGACGCCGGCGAGCACTTTCTCGCCCTGCGGGTCGGTGACCTTGCGCAGGTGGTCGCGGATCGACTTCGCGTCATTGGCTTTCGCGCTCGCCATCGCCAGACCGATCAGCACCGTCGCGTCGTAGGCGTTCGTGATGTACGGCTGCGCGGGCAGCGCGCCGTACTTCGCCTGGTACTCCTTGCGAAAGAACTCGAGCGATGGCGTCTCGACCGACCCGGCCGCGGTGCCATGGACGTCCATCAGGTATTTCCCGCCGACGTCGTTGGCGAAATCCTGCGACTGCAATCCGTCGGGCAGCAGGAACTTCTGCGGGCCGCCGGCGGCGATCCATTCGCGCGCGATCGTCGTGCCGTCGCCCGGATAGCCGACCAGGAACAGCGCGTCGGGCTTGGGATTGGCGGCCTTGTTGACCTCCGAGCGATACGAGGGCTGGCTCGGGTTGTAGACGACGTTCTGCGTGATCGAGCCGCCGAGCTTCTCGAACGCGCTGACGAACTCCTTGCTCAGGCCCTGCCCGTAGGCGTTGTTCAGGTACAGCACGGCGACCTTCTTCAGCCCGGCGTCGGTCGCGAGCTTGGCCATGGCCACACCCTGCAGCGCATCGGACGGCGCGGTGCGGAACCAGTAGCCGTTGGTCTTGCCCTGCTGCGCGAGCTCGGTGAAGGTCGGCGACGTCGACGACGGCGAGATCAGCACGATGTTGCTCTGCGCGGTGACCGAGCTCAACACCGCGGCGCTCACGCCGCTCGACAGCGCTCCGACGATCGCCGGCACCTGCTGCACGTCGACGAGCTTGCGCGCCGCGTCGACGCCGACCGACGGATTCGTCTGGTCGTCGAGCAGCGACAGCTCGAGCTGGCAGCCGTTGACGCCGCCCGCTGCGTTCAGGTCGGCGATGGCGAGTTGCGCGCCCTTGGCGATTTCCTGGCCGAGCGCGCCGAGCGATCCGGTGAGCGACATCACGCTGCCGATCGTGGTCTTGCACTGCGCCTGCGCGGAACCGGCACCGAGGGCCGCGAGCGCGGCGACAAAAACGATTCGTGCGAACACGGCAGCCTCCTTCAGGACGGACTTCGTCGTGACTCTCGCCCCCCGGGCGCCCTTTGGCACGAATGTCCGACAGGGGGTCGCGGAATTCGCGGCGCACGATGCGCCCCGACGCGGCGCCGCTCTCAGGGCTCGGGAAGCGACTCGGGCGCGTGCCGCTCGCCGGGAACGTCGAGCCCGAGCGGCACGCGCGAGGCCGCGACGACCTCCCACGCGGCGATGAACAGCGCGGCGATGACCGGTCCGATGACGAAACCGTTGACGCCGAAGACCGCGATGCCGCCCAGCGTCGAGATGAGTGCGACCCAGTCGGGCATCCTGGTGTCCTTGCCGACCAGCACCGGGCGCACGATGTTGTCGACCAGGCCGATGACGAGCACGCCGTACGCGATCAACGCGATGCCCTGCCACAGCGCGCCGGTGGCGAGCAGATAGGCGGCGATCGGCAGCCAGATCAGCGCCGCACCCACCGCCGGCAGCAGCGACAGGACGGCCATCGCGACGGCCCACAACACCGGCGCGTGGATGCCGAGCACCCACAGCGCGATGCCGCCGAGCAGCCCCTGCAGCAACGCGACGACGACGTTGCCCTTGACCGTGGCGCGCACGACCGTGGTGAACTTCTGCACGAACCGGCTCTTGACGTCGGTCTGCAGCGGAAACGCCAGGCGGATGCGGCGCGCAAGGACGTCGCCGTCGCGCAGGAAGAAGAACAGCAGATACAGCATCACGAAGAACGCGACGACGAACTGGAACGTGTTCTGGCCGATGCTCACGCCCTGCGAGAGCAGGAATCGGACGCCGCGGGTCAGCCCCTCGGCAAAACGGTCCTGCACCGAGCTGAGGCTGGTGAGCCCGAAGCGATCGAGCAGCGACGTCGCCCACGAGGGCAGCGCGGCGAAGATCTGGCGGAACCATTCGCCCGGGCGCACCTCGCCCGACTGGACGCGCTCGTACAACGTCGCAGCTTCCTGCGTGATCATCGTCGTGACCCATGCGAGCGGAAGGACGACGACGACCAGCACGATCGCCAGCGTGGCGAGCGCGGAGAGGTTGCGCCGCCCGCCCCAGGCGTGGCATATGCGCCGCTCGATCGGTGCGAAGAGCACGGCGACGACGATCGCCCAGAAGACGGCACCGTAGAACGGAAGCAGGATCCAGACGAACGCGACCGAGACGAGCGCGACGAGCAGCCAGAACGCGCGGTCCTGGACGCCAGCCAGCGTTTCGACGTCGGAATCGAGTCGCGGAGTGCTCATCGACACGCGGGGTCGGTCGCCGCCCGCGGGGCGCGTCCTAGCGCGCGACGAAGATTTGCCACGAGCCGCCCGGGATCGACGAGAAACCGGTCCGGAACGCGTTGCTTCTCGCCATTTCGCCTCTCCGCTGTGCGTCGGCCGGTGCGCCCGGCCTCGCGCGGCATCCGCCCGTGCGCGCCGCGGACGGCCGGCCAGCAAACGAGGCGCCCGAAATGCGCGGGCCTCATCCGGCCCCCATCATCTGGTCGGGCAACCAGGTGGCGATTCCCGGAACGAACGCGAGCAGCACCATCGTGATCAGCATGAGCACGACGAAAGGCAGCGCGCCCAGCAGCACGGTCGGCAGCGAGACCTGCGGCGCGACCCCCTTGAGCACGTACAGGTTCAGCCCGACCGGCGGCGTGATCAGCCCGACCTCCATGTTGATCGTGAGCACGACGGCGAACCAGATCAGGTCGAAGTGGTTGGCCTCGAGCACCGGTTGCAGGATCGGCATCACCATCAGGATGATGGCCACCGGCGGCAGGAAGCATCCGGCGAGCAGCAGGAACGCGTTGATCACGAGCATCAGCACCCAGCGGTTCAGCCCGAGATCGACCAGCGCCTGCGCGGCGGTCTGCGTCACGTACAGCAGCGACATCATGTACGAGAAGATCGCCGCGGCGCCGATGATCATCAGGATCATCGTCGATTCGCGCACCGTCTCGCCGAAGATCCGCCACAGGTCGCCGATGCGGTACGCGCGGTAGATCATCATCACGAGCATCAGCGCCAGCACGGCCGAGATCGCCGCCACCTCGGACGGCGTCGCGAGCCCGCCGTACATCGCATAGGCGATGGCGACGATGATCGCGATGAACGGCGAGACGCGCCCCAGCCCGCTCATCTTCTCGGTGAACGTGTAGCGCGCGTCGTCGACCTGCGTGCCGCGACGCGAAACCAGCGTCGACACCCACGCATACAGCGAGAACAGCACGACGAGCAGGATGCCGGGGACGATGCCGGCGAGGAACAGGCGTCCGATCGACGTCTCGGTCGCGATGCCGTAGAGGATCATCGTGATCGACGGCGGAACCAGGATCCCGAGCGTGCCGCCCGCGCAGATCGATCCCGTCGCCAGGGCCGGCGAGACGCCGCGGCGAAGCATTTCGGGCACGCCCGCCTTGCCGATCGCCGCGGCGGTCGCCGGGCTCGAGCCGCAGATCGCCGAGAAGATGCCGCAGGCGAGGATGTTCGCGATGACGAGGCCTCCCGGCACCCGGGCGAGCCAGCGGTGCAGCGACTCGTAGATGTCGCGACCCGCGGCCGACGAGCCGATCGCCGCGCCGAGCAGCACGAACAGCGGGATGGTGAGCAGCGCGAACGACGACAGCTCGTCCATCATCACCAGCGGCACGTTGGCGAGGCTCGCCGCGCCTTCGAAGACGACGAGGAAGCCGATCGAGACGATCGCCAAACCCCATGCGATCGGCAGCCCGGAGAACAGCACGACCAGCGTGATCGCGAGGATCAGCAAACCGATCTGCAGCTCATTCATGCGAACGGGGCTCCGGCTCCGGTGGCCTGAAGATCTCGACGACGTACTGCAGCGCGGTCAGCCCCAGGCCGAGCGGCAGCATCGCGAACAACGGCCATTTCTTCGGCGCCCAGGTGCTCTCGGTGCGCTCGCCCTTCAGGAACGACTCCCAGGCGAGCTCGGCGCCGAGGTACGTCAGATAGACGCAGATCAGCAGTCCGGCGACGGTCACGAGCATCGCGAGCCGATGGCGCCCGCGCGGCGGCAGGTAATGCGCGAGCAGGTCGACGCCGACATGGCCCTGCGTCTTCAGCGTGTACGGCGAGGCGAGGAACAGCGATGCGACCATCGCGTAGACCGAGAACTCGATCTCCCAGTACGTCGAGTAGCCGAGCGCCCGGTAGAGCACGCTCCACGTGATGACGATCGCGGCCACGACGAGGAGGACCGCGGCGACGACCGCCAGCGCCACGCTGAAGCGGTCGACCGCCCGCAGGAAACCGCGCATTCGCCGCTACTGGGCCTGCAGCAGCGCGTCGAGCAGCCCCTTCGCTTCGGGCGAGCTCGCGGCGAACTCCTTCCACGACGTTTCGCGCGCGAGCGCGAGCCATTCGTCGAATTCGCTCTTCGTCATCTGGTGGATCTTGCCGCCCGCCTTGCGGTAGGCCTCGCCCATCTTCTCGCCCGCCTCGCGCTGCAGCCCGAGGAAGAACTCGTCGGACTTGGCCGCCGCTTCCTCGAAGATCTGCTGCTGCTGCGGCGTGAGCTTGTCCCAGTGCTGCTTCGACATGATCAGCGGCTGCATCAGCATCCAGATCGTGTATTCGCCCGGAATGGTCGCGTATTTCGTCTGCTCGTACAGCCGCATGCTGACGAAGGTCTCGGCCGAGGTCAGCGTCGCGTTGAGCACGCCCGACTGCATGGCCGGATAGATCTCGGTCGACGCCATGCTGATCACCGACGAACCGGCGGCCTGGAGCATCGATTCGAAGGTCGGGTCGGCCGCACGCATCTTCAGGCCGTCGACCGATTTCGGTCCGGTGATCTCGCGCTCCTTCGCAGCGAAGCCGCCCGGCGTCCACCACCAGGTGACGATGTGGATGCCGTTGCGATGGGCGAGGTCCTGCAGCTTCTGCGCGTAGGGCGACTTCTTCAGCCGCATCGCGAAATCGAGATTCGGGATCGTACCCGGCAGGATCACCGCGGAGAATTCGTGCGCCTTGCCGGTCGCGTACGACATCGGGAAAACGGCCATCTCGAGCGTACCGTTCTGCAGCGCGTCGAACTGCGCGACCGGCTTGATGCCGAGCGAGCTGCCCGGGTAGATGCGGAACTTGATGTTCTTGTCGCGCTTGTTCACTTCCTCCACGAACACGCGCGTAGCGAGATCGCGCCCGTCGGCGTTGGCCTTGAACTGGTGCGAGATCCTCAGTTCCTGCGCGCTCGACGGAACGGCGGTGACGCCGAATCCGAATGCGACGGCCACAGCGAGCGCCGCGCCCAAACTGCTCGTACGTTTCATGTCGTCTCCGTCGTTCTCGCCCGGGCGGCGCCCCCGAAGGCGTTCGAAGGCCGTGGCCGGGCACGTTCTCTTGGCCGGGGCAATATGCGTGGCCGGGTGCAGGCTTGTCAAGAAGCGTTCGACCCCGCCTTCGAGGCGCCGCACCGCGGCGAAGCGCATCGAACGAGGGCTGGGAGCGGGTGCTGCATCCACTTGTTCGATCGCGGTGCATCGATATACTCGATAACCATGCACGCATCGGCAACGACGGAGAAATGAGCGAGACTGCTTCCCTGCGCGCTTTCCCGCGCTACCGGCCGATGGTGTTCGGCGTCACGCGCGTCGTCGTCGACGAGCGCCCCGGTTCGATTCGCGTCGTGCGCGCCGAGAAACCGCTCGGCGCATACCCGCCGCGACTGACCGACCGCCTGCTGCACGCGGCCGAAGCCTTTCCGCAACGGGTTTTCCTCGCGCGGCGTGCGCCCTCGCCCGACGGGCGCACCGGCGACTGGCAGACCGTCACCTACGGACAGGCGCTCGGGCGGGCGCGCAGTATCGCGCAGGCGCTGATCGACCGCGGGCTCGACGCCGAGCGTCCGGTGGCGATCCTCAGCGAGAACGGGCTCGAACACGCGCTGCTCAGCCTCGGATGCCTGCTCGCCGGCATTCCGTGGTGCCCGGTGTCGCCCGCCTATTCGCTGGTCAGCCGCGACTTCGGCAAGCTGCGGCACGTGCTGTCGACGCTCACGCCCGGGCTCGTCTTCGCCGCCGACGCGCATCGCTACCGCGCCGCGATCGAGGCGACGGTCGCACCGGACATCGAGGTCGTCGCCGGCGCCACGAGCGTCGACGCACTCGGCGAGCGCCGCGCGACCGCATTCGAGACGCTGGTCGACACGGTCGCGGGCGCTGCGGTCGACGCCGCCGTGGCGGCCACCGGGCCGGACACGATCGCCAAGTTCCTGTTCACCTCGGGCTCGACGCGCGAGCCGAAGGCGGTGATCAACACGCACCGGATGTGGTGCGCGAACCAGCAGCAGATGTGCGAATCGATGCCGGTGCTCGCCGAGTCGCCGCCGGTGCTCGTCGACTGGCTGCCGTGGAACCACACCTTCGGCGGCAATCACAATTTCGGGCTGACGCTGTACAACGGCGGCACGCTGTACATCGACGACGGGCGGCCGACGCCGGCGCTGGTCGGCCAGACGCTGCGCAACCTGCGCGAGATCGCCCCCACCGTCTATTTCAACGTTCCGCTCGGCTTCGAGGCGATTGCCGAGGCGATGAAGACCGACGCGGCGCTGCGCCGCACGCTGCTGTCGCGCGTGCGCATGTTCTTCTACGCGGGCGCCGCGCTCGGCCAGCCGATCTGGGACGCGTTGCACCGTACGCAGGAACAGGAGATCGGCGAGCGCATCGTCATGGGCACCGGCCTCGGCATGACCGAATCGGGCCCGTTCGCGCTGTTCATCACCAACCCCGAGGTGCGCGCGGGCGATCTCGGCGTTCCGGCGCCCGGCGTCGAGCTCAAGCTCGTGCCCGCCGGCGACAAGATCGAAGCCTGGTATCGCGGCCCCAACGTCACCCCGGGCTACTGGCGCGCGCCGGAGGCGACGCGCGCCGCGTTCGACGACGAAGGCTTCTTTCGCACCGGCGACGCCGTGCAATGGATCGACCCTTGCGATCCGCACAAGGGGCTGCGCTTCGACGGCCGCGTCGCGGAGGATTTCAAGCTGTCGTCCGGGACCTTCGTCAGCGTCGGTCCGCTGCGCGCCCGCATCATCGCGAAAGGCGCGCCGTACGTGCAGGATGCGGTGATCACCGGGCTGAACCGCCCGGACGTCGGCGCGCTCGTTTTCCCGACGCCCGCGGTTCGCGCGCTGGCCGGACTGCCCGAGGACGCGGGTCTCGAGCAGGTGCTGCGCAGCGAGCCGGTGGTCGCCGCGTTCCGCCGCATTCTCGACGACCTGGCCGGCGAGGCCACCGGCAGCGCCACCCGCATCGCCCGGGCGCTGCTGCTCGCCGAGCCGCCTTCGATCGACAGCGGCGAGGTCACCGACAAGGGATCGATCAACCAGCAGGCGGTGCTGCGGCGGCGCGACGCACTGGTGCAGGCGCTGCACGACGCGACGCATCCCGACATCGTCGAGCCGTCGCGCTGAACACCGGACGCGGCGATCGAAGCGGTGCCGTGCCACTATGATTGCGCCTTCGTGTGCGCCGTGGACCCCGAATGAGCAAGACCACCACCATGACCGTCGAAGTGCGCTTCGGCGACTGCGATCCGGCCGGAATCGTCTTCTTTCCGCGCTATCACCGCTGGATGGACGCCGCGTCGCTGCATTTCTTCACGACTTTCGGCGTGCCGCCGTGGCACGTGCTCGAACGTATCAACGGCATCATCGGCACGCCGATGCTCGAGCACCACACCCGGTTCATGCGCAGCGCGAACTACGGCGAAACGCTCGAGATCCGCACCGAGGTCGAGGAGTGGCGTCCGAAGGTGTTCGTGCAGAAGCACGTCATCTACCGCGGCGCCGACCTGCTGTGCGAGAGCCGCGAGACGCGCGCGTTCTGCGTGCGCGACCCCGACGATCGCGCACGCATCCGCGCGATCCCGATTCCCGAGGACGTGCTCGAACGGTGCCGATAAGCGCGAACCCTGCGCGCCGCGCCACCGCACCGGCCGACGCGGGCGCGTTGCGGCGCTTCGTCGGGTACAACTGCCGCCGCGCGTACCTGGCGGTCATCGAGCACTCGATGAGGCACATGGCCGAGCACGAGCTGCGGCCGACGTCGTTCTCGGTGCTCGCGCTGGTGCACCACAACCTGGGGATCAACAGCCGCCAGGTATCCCGGGCGCTTCGCGTGCGCCCGCCGAACCTGGTCGCGATGATCGCCTCGTTCGAGGCGCGCGGGCTGCTCGAGCGCCGCCCCGATCCGCACGACGCGCGCGCGCTCGGCCTGCACCTGACGGCGGCCGGCAGGCGCCTGGTCGTGCGCGTCGAACGCGCGGTCCTGCGCGCCGAGATCGCCGCGACGTCGATGCTCAGCGACGCCGAACGCGAGACGCTGATCGAGCTGCTCGGTCGCATCTACTCGGACCGCGCCGATGCCTGAAGCGATGCAAGCGGGACGCTCGCGGTGAGCGCCGCGCGCCGCCCCTTCTACGGCTGGGTCGTCGTCTGGGCGGCCTTCGCCGTCATGACCGTGATCTTCGGCGTCGCGTATTCGTTCGCCGCGTTCTTCGAGCCGCTTGCACGCGAGTTCGACGCGAAGCGCGCCGACGTGTCGTGGCTGTTCGGACTGTCGTCGCTGCTGTATTTCTCGCTCGGCGTCGTCGGCGGCGCCCTCGCCGACCGGTACGGGCCGCGGGCGACCGGAGTGGCGGGCATCATCTTCCTGTCGGCCGGGCTGGCTCTGTCGAGTTTCGCGACCGACCTGCGGTCGATCTACCTCGCCTACGGCCTGTGCATCGGCATCGGGATCGCGCTCGCCTACACGCCCTCGATGGGTGCCGTGCAACCGTGGTTCGTGCGTCACCGCGGACTCGCCTCGGGCATCGCGAGCTCGGGCATCGGCGCCGGTACCCTGGCCGTGCCGCTGATCGCGACCTGGCTCATCGACGTCGCCGGCTGGCGTGCCGGAATGCGCTGGATGGCCGCGGGTTCGCTGGCGCTCGGCCTGCTCGCGGCCTGGCTGCTCGATCGCGACCCGGCCGCACGCGGCCAGGCCCCCGACGGCGCACCGCCCGCGAAACCGGCGCCGGGCGGCGCCGCGCAGCACGGACGCGCGACGCCGGCCGCGAACGTCGCCGGCCTGCGGCTGGCCGAAACCGTGCGCAGCACGCGCTTTCACTGGCTCTACGGCGCGGCGCTTTGCGCCGGCGCGCCGATGTTCGTTCCGTTCGCACACCTGTCGGCCGCGGCGCGCGACGGCGGCATCGGAGATGCGCAGTCGGTCGCGCTGGTCGGGCTGATCGGGATCGGCAGCCTGCTCGGGCGCTTCGGCATCGGCGGCCTCGCCGACCGGCTCGGCCGCCTGAAGACGCACGTGATCGCGCAGTTCGCGCTCGGCGCCTCGTTCGTCTTGTGGTGGGCGGGCGGCAGCTACGCGATGTTCGCCGTCTTCGCGCTGGTCTTCGGGCTTTCGTACGGCGGCATCGTCTCGCTGCTGCCGCCGATCTGCAGCGACCTGTTCGGCCTGCGCGCGGTCTCGAGCACGATCGGGCTGCTCTACTCGGGCGCCGGATTCGGCGCGTTGCTCGGCCCGGTGCTCGCCGGCGCGCTGTTCGACCGCTACGGGCACTACGACGCCGCGATCGCGATGTGCGCGGCGGCGTCGGCGCTGGCGACGTTCTCGGCGTGGCGGGTGCTGCGGCTCGCGGGGGACGTGCGCGCTTCGTCACCTCGTTCTCGCGTCGCGTGAACGCAAGAGTTCTCTGCACACGTCTTTCCAGCGGCACGTCGAGGCGACGGCATGCGTTCGCGGCCGACGACGAAGCCGCCCCTTCGGGGTTCCCTGCGCTGCTCACCGAGGCGGGCGGCTGCGCAACTCGCCCTCGTCGCGGCGCCCCCGCGGGGCTTGCGCCTCGGAGCTCGAACAGTGCTCGCCGACTTCCCCCGCCTCGGCTGCGCTGCTCGGCGGCTTCGAAGTCGGCCGCGAACGCACGCCGTCGCCTCGACGTGAAGCGGCATCGCGGTTCGTGCTACCGCTCGGGCTACTACAGCCGCAGTCTGATCACTCGGATTGGCAAGCTGGAGTTGCGCGTGCCGCGATCGCGACGGGCGCTTCTCCACCGAGCTCTTCGAGCGCTACCAGCGCTCGGAGAAGGCGGGTGTCTGCCCTGGCGGAGATGTACGTGCAAGGGGTCTCGACCCGGAAGGTGAAAGCGATCACCGAGGAGCTGTGCGGGCACACGTTCTCGGCGAGCACGATCAGCCAGATCAACAAGGGGCTGGACGAGGCGCTCGAGCGCTTTGCCTGCCGGGCACTCGAGGAGCCCTATCCGTACCTGATCCTGGATGCCCGCTACGAGAAGGTGCGCATCGACGGCGTGATCCGCTCGCAGGCGGTGCTGATCGCCATCGGCATCAACTGGGAGGGCCGCCGCCAGGTGCTCGCAGTGGTGTTGGCCAACCACGAGTCGGCTTTGAGCTGGAAGGAGTTCCTGCGCCGGCTGAAGGAGCGCGGCCTGCACGGCGTGGAGTTCGTCGTCTCCGACGACCAGGACGGTTTACGCAAGGCCGTGGCCGAGCTCCTGATCGACGCCGCCTGGCAACGCTGCTACGTGCACTTCCTGCGCAACGCGCTCGATCATCTGCCGCGCAAGGCTGACGACGATTGTCTGCAGGAGCTGCGCTGGATCTACGAGCGCCGGGATCTCAAGGAGGCGCAGACCGATCTCGCCGCATGGCTCAAGCGCTGGGAGCGGCGTTATCCGAAGCTCACCGACTGGGCCGAGGAGAACATCGGCCCGACGCTGACGTTCTATCGATTGCGGCGCCAGCACCACAAGCACCTGAAGAGCACGAACCTGCTCGAGCGCGTGAACGAGGAGATCAAGCGGCGCACGCGCGTCGTTCGCATCTTCCCCAACGAGCAGTCATGCCTTCGGCTGGTTCGAGCCTTGTGCGCCGAGATCCACGAAACCTGGCTGGAAGACAACCGCTACATCAACATGGACCTGCTCAGAGAGCAGAAGAAGGCAGCGATGAAACTCGCCGCCTGACGAG
>JAKFES010000004.1:0-5125 GCA_036675585.1 Burkholderiaceae bacterium
ACGCGAGCGATGGTCGAAGTCCGCAACCCCGAACGCGAGCTGCACCGGCTGCGGATGCGCCTGGCCGCCGCGATGCTGATGGTGCTCGCCTGCTTCGCCGTGCTCGGCGCGCGCTTCTATTACCTGCAGGTCCACCGCTATGCCGACTTCCACGCGCAGGCCGAGGACAACCGGATCGCGCTGGTGCCGGCGCCGCCGACGCGCGGGCTGATCTTCGACCGCAACGGCGTTCTCCTCGCCGAGAACGTGTCGGCGTACACGCTCGAGCTCACGCCGATGCGCAACGCGCGCCTCGAGGAGACGATCGACGCGCTGTCGCGGATCGTCGAGATCACGCCGCGCGACCGCCGGCGCTTTCGCCGGCTGCTGCAGGATTCGCGCCGCTCGGAGAGCGTTCCGCTGAAGGTGCGCCTGACCGACGACGAAGTCGCGCGGCTCGCCGTGCAGCGGTTCCGCTATCCCGGCGTCGAGATCCGCGCCCGGCTCTTTCGCAACTATCCGCTCGGCTCGACGGCGGCGCACGTGCTCGGCCACATCGGGCGCATCTCGCCCGACGACCTGACCCGGCTCGACGAGCAGGACCGGCTGTCGCAGTACGCGGGGTCGACGCACATCGGCAAGGTCGGCATCGAACAGTCGTACGAAGCGCTGCTGCACGGGCGCGTGGGCGCCGACGAGGTCGAGGTGTCGGCGGCCGGGCGGGTCGTGCGCACGCTGTCGCGCACGCCGCCCGTTCCCGGCGCCAACCTGATCCTGTCGATCGACATCCGGCTGCAGAAGCTCGCCGAGGAGCTGTTCGGAGACCGGCGCGGCGCGCTCGTCGCGATCGAGCCGGCGACGGGCGACGTGCTCGCGCTCGTTTCGCGCCCCGGCTACGACCCGAACCTGTTCGTCGACGGGATCGACCCGCAGACCTGGCAGTCGCTGAACGAGGATCCCGACCACCCGCTGCTGAACCGGCCGCTGCGCGGCACGTATCCGCCCGGATCGACGTACAAGCCGTTCATGGCGCTCGCCGCGCTGCACACCGGCGCACGCCGGCCGTCGGACACGATCTCCGACCCGGGATACTTCCTGCTCGGCACGCACCGCTTCCGCGATTCGAAGCCCGCCGGCCACGGCACCGTCGATCTGCGCAAGTCGATCGTCGTGTCGAGCGACACGTATTACTACAAGGTCGCCTACGAGATGGGCGTCGACCGGATCCACGACTTCATGAAGCCATGGGGATTCGGCCAGCTCACCGGAATCGACCTGGACAACGAGACGACCGGAATCCTGCCGTCGACGCAGTGGAAGCTGCGCCGATACAAGCAGAAGTGGTATCCGGGCGAGACGCCGTCGATCGGGATCGGACAGGGGTACAACGCCTTCACGATCCTGCAGCTCGCGCACGCGACGGCCACGCTCGCCAACGGCGGCACGGTGATGAAGCCGCACGTCGTCCAGTCGGTCGAGGATCCGCTCACCCGCGCGCGCAAGCGGACGGTCCCGAAGGAAAGCTACCGGATCGAGCTGCGTCCCGAGTACGTCGCGCTCGTGCAGGAAGCGATGGCCGAGGTCAACCGGGTCGGTACCGGCCGCCTGGCGTTCGCCAACGCCGGCTACGTCGCGGCGGGCAAGACCGGGACGGCGCAGGTGGTCGGCATCAAGCAGGGCGAGCGCTACGACGCCCGGCGCGTCGCCGAACGGCATCGCGACCACTCGCTGTTCGTCGCGTTCGCGCCGCTCGAGGCGCCGAAGATCGCCGTCGCGGTCATCGTCGAGAACGGCGGCTTCGGCGCACAGGCGGCGGCGCCGATCGTGCGCAAGGTGTTCGATTACCACCTGCTCGGCAAGCTGCCCGGCGACCTCGACGAGGACCTGCTGCCCAAAGTGCAGGACGAGGCCGAGCTGCGCGACATCCCCGAGAACATCGATCCCGAGCGCGTGGAGCCGGAGGTCGAGCGACCGTGATCCTCCACGAGAAGCCCTCGCCGTGGCGACGCGTGCGCCCGTACCTGTTCGTGTTCGACCCGACGCTCACGATCGCGCTCGCGCTGCTCGTGACGCTGAGCTTCGTCACGATGTTCTCGGCCGCACTCGATTACGACGGACGGCTGCAGGATCACGCGCGCAACGTGTTCATCGCCTTCGCGGTGATGTGGATGGCGGCGAACCTGCCGCTGCAGTGGATGCAGCGGGCAGCGGTTCCGGCGTACCTGCTCGGCGTCGCGCTGCTCGTCGCCGTCGCGCTGTTCGGCGACGTCGCGAAGGGCGCGCGCCGCTGGCTCGACCTGGGCTTCACACGGATCCAGCCGTCGGAGCTGATGAAGATCGCGATGCCGATGATGCTCGCCTGGTGGTTCCAGAAGCGCGAGGGCGCGCACGGCTGGCCCGATTTCGCCGTCGCCGGCGTGCTGCTGTCGATCCCGCTCGCGCTGATCGTGCGCCAGCCCGATCTGGGCACGGCGATCCTCGTGTTCGCCGCGGGCGCCTACGTGATCTTCCTCGCCGGACTGAGCTGGAAAGTGATCGCCGGCGGGGTCGTCGCGACGATCGCGTCGATGCCGGTGCTCTGGTCGTTGCTGCACGAATACCAGCGCCAGCGCGTGCTGATGCTGATCGACCCTTCGTCGGACCCGCTCGGACGCGGCTTCCACGTGATCCAGTCGACGATCGCGGTCGGCTCGGGGGGCGTGTGGGGCAAGGGGTGGATGCAGGGCACGCAGGCGCATCTCGAGTTCATCCCCGAACGCACGACCGATTTCGTCTTCGCCGTTTTCTCGGAGGAATTCGGCCTCGTCGGCAATGCCGTGCTGCTGGGGCTGTACCTGATCGTGATCGCGCGCGGGCTGATCATCTCGTCGGGCGGCGCCAACGTCTTCGCGCGGCTGCTCGCCGGCGCGATCACGCTCATTCTCTTCACCTACGCGTTCGTCAACATCGGCATGGTCTCGGGAATCCTGCCGGTGGTCGGCGTTCCGCTGCCGATGATGTCGTACGGCGGCACCGCGATGATGACGCTCGGCATCGGCATGGGGCTGCTGATGGCGATCGCGCGCCAGCGCCGGCTCGTGCAGACCTGAGCCACGCGACCGGGCGACGGAAGCGGGCGTCAGGCCGACGCGACCGGCAGCGCCGCCGATCCGATCCGGCGCACCAGGCCGGCGAAGGCGAGCGTCCACGCGAACAGCGCGACGGCGAGGAACGTCGGCGGCACGAACGCGAGGAAGCCCAGCCCCATCGCCCCGGCCATCTCGCGCGTGCCCACGGCGTACATGCCCAGCGGAAACACCGCGCCCCAGTACGAGACGTCGTAGCGAAGCGGGAAACGCTTGCAGCCGTAGCGCCAGACCCCGAGGACGAGCAGCATCGGGATCCACCAGGTGCCGGTGGCCCAGTAGAGCACCGTGAAGCCCTCGAGGAACGGCAGCAGCGATCGCAGGAACGGCGCTTCGCTCGCGTTGAGCACGAGCAGCGAGCCCGCCAGCGTCGAGATCGCCATCGCACCCATGTTGATCCAGTACGGGGGCGTGAGGTCGGCCGGCGACAGGCGGAAGAACGTGTACCGGTAGAAGATCAGCGACATCATCCAGATGTAGAGCATGCCGCCCCACATCCAGAGCGACAGCGCGAAGAAGTTCAGTTCGGCCCTCCACGGCTGTGCGTGCCGCGCGGCGAGCAGTGCGCTGAGCACGGCGACCGATTGCGTCGCGACGACGGCGAGCAGCCACGTGCCCGAGATGCCGCGATCGAGCGCCGGCTTCTCGGCGCGCACGGTCAGCGCGGCGAACACCGCGTAGGTGAGCGCGAGCCACGACGCGAGCGCGAGCGCCCAGAACAGCGTGGCGATCCGGTAGTCGGCCTCGAGCACGACGAACTGCGAGCCGAGCACCGCGGTGCCGGCGACGGTGGTGAAGAACGCGGGCCCGTTGCGGTGCGAAGTGAGGTCGTCGAGGAACCGCGCCGGATAGCGGATCAGGCGCAGCAGGCTCAGGGCGCACAGCACGATCCACGCGAGCCCGTTCAGTCCGAACAGCGTTCGCGCGATCCAGTGCAGGCCGTGCAGGTGCGAGGCGATCGAGACGATCCCGGTCGCCATGACCACGGCGAAGGACCCGGGCGGAAAACCGGCGAGCGCGCCGTGCGCGCCGCCGCTTTCTGCGCGGGCGGGCCTCAATTCGTCAGCCGCGCGCTCACCCGGATCTCCGGGCCGGTCAGCGCCTTCGAAACGGGGCAGTCGGTCTTCGCCTTCTGCACGTTCTGCTGGAACGTCGCGTCGTCCAGTCCCGGCACGTCGGCCTCGGTATTCAGCTCGATGAGCCGGATGGCCGGCCCCTCGCCGAGATGCACTTTCGCGCTGGTGCGCAGGTCCTTCGGCGGATGCCCGGCCTGCTCGAGCAGCAGCGACAGATACATCGAGAAGCACCCGGCGTGCGCGGCACCGATCAGCTCCTCGGGGTTCGTCCCCGGCTCCTCTGCAAAGCGCGTGCCGAAGCTGAACGGGCCCTCGAAGGCACCGCTGCCGAGCTTCATCCGGCCCGAGCCCTCCTTGAGCGTGCCTTGCCACGACGCCGATGCATTGCGAACCGCCATGTCGTACTCCTGTGAGCGTAGGGAAAGAGGCGCGCCGGCCTAGTCGCCGGCGACCTTGAGCAGGATCTTGCCGATGTGCCGCGAGGACTGCATCAGCTCGTGCGCCGCGGCGGCCTCGGCGAGATCGAAAGTCTCGAAGATCACCGGCTGCACCGCGCCCGACTCGAGCAGCGGCCAGACGTGCTCGCGCAACTGCGCGGCGATGCGCGCTTTCTCCTCGGCGCTGCGAGGACGCAGCGTCGAACCGGTCCAGGTCAGGCGCTTGACCATGAGCGCGGTGAAGTCGCCCTGCAGCTTCGCGCCGTGCAGGAACGCGATCTGCACGAGCCGGCCCTCGAGCGCGAGCGCGCGCAGGTTGCGCTCGACGTAATCGCCGCCGACCATGTCGAGGATCAGGTCGACGCCGCGGCGATCGGTGAGCGCACGCACGCGTTCGACGAAATCCTCGTTGCGATAGTCGATCGCCGCGGCGGCGCCGTAGTGCTCGCACGCGCGCGCCTTCTGCGCGTTGCCCACCGTCGTGTAGACCGTTGCACCGCGCGCCCGG
>JAKFES010000197.1:0-29415 GCA_036675585.1 Burkholderiaceae bacterium
GCGCGCGATTCGATCTGGAACACGCCGACCGTATCGGCGCGCGCGATCATCTCGTAGGTGGCCGGGTCCTCGGCGGGGATGTCCTGGATGCGAAACGTGCCGCCGCGCCGTTGCCCGATGAATTCGAGCGCGCGCCGGATCGCGCTGAGCATGCCGAGCGCGAGCACGTCGACCTTGAGCAGGCCGAGCGCATCGAGGTCGTCCTTGTCCCATTCGATCACGCTGCGATCGGCCATCGCCGCGTTCTCCACCGGAACGAGTCGCGTGAGCGCATCGCGCGCGATGACGAATCCGCCGGTGTGCTGCGACAGGTGGCGCGGGAAACCGCGCAGCGTCGACGCGAGCTCGAGCCACTGTCTCGCCACGCGCGATTCGGGATCGAAGCCGGCCTCGCGCAGGCGTGCCGGCTGCAGGCCCGCGTCCCACCAGGAATGCCCGCGCGCCAGCTGCTCGATGCGCTGCGGGTCGATGCCGAGCGCGCGGCCGACATCGCGCAGCGCCGAGCGCGAGCGATAGCAGATCACGGTGGCGGTGAGCGCGGCGCGGTGCCGGCCGTATTTCCCGTAGAGGTACTGGATGACCTCCTCGCGGCGCTGGTGCTCGAAATCGACGTCGATGTCGGGGGGCTCGTTGCGCTCGCGGCTGATGAAGCGTTCGAACAGCACGCTCGCGCGGGCCGGGTCGACCTCGGTGATGCCCAGGCAGTAGCAGACGGCCGAATTGGCCGCCGAACCGCGCCCCTGGCACAGGATGCCGCGGCCGCGCGCGAAGCGGACGATGTCGGCGACGGTGAGGAAATACGGCTCGTATTTCAGCTCGGCGATCAGCGCGAGCTCGTGTTCGATCTGCTCGAGCACCCGGGGCGGCGCGCCGTCCGGATAGCGCGCCGGCAGCCCCTCGAAGGCGAGCGTGCGCAGCCAGCTCGCCGGCGTGTGCCCGGGCGGGACGATCTCCTCGGGATATTCGTAGCGCAGCTCGTCGAGCGAGAACCGGCAGCGCGCGGCCACCTCGAGCGTCTCGTCGAGCAGCGCGCGCGGGTACAGCCGACCCAGCCGCAGGCGGCTGCGCAGGTGCTGCTCGGCGTTCGACGCGAGCGCGTAGCCGAGCGACTTCAGCGGCGTGTTGAGCCGGATCGCGGTCAGCGTGTCCTGCAGCGCCTTGCGCGAACGCACGTGGCACAGCACGTCGCCGGCGGCCACGCGCGGCAGCCCGCTCGCTTCGGCGACCTGCCGCGTGCGTTCGAGCAGCGCGGCATCGTGTCCGCGCACCAGCAGCGATACGCCGAGCCAGCAGCGGCCGTCGAAACGCTCGCGCAGGAAATGCGCCTGGCGCAGCAGCCGGGCATACGGCGAGTCGGGCGACGGCGTTCGGGCGTCGGCCTCGGGGTCGACCGCAACGGCGGGCGAGGGCAGCAGCAGCGCGAGGCAATCGTCGACGCCGCCGTCGAGATCGTCGGCGAGCAGCCGGTACGAGCCCTTGCCGGCGCGCATCCGCGCGCGGGTGATCCATTCCGACAGGTTGCCGTAGCCGTGGCGCGAAGTCGCGAGCAGCACGAGCCGCGAATCGTCGTCGAAGACGTCGTGCAACGCGAACTCGGCGCCGACGAGCAGCGGCAAACCGGTGTCGCGCGCGCGAAGATGCGCTCGCACGACGCCGGCGAGCGAGCATTCGTCGGTGATCGCGAGGGCCGAATAGCCGAGCGCCTGCGCGCGTTCGACGAACTCCTCGGGATGCGAGGCGCCGCGCAGGAACGAGAAGTTCGTGACGCAGTGCAGCTCGGCGTACGGGGGCAACATCGGGTGCGGCGAAAGAACTGTATATTCATACAGTCTACTCCCGCCGCACGCGGTGGCGCCGATCGTCCCCGGAGGCGCCGGGCGACGCCGTTCAGCGCGGCGCGGCGTCCTCGAACACGAGCGGGAACTCGGGCGCGTCCAGTGGATCGCCGTGCCGCAGCTTCACGTCCGGGAACGGGGGCGAGGTGGGCCCCCCGCGCTCGGCGAACACGGCGTCGTCGCCGACCCACCGGGAGGAGAACACCCGTCGCGGCCGCTGCGAGACGTTCGCCGGAGCGCCGTGCAGCGTGCGGAACGTGAAGGCGATCGCGTCGCCGGGTTCCATCGCGCTGGCGACGATGTCGAATTCGGCGCGTCGCGCTTCGATGTCGGGAAGCGTCTCGAAGCCGTCGTTCGCATAGAGCGGCGTGTTGTCGAAACGCGTCGGGCGGAACTGCCGACCCCAGCGATGCGAGCCGGCGACGCACTCCATGACGACGTCGCGCGCTACCGGATCGAGCGGCGTCCAGAAGCTCACGTTCTGCTCGCCGTCGACGCAGTAATACGGCTGATCCTGATGCCACGGCGTCACCGTGCTGGTGCCCGGCTGCTTCACCAGCACGTGGTCGTGGAAGAAACGGACGCGGTGCGAACGCATCAGCCGGGCGGCGATCGCGCCGGCCGGAGACTCGAGTACGAAGCGGCGGAATTCGGGGATCCGCTGCCAGTTGCAGAAATCCTGGAAGAACGGAGCCGAGCCGTCGTCGGGCCGGTAGGTTCGTTCGAAGGGACCGGGCTCGGCGAGGTTGCGCGCGACGCCGTCGCGCAGCGCGTCGATCCAGTCGCGGAAGACGCCCCGCAGCACGACGACGCCGTCGGTCTGGAAGCGTTCCACCTGCTCGTCGGGGATCGGCCCATCGGGGGTCGGGTTCGGGCGCACGGCGTTCATGTCGTCGACTCTCCGTATTCGGCGGGACCGGGCAGCGAGACGGGAAACGGGGCACCGAGCTTCGACGACGCGCGTCGAGCGGCATCGGCCACCAGACTTCCGAAGCGGACGACGTCGTCGTCCGAGATGCGGAACGACGGACCGGTGATGCTGAGCGCGGCGACGATGCGCCCGCCCGCGTCGCGCACCGGCGCGGCGACCGCGGTCACGTCGCGCTCGAGCGTGTCGCGCATGGCGACGTAGCCGGTCGAATCGGCGCGTCCGAGCAACGCACCGCCCACCGCGGTGCGGTCCAGCGGCAGGCTGCGGCCGATCCAGGTCGCGTGATGGATCGATTTCGGGCTGATCACCTGGCGCAGGTAGATCGCCTGATGCGTGTCGAGCGGGATCGCGAGATTGGCGGTTTCGCCGCTGGCTTCGCACAGCCGGCGCAGGAACGGCTCCGACAGCTCGTACAGCGTCGAGCCGCGCAGCGCCGACAGGCCGACCTGCAGCAGGCGGGCGCCGCTGCGGTAGCGTCCCTCGGCATCGCGCTCGACGAAGCCGGTGTGCTCGAGGCTGGCGATCAGGCGCGCCGCCGTGCTGACCGGAAGCGCGCTGCCGCGGGCGAGCTCGGACAGCGTGGCGCCCTCCTGGCGGGTGCCGATCAGCGCGAGCAGGTCGAACGCACGCTGCACCGAGCGCACCGGCAGGCGCTCGCTGCCATCGCCGCCTTCGTCGCGCCACGCGGCACGGGCCGCCGCACCCCGCGGCGAGCCGGCCGCTCGTTTTTGTGCTTGCGTGGTTGCCATCAGGCGGATTATCGTACCGTACGATGGCAAAGCGCAACGCAAATCTGCTGATCGTCCATGCCGCGGAACTCCTGACCTGTGCCGGGCCGCAGGAAGGCCTCCGCGGCGCCGCGCTCGACCGGGTCGAAGGTCTCGTCGACGGCGCGCTCGCGATCGTCGACGGGCGCATCGACGCGGTCGGCAGCACCGCATCGATCCTCGAGCGGTACCGCGCGCCGACGGTGATCGATGCGACCGGACGGCTCGTTTCGCCCGGTTTCGTCGACCCGCATTCGCACCTGCTGCACGGCGGTTCGCGCCACGACGAGTACGACGCGAAGGTCACGCAGCGGGCCGACGTGCGACTCGACGGCGGAATCCGCTACACGGTGCGCAAGACGCGCGAAGCGAGCGACGAGGCGCTGCTCGCGCGCGCGGGCGCCGACCTGGACGCGATGCTGCTGCACGGAACGACCACGCTCGAGGCGAAGACCGGCTACGGGCTCGATCGCGAGCACGAGTTGCGCCTGCTGCGGCTCACGGCCGGGCTGCGCCACGCGATCGACGTCGTCCCGACGTACCTGCCGCTGCACGTGCTGCCCGACGGCTACGAAGCGCGGCGCGCCGACTACCTCGCCGAGGTGCTCGCCGCGCTGCCCGACGCCGCGCGCCTGGCCACGTATTGCGATGTGTCGTGCGATCCGCTCTTCTTCGACTTCGACGAATGCCTGGCGATCGGCGAAGCGGCGCGCGCGCTGGGCATGCGCATCCGCGTGCACGCCGACCAGAACGGAGACGCGCGCGGGGCGCTGCTCGCGGCGCGGCTGCGCGCGTCGGCCGCCGATCATCTCGATTATGCGAACGACGAAGGACTGCGCGCGATGGCAGCCGCGGGAACCGTCGCCACGCTGCTGCCCGGGGTCACGCTGCACATGTGCGAGATGACGCCGCGCTTCGAGGGCGCGCGACTCGGCGCGGCCGAGAAGCCGTTCATGCCGGCGCAGGCCCGACGCGCGATCGAATCGGGCGCGACGGTTGCGTTGTCGACCGACTACAACCCGGGCAGCTGTCCGACGCCGTCGATGCAGATGGTGATGCAACTCGCTTCGCGGCTGTACCGGCTGAGCTACGCGCAGATCTGGAACATGTGCACGCTCAACGCTGCCCGTGCGCTCGACCTCTCGCACGATCGCGGCAGCCTCGAGGCGGGAAAACGCGCCGACGTGCTGCTCTGGTCGGTGCCCGCGCACGGCCTCGTCATCAACCGCTTCGGTGTCAATCAGGTCGACACCGTGATCGTCCAGGGGCGCGTCGTCGCACGCGAGGGGCGCCTGCTGTCTTCTTCCACCGCCGGAGAATCTCGATGAACCTGAAGTTCCTCGTCGGGGCGACGCTTGCCAGCGCCCTGCTCGCCGCGCCCGCGATCGCCCAGCAGCAGCCGATCCGCATCGGTTTCCACGCACCGCTCACCGGTTTCGCCGCCTCCGACGGAAAGTCGTCGCTGAACGGCGCGCAGCTCGCCGTCGAGCAGATCAATGCCGCCGGCGGCGTCAACGGCCGTCCGCTGCAGTTGATCGTCGAGGACGACCAGGCCAAGGCCGAACAGGCCGTGCCGCTGGCCAACAAGTTCATCGGTGACGGGCTGAAGCTCGTCGTCTCCGGCAGCTATTCGGGCCCCACGCGCGCGGCGGCCGGCGTGTTCCAGGCGGCGAAGATTCCGTACCTCGCCGGCTATGCGATCCACCCCGACATCACGCGCGCCGGCGACTATGTCTTTCGCACGGCGTTCATGGGCGAGGTCCAGGGCAAGGCGGCGGCCAAGGTCGTCGGCGACATCCTGAAGAAGAAGCGCGTCACGCTCATCACGCTGAACAACGATTTCGGACAGGCGCTGTCGGCCGGGTTCAAGGAAGTGGCCGCTCAATTCGGCGTGGAGATCGTCAGCGAGTACACCTACGCGATGGGCGATCGGCAGTTCGGTTCGGTCGTCGCCAGCGTCAAGCGCGACGACCCGCAGGTGCTGTACATCTCCGGGTACTTCTTCAACGGCGGCCCGCTGGTTGCGCAATTGCGCGCCGGCGGCGTCAAGGCCGAGATCGTCGGCACCGAGGGCTTCGACACCGAGAACTTCGTGTCGATCGCGAAGAACGCGGCCGAGGGCGTGATCATCACCACGTCGCTCGATCGCGACAGCAAGCTGCCCGAGATGCGCAGGTTCATCGAGGACTACGAAGCGAAGTACAAGAGCGGCGCCGACATGGTCGCGGCCAGCACGCATTCGGCGATCACGGTCGCGGCCGCCGCACTGGCGAAGGCCGGAACCGACGATCCGGCGAAGGTGCGCGACGCGCTCGCCGCGACGAAGGATTTCCCGACCGCGGTCGGCCGGCTCACCTTCAACGAACTGGGCGAAGTCAACAAGGCCGGGCAGATCCAGGTGATCCGCGACGGCAAGTTCCACCACTTCGCGACCATCGACGATCCGGTGCTGCTCGCGGCGCCCACCCGCTAACCGGCGCGCCGCGCGACGCTCGATGTTCTACGTCGAACTGCTCGTCATCGGGCTCGTATGGGGTTGCACCTATGCGCTGATGGCGCTCGGCCTCACGCTGGTCTACGGACTGCTGCGCATCCTGCACATCGCGCAGGCCACCGTGTTCACGTTCGGCGCGTACATCGGGTTGCTGGTCGCCAACCGAACCGAGAACCTCGCGCTCGCCTTCGCCGTCGCGGCGCTCGCGGCGGGGCTTCTCGGTCCGCTGATCTATCGCCTCGTCTACGAGCCGATCCTCGACAAACCCCCTTTCGTGCCGCTCATCGCCTCGATCGGGGTGCTGATCGGCATGGAGGACGGCTTTCGCCTGATCTTCGGGCCCTACGGGTTGTCGTTCGACGAAAACCCGTGGTTCACGTCGACGCTCTCGTTCGCCGGCATCACGCTCAACGTGGTGCAGGTGTGGATGGTCGTCGCCGCCGTCGTGCTGCTGTCGGCGTTCGCGCTGTTCGTCTCGCGCACGCGCAGCGGCGTGGCGTGGCGCGCGACGGTGTCCGACCCGGTCATTGCGCAGAACTTCGGCGTCAGCGTGAAGCGCGTGCGTTACCTGAATTTCTTCGTCGCGTCGGTGCTCGCCGGAATCGGCGGCGTGCTCGTCGGGCTGCTGAACAACCTGGTCGAGCCTTCGATGGGCAGCGTCATCAGTTACAAGGGGCTCGCCATCATCGTGCTCGGCGGGCTCGGCAACGTGCCCGGCACGCTGGTGGCGAGCCTCGCGCTCGGCGTGGTCGAAAGTTTCGGCTCGGTGTTCCTCGACAAGATCCTCGATCGCGACGCGATGGCGTTCCTGTTCCTCATCGTCGTGCTGATGGTCCGCCCGCAGGGCCTGCTCGGCACGGCGCACTGAGCGGCCGACCCGTGGACTATTACGTTTCCGTCGCCACCTTCGCCGCGCTGAACGTCGTGCTGGCGCTCGGCCTGAACCTGATCAGCGGATTCTGCGGACAGGTCAGCCTCGGTCACGCCGCCTTCTACGGGCTCGGCGCCTACGCGGCGGCATTGTGCTCGGTGGCCGGCGTGCCGTTCGCCGCGTCGATCCTCGTCGGCATCGTCGTGGCCGGCGTCTTCGGCGTCGCCGTCGGCTTCGCGGCACTGCGCGTGCGCGACGATTTCCTCGCCATCGTCACGATGGGCGTAGGCTTTCTGTTCCTCGGCGTCGTGCGCAAGCAGTCGTGGCTGGGGGCCGAAATGGGCATCTCGAAGATTCCGTCGCCGCTCGACAAGACCGGCTACGCGTGGCTGGCGATCGGCGCCGCCGTCGCAGTCGTGCTGCTCAGCCTGCACGTGCGGCGAAGCTGGATGGGGCGCGCCTTCGACGCGGTTGCGCAGGACGAGGACGCGGCGCGCACGATCGGCATCGACGTCGCGGGCTACAAGACGACGGCCTTCCTGCTCGGCACCGCGTCGGCCGGGCTCGCCGGGGCGATCTACGCGCACATGACGCAGCTGATCGTTCCCGACGCGTTCAATTTCGTGCAGTCGATCACGATCCTCGCGATGGTCGTCGTCGGCGGCATCGGCTCGACGCTCGGCGTCGTGCTCGGCGCCGTGCTGCTCACCGTGATGCCCGAGCTGTTCCGGTTCATCAACGACTACAAGCTGCTCGTCTACGGCGCGCTGCTGCTCGCCGTGATGCGGTTCAGCCCGGAAGGGCTCGCCGGGCTGTATCGCCGGGTTTCGGGTCGAAGGCTGGCATGACGATGCTCGCCGTGGAACATCTGTCGATCGCCTTCGGCGGGGTGCGCGCCGTCGACGACGTCAACCTGTCGGTCGCGCGCGGCGAGCTGCTCGGGCTGATCGGCCCGAACGGGGCCGGCAAGACGACGCTGCTGCGATTGATGACCGGCGTGCTCGCGCCGGATGCCGGCATCGTGCGCTTCGAGGGGCGCGACGTGACCCGCATGCCGATCCACCGCCGTGCGCAGCTCGGTTTCGTGCTGACGCACCAGGTCGTGCGCCCGTTCCGCGACATGAGCCTGCTCGAGAACGTCATGATCGCCGCGGCGCGCCGGCAGACGCTTCGTCCGTGGCGCGCGCTCGCGTCGGTCGACACGCACGACGCGCGGGCGCGCGCGATGCGGCTGCTCGAGCGCCTGGGCATTGCCGATGGCGCGGAGAAATCCGCGCGCAGCGTTCCGCTCGGCTACCTGAAGCGGATGCAGGTCGCCCGCGCGCTCGCGCTCGAGCCGCAACTGCTGCTGCTCGACGAGCCGCTCGCCGGGCTCAATTACACCGAGGCGAAGCGACTGGCCGACCTCATCGCCGAACTGAACGCCGGCGGCCTCACGATCGTGCTGGTCGAACACAACCTGGCCGAAGTGACCCGCATCGCCGGCCGGCTGCTCGTGCTGCACAACGGTTCGACCCTGGCGCAGGGCGTTCCCCGCGAAGTGATGGCGCGCGGCGACGTGCGCAGCGCCTACCTGGGAGGCGACGTCGTTGCTTACGCTTGAGAAATTCGGCTGCGGCTACGGCCTCGTGCAGGCGGTGCACGAAATCGACCTGACGGCGCGCGCCGGCGAGATCACCGCACTGCTCGGTCCCAACGGGGCCGGCAAGACGTCGACGTTGATGGCGATCGTCGGCAACGTCGCCGTGCAACGCGGCCGTGTCCGCTTCGACGGCGCCGACGTGACGTCGCTGTCGCCGGCCGAGCGCACCCGCCGCGGAATGGCGCTCGCACCCGAAGGGCGGCGCATCTTCCCCGATCTCACGGTCGCCGAGAACCTGCTGGTGGGCGGCTACCTGCGCAGCGCGGCCGAGTCGCGCGAGACCGAGCAGCGCGTGCTCGAGCTGTTTCCGCGGCTGCGCGAGCGCTACCGCCAGCGAGCCGGATCGCTGTCGGGCGGCGAGCAGCAGATGCTCGCCATCGGACGCGCGCTGATGGCGCGCCCGCGGTTGCTGCTGATCGACGAGCTGTCGCTGGGGCTGATGCCCGCGATGGTCGAGTTGTGCTTCGCCGCCATCGTCGAGCTCAAGCGGCAGGGAATGGCCGTGCTGCTGGTCGAGCAGAACACGCATCGCGCGCTGGCCGCCGCCGACGAGGTCTACGTGCTCGCGTCGGGCCGCATGGTCTACGCCGCATCGGGCGAGCAGGCGCGGCGCGATCCCGCGCTGGTCGATTCGTTTCTCGGCATGGCGGAAGTCGCCGCTGCTTGACTGCGCCGGCGAGCATCGTTGCGCGCAACGGATTTTCAGGAGGGTTCCATGACGGATCTGGCAACACCCGCCGCCTCGCGCGTGGTTCGCGCGCCGCGCGGCGATCGGCGCATCGCGCGCAGCTGGCTCACCGAAGCGCCGCTGCGCATGCTGATGAACAACCTCGACCCCGAAGTCGCCGAACGTCCCGAGGATCTCGTCGTCTACGGCGGCATCGGCAAGGCCGCGCGCAACTGGGCGTGCTTCGACGCGATCGTCGAGACGCTCGCGCGCCTGGAGGACGACCAGAGCCTGCTGATCCAGTCGGGCAAGCCGGTCGGCGTCTTCCGTACGCATCCGGATGCGCCGCGCGTGCTGATCGCCAACTCGAACCTCGTGCCGCGCTGGGCCGACTGGGAGCACTTCAACGAGCTCGACCGCAAGGGCCTGATGATGTTCGGCCAGATGACGGCGGGTTCGTGGATCTACATCGGCAGCCAGGGGATCGTGCAGGGGACCTACGAAACCTTCGCCGAGGCCGGCCGCCAGCACTACGCGGGCGACTGGCGCGGCAAATGGATCCTGACCGCCGGGCTCGGCGGAATGGGCGGTGCGCAACCGCTGGCGGCGACGATGGCCGGGGCGTCGATGCTCGCCATCGAGTGCGACCCGTCGCGCATCGACATGCGGCTGCGCACCGGCTATCTCGACGAGCGCGCCGAAACGATCGACGAGGCGTTCGCGATCCTGCAGCGCGCCGCGACGCAGGGCCGCGCGGTGTCGGTCGGCCTGCTCGGCAACGCGGCCACGCTGGTTCCGCAGCTTCTCGAGCGCGCGCAGGGCGGTTCGATGCGCCCCGCGCTGGTGACCGACCAGACGTCGGCGCACGACCCGGCCAACGGATACCTTCCCGAGGGCTGGTCGCTCGAGCGCTGGTTCGAGGCGCGGAAAACCGATCCGAAGGCGGTGGCCGCCGCGGCGCGCGCGTCGATCGCGCGGCACGTGCGCGCGATCCTCGGTTTCCGGGAGATGGGCATCCCGTGCGTCGACTACGGCAACAACCTGCGCCAGGAGGCGAAGAACGCCGGCGTGGAGAACGCGTTCGACTATCCCGGTTTCGTGCCGGCCTACGTGCGCCCGCTGTTCTGCGTCGGCAAGGGGCCGTTCCGCTGGGCGGCGCTGTCCGGCGATCCGCAGGACATCGCACGCACCGACGCGAAGATGCGCGAGTTGTTCCCCGAGGATCGATCGTTGAACCAGTGGCTCGACATGGCGCACGAGCGCATTCGTTTCCAGGGCCTGCCCGCGCGCATCTGCTGGATCGGGCTCGGCGAACGCCATCGCGCCGGGCTGGCGTTCAACGAAATGGTTCGCAGCGGCGAGTTGAAGGCGCCGATCGTCATCGGCCGGGACCATCTCGACAGCGGGTCGGTCGCAAGCCCGAACCGCGAGACCGAGAGCATGCGCGACGGATCCGACGCGGTTTCCGACTGGCCGTTGCTGAACCTGCTGTTGAACACCGCCAGCGGCGCGACGTGGGTGTCGTTCCACCACGGCGGCGGCGTCGGCATGGGCTATTCGCAGCACGCCGGCATGGTCGTGGTCTGCGACGGCACCGAGGCGGCCGCGCGTCGCATCGAGCGGGTGTTGTGGAACGACCCGGCGACCGGGGTCATGCGCCACGCCGATGCGGGCTACGAAGACGCGATCGAGTGTGCGCGCCGCCACGGCCTCGACCTGCCGATGATCCGCTGAAGTACGCAGGCCACGACATGGAGACGTATCGATTTCGCGCCGGTTCGTCGCCGCTGCTGGTTTCGATCCCGCACCGCGGCACCTTCGTTCCCGATCCGATCGCCGCCCGGCTGGCGCCGGCCGCGCGGGCGTTGCCCGATACCGACTGGCATCTGGAGCGCCTGTACGATTTCCTCGACGAGATCGGCGCATCGGTGCTCGAGGCGACGCATTCGCGCTACGTGATCGACCTGAATCGTCCGCCCGACGACGAAAATCTCTATCCCGGGCAGCAGACGACCGGCCTCGTTCCGCGCGAGACCTTCGCCGGCGAGCCCGTCTGGCTCGACGGCGAGCAGCCCGATGCGCGCGAGATCGAAGCGCGTCGCGAGCGGTACTGGAGGCCGTACCACGACCGTCTCGAGCGCGCGCTCGACGAACTGCGCGCGCGTCACGGGGTCGCGCTGCTGTGGGACGCGCATTCGATCCGCTCGGTCGTGCCGCGGCTGTTCGACGGCCGCCTGCCCGACTTCAATCTCGGCACCGCCGACGGCCGTTCCTGCGACCCGGCGCTCGCCGAGCGGCTGGCCGCCGTCGCCGGTGCCGCGGCGGGGTTCGACTCGGTGCTCGACGGCCGCTTCAAGGGCGGCTACATCACGCGCCGCTACGGACGTCCGCAGCAAGCGGTCCACGCGGTGCAGCTCGAGCTCGCCTGGCCCACCTACATGGACGACGGGCCGCCGTACGCGTTCCGCGAAACGCTCGCGGGCGGGGTTCGCCCGCACCTGCGCGCGCTGCTGCAGACGATGCTCGACCACGCGCGATGAAGCGCTATTTCGCATCCCGGGCACTGCTGCCCGAAGGCTGGCGGCACGACGTCCGCATCGACGTCGACGCCGCCGGCGACATCGTTGCGGTGCAGCCCGATTGCTCCGACCCGGCCGCGCGCGAGGACGCCGACGAGCGTTTCGCGGGGCCGCTGCTGCCCGGCATGGCCAATCTGCACTCGCACGCGTTCCAGCGCGCGATGGCCGGGCTGGCCGAGACGCGCGGACCGGGCGACGACGATTTCTGGAGCTGGCGCGAATGCATGTACCGGTTCGTCGCGCGCCTGACGCCCGACGATGCCTTCGCGATCGCCCGCTTCCTGTACGTCGAGATGCTGCGCAACGGCTACACCGCGGTGGCCGAGTTTCACTACGTGCACAACCGCCCCGACGGAGCGCCGTACCCGGAACGCGCCGAGATGCTCCTCCGGCACCTGGCGGCGGCGCGCGACGCGGGCATCGCAATCACGCTGCTGCCGTCGCTGTACCGGTGGTCGAATTTCGGGTCGCGGCCGCTCGCGCCGCGGCAATGCCGGTTCGATACCGATCCGGCGGCGGTGCTGCGAATGGTCGAAGCGGCGCGCCGGGCCGCCGGCACCGACCCGGACGTGCGCATCGGCGTCGCGCCGCACTCGTTGCGTGCGGCCGATCTCGCTTCGATCGAAGAACTGCTCGCCGGAATCGATTCGATCGACGCGACCGCGCCGGTCCACGTGCACGCGGCCGAGCAGACGAAGGAGGTGGACGACAGCGTGGCGGCGACCGGCCAGCGGCCCGTTCAATGGTTGCTCGCCCACCTGCCGGTCGATCGGCGCTGGTGCCTGGTGCATGCCACGCACATGACCGACCGCGAGACGACGGCGCTCGCGCACAGCGGTGCGGTCGCCGGGCTGTGCCCGACGACCGAGGCGAATCTCGGCGACGGACTGTTCCCGATCCTCGATTTTCGCGCCGCGGGCGGTGCGTACGGAATCGGCGGCGACAGCCATGTATCGCGCGATCCGGCCGAGGAGTTGCGCTGGCTCGAGTATGGACAGCGGCTCTCGCTTCGACGGCGCAACCTGATCGTCGGCGGCGCCGCCGACCCGGCGCAGGGAACGGCGGTCGGCAGCACGCTGTGGGCCGAAGCGGCCGTCGGCGGCGGGCGGGCGATGGGCCGACCGATGGGCGCGATCGCCCCGGGCCTGCGTGCCGACCTCGTCGAACTCGACGCCGATGCGCCCGATCTGTGCGGCCGCTCGGGCGACACCGTCGCCAATGCGCTGGTGTTCTCCGGCTCCACCGGACTCGTGCGTAACGTGATGGTCGGCGGGCGGTGGGTGGTGCGCGATCGCCGTCATCGACTCGACGCCGATGTCGATCGCGATTACCGTCGGGTCGTTGCCCGATTGCTCGCCGACGACTGAAGCGCCGGTCCGGCCCGTCGACGCGCGGTTCAGCCCCGGTTCACCAGCACGATTCCCGCTGCGATCAGCGCCAGCGCTGCGACCAGCGACGCGCCGACCGGCTCGTCGAGCAGCCAGGCGCCGGCGAGCACGCCGAACAGCGGCGTGAGGAACGTGAACGCGTGCAACGTCGTCGCGCGGTAATGGGCGACCAGCCAGAACCACGCGAGATAGCTCGCCGACGCGATGACGATCGTCTGGAACGCGAGCGAAGCCCAGACCAGCGGCGACGGCGCGAATACGCCGGGCTCGCCGAGCGCGAGCGACAGCGCGACGAGCACGGGCGCCGAGATCGCGAGCTGGTAGAGAAGCGTCGTCTCGGCCGGCGCGCGACGCAACGCCGAGACCTTGATGACGATCGTCGTCGCCGCCCAGAAGAACGCCGCGGCCAGGCACAGCGCGTCGCCGACGAGCGCGCGCGGGTCGGTCGCGCCGATGCGGTCGGCGAACGCGAGCACGAGGCCGGCGAACGAGGCGGCCAGGCCGAACACCTTGGCGCGCGTGAGCCGGTCGCCGGGAACGAAACGATGCGCGCCGAGCGCGACGAAGAACGGCGCCGAGTACAGCAGCAGCACGCCACGCACCGCGCTGGTGTGCACCAGCCCGACGAACAGGCAGACGAACTCGGCGGCGAACAGCACGCCGACCAGCACGCCGGGAACGAGTGTTTCGTCGCGTTCACCGAGCGGAACCCGGCGCCAGACGATCCAGCCCGCGAGCAGCACCGTGGCACCGATCGAGCGCAGCGCCGCCTGCCAGACCGGCGAGATCCCGGTGTTGCCGATCTTCATCGCCACCTGCCCGAGCCCCCAGATCATGCACAGGACGATCTGCGTCGCGATCGCGCGGGGCGGCAGCTGGCGGGCGTCGGTCACGAGCGGCGTTATACAGGAAGTGCGGGTAGCATGATCCGGGCAAGTTGCCTCGACCGAGGCATGGGTGCCGCCTCGACCGAGGCAAGGGTGCCGGCGCGATGGATGCACGCAATTCTCCGAAGGAGCAGGACGCTTCGATCGATTCGTTGCCGGCGTTGCGCGACGCGCTGCAGCGCTGCCGCGAGTGCCCGCTCGGCGAACACGCCACGCAGGCGGTCGCGGGCGAAGGGCCGTTGCACCCGGCACTGCTGCTCGTCGGCGAGGTGCCCGGCGACCAGGAAGACCGGCAGGGTCGTCCTTTCGTCGGTCCCGCCGGCCGCCTGCTCGATCGTGCGATGGCCGCGCTCGGCTGGACGCGCGAGGCGGTGTTCGTCACCAACGCGGTGAAGCACTTCAAGTACGAACTGCGCGGCACGCGCCGCCTGCACAAGACGCCTTCGCAGCGCGAAGCCGCCGCCTGCCATCACTGGCTCGAGGACGAGATCTCGCTGGTCGCGCCGGTGGCCGCCGTCGCGCTCGGCGCGACCGCGGCACGCTCGCTGATGCAGCGCGCCGTCGCCGTCACGCGCGAGCACGGACGCTGGCTTCGCCGCGAGGACGGCCTGCGCGTGCTGGTCATGCTGCATCCGTCGGCGTTGTTGCGCCTGCGCGGCGAGGAGCGCGAGACGGCGTATGCGCAGTGGCTGCTCGATCTGCGCGAAGCCGATCCCGTGGTCGCCGCCTGGACGCGCGAGCGCGAACGAAACGGGGCGGTGCGGCCGGCCAAACGATAGGGCATCCCGGCGGTTGCGGAGCCGACGCCGGTCTGTAACATTGTCGCCGGACAATCCGCTGCCCGAAGGGCGGCCGATCGCCTGCGGGCAAACTCGAACAACGGAGGTTTCCAGCATGTTCCAATGGAATGGTCTGGGTGCTGCGGGATGGGCGCGTGTCTCGCTGGTCGCAGCCTGCGTCGCGGGCGGTGCATTCGCCGCGTCGTCGGCCGAGGCGCTCACCGAGATCCAGTGGTGGCACTCGAGTACCGGTGCGAACAACGATCGCGTCAACAGCCTCGCCGAGCGCTTCAGCAAGAGCCAGTCCGACTACAAGGTCACCGCCGTCTACAAGGGCTCGTACCCCGAGTCGATGACGCAGGCGATCGCCGCGTATCGCGCGGGCAACGCACCGCACATCGTGCAGGTGTTCGAGGTCGGCACCGCGACGATGATGGCCGCAAAGGGCGCCATCGTTCCGGTCGAGAAACTGATGAAGGACGCCGGCGAGAAGTTCGACAGCAAGGCGTACGTCCCGGCGGTGGCCGGCTACTACACGACGCGCAAGGGCGAGATGCTGTCGTTCCCGTTCAACAGCTCGACCACCGTCTTCTATTACAACAAGGACGCGTTCCGCAAAGCCGGCGTCGACAAGGTCCCCGAGACCTGGAGCGAGCTCGCCGCGACGGCGGCGAAGATCAAGGCCTCCGGTGCGGCGCCGTGTCCGTACACGTCGAGCTGGGCGAGCTGGGTGCACATGGAAAGCTTCTCGGCGTGGCACAACACGCTGTTCGCCACCGAGAACAACGGCTTTGCCGGCCTGAAGGCGCGACTCGCGGTGAACACGCCGCTGTTCGAGCGCCACCTGAACAACCTCCATACGTGGTCGAAGAACGGCCTGTTCGTCTATCCGGGGCGCACGACCGAGGGCGACGCCAAGTTCTACAGCGGCGAATGCGCGATGTTCACCGGCAGCTCGTCGACCTACGGCAACATCAAGCGCAACGCGAAGTTCGAGTTCGGCATCTCGAAGCTACCGTACTACTCCGATGTCGAAGGTGCGCCGCAGAACACGGTCATCGGCGGCGCGAGCCTGTGGGTGATGAGCGGCAAGAGCGCCGACGAATACAAGGGCATCGCGAAGTTCTTCACCTTCCTGTCGTCGCCCGAGATCCAGGCCGAATGGCACCAGGCCACCGGATACCTGCCGCTCACGCTCGCCGCCTACGAGCTGACGAAGAAATCGGGCTTCTACGCGAAGAATCCCGGCACCGACGTTCCGGTCGAGCAGATGATCGTCAAGACCACCGACAAGTCGCGCGGCGTGCGGCTGGGCAACATGGTGCAGATCCGCGACATCGTCCACGAGGAGATGGAGTCGATGCTTGCCGACAAGCAGGACGCGAAGGCCGCGCTGGCGAACATGAAACGCCGCGGCGACGAGCAGCTGGTGCGCTTCGAGCGCACCGCGCGGGAGTAGCGGTCTGGACAAGCGGGTCTCCTTTCGCGCGGCCGGCTGGTTGCCGGCCGCGCTGCTCGCGCCGCAGCTGGCGATCGTTCTCGTCTTCTTCTACTGGCCGGCGTCGCAGGCGCTGTTCCAGTCGGTGTTCATCCAGGACGCGTTCGGCGGCAGCCTCGAGTTCGTCGGGCTGGAGAACTTCGAATACCTGTTCGCCGACGAGCTGTACCTGTACTCGTTCCAGGTGACCGCGATCTTCTCGATCGCGGTCACCGTCATCGGCCTCGCGCTGAGCCTCGCGCTCGCCTATTTCGCCGATCGCGCGATCCGCGGCGCCTACACGTTCCGCACGCTGCTGATCATTCCGTACGCGGTGGCGCCGGCGATCGCCGGCGTGCTGTGGGTGTTCCTGTTCAACCCTACGCTCGGCGTCGTTGCGCACTGGCTGCGCGGCGTCGGCATCGAGTGGAACCACGTGCTCGACGGCTCGCAGGCGATGGCGCTGATCGTGATCGCCGCCGTCTGGAAGCAGATCAGCTACAACTTCATCTTCTTCCTGGCCGGGCTGCAGTCGATCCCGAAATCGCTGATCGAGGCGGCGGCGATCGACGGCGCCGGCGCGTGGCGCACCTTCCGCTCGGTGATTTTCCCGCTGCTGTCGCCCACGACGTTCTTCCTGCTCGTGGTCAACGTCGTCTACTGCTTCTTCGAGACCTTCGCGATCGTCGACGCGGCCACCGGCGGCGGCCCGGCGAAGGCCACCGAGATCCTCGTCTACAAGGTCTACAACGACGGCTTCAAGGCACTCGACATCGGCAGCTCGTCGGCGCAGTCGGTGATCCTGATGGTCATCGTCCTGTTCCTCACCTTCGCGCAGTTCCGCTTCATCGAGCGGCGCGTGCGGTACTGACGCCAACGGAGACGAGCCGATGCCCGGGCGCGGAGCGGCCAGCCGGATCCTCACGTACGCGGTGCTGATGGCCGGCGTGGCGATCGTCGCGCTGCCGGTGTGGATCACGTTCGTCGCCTCGACGCAGACGCTCGACCAGGTCCTCGCGGCGCCGATGTCGCTGGTGCCGGGCACGCAACTCGTGCGGAACTACGGCGAGGTGCTCGCATCGGGCGCGGGCAACACCACCGCGCCGGTCGCGCGAATGATGGCCAACAGCCTCATCATGGCGCTCGTCATCGCGATCGGAAAGATCGCGATCTCGCTGCTCTCGGCGTTCGCGCTGATCTACTTCCGCTTTCCGTTCCGGCGCACCGCGTTCTGGCTGATCTTCGTCACGCTGATGCTGCCGGTGGAGGTGCGGATCATGCCGACGTACCAGGTGATGGCCGACCTCGGGCTCATCGACACCTACGCCGGCCTCACGTTGCCGCTCATCGCTTCGGCCACCGCGACGTTCCTGTTCCGCCAGTTCTTCCTCACGGTGCCCGACGAGCTGGCCGAGGCGGCCAAGATCGACGGCGCGGGTCCGATCCGGTTCTTCCGGCACGTGCTGCTCCCGCTGTCGCGCACGAGCATCGCCGCGCTGTTCGTCATCCAGTTCGTCTACGGCTGGAACCAGTACCTGTGGCCGCTGCTGGTCACGACGCAGGAGTCGATGTACCCGGTGGTCATCGGCATCAAGCGGATGATCGCCGGCGGCGACGCGGCCACCGAGTGGCAGTTGGTGATGGCGACCGCAATGCTCGCCATGCTGCCTCCGGTGGCGATCGTCGTGCTGATGCAGAAATGGTTCGTCAAGGGCCTGGTGGAGTCCGACAAATGAGCGCGCGCCGCACCCCGAGCGAATCCGGGGCTTCGCCGGCGCCGGTTTCGTTCGCCGACTGGCCGTATCCGGCCTTGTGCGCACATCGCGGCGCCGGCAAGCGCGCGCCGGAGAACACACTTGCCGCGCTGCGCACCGGCGCTTCGTTCGGCTACCGGATGTTCGAGGTCGACGTCCAGCTCTCGGGCGACGGAGTCGCACTGCTGATGCACGACGCGACGCTCGAGCGCACGACCGACGGGCGCGGGCGCGTGTCGAGTCACGGCTTCGCCGCGCTCGCACGGCTCGACGCGGGCAGCTGGCATTCGAGCGCGTTCGCCGGCGAGGGCATTCCGACGCTCGAGCGCGCGGCGCGTTGGGTCCTCGCCAACGATGCGGCGCTCAACGTCGAGATCAAGCCGTCGCCCGGATTCGAGCGCCAGACCGGCGCCGCGATCGCGCTCGATGCTTCGGCCGCCTGGCGCGGCGCGCGCATCGCACCGCTGCTGTCGTCGTTCTCCGAAGCCGCGCTCGCCGCCGCTCGCGAAGTCGCCCCGGCGTTGCCGCGCGCGCTGCTGTTCGGCGATCTGCCCGACGACTGGCTCGCCCGCTGCCGGGCGCTCGATTGCGTCGCGCTCGACGCCCGGCACGACACGCTCTCGCCGCAGATCGTCGCGCAGGCGCATCGCGCGTCGCTGCGCGTGCTCGCCTACACGGTCAACGAGGCGGCGCGTGCCGGCGAGTTGTTCGACTGGGGCCTCGACGTGCTGATCACCGACGCGGTCGATCGCATCGCGCCGCACGTCGCCTCGGCGTCGGGCACGCCGAGTGCACCGGGTTGATGTTGGTCAACGTTCGCGTCGCGCCCGTCTCTACGATGGGCTGCGTATCCCCCGGAGATTGGAATGCCGCTGTCCGAAGCCCAGCTGGAAGAGCTCGTCGCGCACATCCGTCGGCGCCTGTCGGTGCTCGAGGAAGACATCGCCCGCAAGCTCGGCGAGACGGCCGAGGGCTTTTCCACGTTCGAGCGCATCGCCGATGCCGGCGACCTCAGTTCGATCCTCACCGAGAGCGAGGTCGACCTGTCCGAGGCGATGCGCGACGTCGAGGAGTGGCGGGCGCTGCGAACGTCGCTGCGCCGGGTCGACGAGGGGACCTACGGCGTGTGCACCGAGTGCGGTGTCGACATTCCGTTCGAGCGGCTGCACGCGGCACCGCTCGCGCACCGTTGCATCGACTGCCAGGTGATCGCCGAGCGGCGCGAGCGCACCTTTCCCGGCCAGGGCTGAATCGGCGCCGCCGAGATCTCGCGCAGACGAAGCGATCGGGTTGCGCCGGCTTCGTGCGCACGACCGTGCCGTTTCAGCCGAAGCGGCCGTGCACGAACCATCCGCGCCGGCCGGCCTCGGCCGCCAGCCGCTCCCGGTAGATCCAGTACAGCGCGTGCGAGTCGTCTTCGGCGATGAAGTAGTCGCGCTGCATCAACGCACCGTCCCACCAGCCGCCCTCGATGCGCTCGGGGCCGGCCAGCAGCTGCAACGGCGAATGCCACCACGGACGGTTGTTGCGTTCGCGTAGTGCGATCGGCGGGTCGAGCAGCCACAGCGGCCGGGGCAGGCAGGCGACCGGCACCGACGGTGCCGGCGAGGTGCGCGCCGCGACGCCGGGGGCGTCGACCGCTTCGATCCGGTATGCCGCTTCCGGACGATGATCGGCGGCCAGCCGCAGGCGTTGCACGCGGTCGGGGCCGAGCCGGGTCTGCAGCCTTTCGACGAGTCGGCGCAGGTTTTCGTGCGCCGCGCCCGGCTTCGGGAACAGGTCGCCGCTCGCATCGGGCAATGCGCTGATCTCCTCGCAGCGCAAGCGCAAGGCATGCACCGCTTCGGGCAGGCGCGTGACCGCGAGTTTCTCGCGCAGCAGCGAAACCAGGCGTTCGAGGTCGCGCGTGGCATCGGCCAGCCGGATCGGCAGCAGCGTGTCGTCGTGTTCGTCGTGTTCGGCGTGCAGCGTGAACGAGCGGATCGCGCCATGACGCGCAGCGAGCCAGCCGACGAGTTGATGCAGCAATCGGCGGGCGGCGAACACCAGTGCTTCGGCGTGCTCGACCTGCGCGAGCAGCTCGATGCGTTGATCGAACGCGGGCGGCGTCTCGAACCAGATTCTCGGTTCGGCGAGCCGACCGAGTGCGCGGTCGATCTCGTCGAGCACCGAGCGGCCCAGGCGCCGAGCGATCGCCGCCCGCGGCAAGGCGAGCAGGTCATGCACGCATCGCAGGTCGATGGAATCGAGCAGTTCGCGTTGCGTGCGCGTGCGGGCGAGCAGGTGAGCCGGCAACGCGCCGACGCGCGCCTCGAGGCGATGCGCCGGCGCGAAGGTGCCGTCCCGATGGCGTGCGCACAGCCATGCCGCGGTGGCGGTGGGGGCGGCGCCGATGCGAACGCGATAGCCGAGCGATCGAAGGCCGCTGCGCAGGCGCGCGAGCAGGGCCGTGGAGCCGCCGAAATACCGCAGGCTGGCCGCGACTTCGGCCAGCAGGCCGCACGGCGAGATCGTTTCGTCGAGCGCCTCGAAGGCGAGATCGGACTGCAGGCTGACCGACGGCGTGAATTGCTGCAGCCACGCGGCGATCGATTCGAGCGCGGCGCGTTCCCGAGCGGCATCGCGTTCGAGCAACTGCAGCGAAGGCACGAGCGCCTGCGCGGCCGCGCGCTTCATTCCCGGCACGATGCCGAGTGCGCGTGCGATCTCGTCCGCATCGAGGATGCGTTGCCGATCGCACAGCGCGAGCGCCTGTGCGCGATCGGACACCGGTGCGCCGCGTCGGGCGAGGTCGAGCGACAGTCGCTCGAAGAACAGGCCGAACCACCACATGGCGGTCGATCACGGCGTTTCGCGGGCCGGGACCGAAGCGGGCGCACCCGGCCGAGAGGACCGCACGACGGTTTCGGCAGTCTCGTGCGTGCCGCCGTGAATGGTGTGCATCGGCGTGCGTTCGTCCGCGGCCGCAACCCGCGCGCGCAGGCGAATCGACGAGACCGGTTGGGGCAGATCGATGCCGATCGGGTCGGCGATCAGCGGGCCCCGGCGTTTGAGGATCTGCACCGCCAGGCGTTGATCGGGGCGCGGCAGCAGCAGCAGGCGCAACGGCGCCGGAGAGGAATCGAATTGCGCCTGCAGCGGGCGGAACAGGAACACCGGCCCCTGCGCGCCCTGCGCGGCGAGTTGCATCCGGCGCAGATGTTCGGGACGCGTTCCCGGGTGCGGCAACCAGGCGAGCAGGGCGCCGAAACCGCTGCTCTTCAGCGTCTGCTCGACGGCCCACAATCGATCGGCGGCCTGTGCGGCCTGCACGATGAGCAGGTAGTCGAGATCGATGCCGTGGCTGGCCAACGCCGGCGCGTAGGGAATCTGCGGCGGCCCGAGCACGACGACGAAACGGCGTTCGCGGGTGAGCTGGCGCAGCAGCGGCACGAGCAGCCGCAATTCGCCGATGCCCGATTCGCGGCTGATCAGCTCGGTGAGCATCCCGGCGGGCCAGCCCGCACCGGGCAATTCGGCGTCGAGTGCGGGAAAGCCGCTCGACAGCGCATGCACCGCCGCGTGGCCGATCCGGCTGGCTCGCCAGACCGCGTGGGGCAGGTGCGAGGACATCGGGAAAACCTCCTCACAACGCCTGGCCGCTGCGCAGCAGGCCGACAGCGATGCCTTCGAGCGAGAAGAGATCGCTGCGCGAGTCGATGACGATCGGCTGGAATTCCGGGTTCTCGGGCAGCAGTTCGATCGTGTTGCCCCGGCGCCGCCAGCGCTTGACGGTGACCTCGTCGTCGACGCGCGCGACGACGATCTGGCCATTGCGCGCTTCGTGCGCCCGGCGCACCGCGAGCAGATCTCCGTCGAGGATGCCCGCATCGCGCATGCTCATGCCGCGCACGCGAAGCAGGTAGTCGGGCGCCTCGGCAAACAGGTTCGGATCGATTGCATAGCGGGCTTCCACGTGCTGTTGCGCGAGAATGGGACTGCCCGCCGCCACGCGCCCGATCAGCGGCAGGCTCAGTGCGATCTGCACCGCGCTCGGGTCCCGGTCCGGCGTGTCGGGCAGCAGCTTCAGGCGAATGCCGCGCGAAGCGCCCGACGTGAGCTCGAGCACGCCTTTGCGGGCGAGCGCCTTCAGGTGCTCCTCGGCCGCGTTGGCCGAGCGGAACCCGAGTTGCGCGGCGATCTCGGCGCGCGTCGGCGGAAAGCCGGTATCGGCGATGTGCTGGCGGATCAGCGAGAGGATCTGCTGCTGTCGGGCGGTGAGATCGCGCATCGGGGCCTTGGGTTCGGCGTTCGGGAGGACTGTATTTTCGTACAGTATTCGCTTCGAAGCAAGAACCCGTTCCCCAGGCCGCTCGGCCCCGGGCAAGCCGTTTGCTCGCGCGAAATCCCGCGACGGGGCCTCTTTCCAGACCGCCTGCGCAGCCCTCCGAAATTCCTGTCGGCGATGCTGTGCACGTGGAAACGTTTGTGGCACAGTCGAAAAACGGGACCGGTCCATCCGGCTCGCGGAATTGCATTTCTCGGTCTGCTGGTTCGGTGTTCCTCGAAATGCAATGAGGCTAACGGTTCGAGGAAACTTTCTCGATGGGAACCAAGATCTATGTAGGAAACCTGCCGTGGCGCGCAACCGATGCACAGTTGTCGCAGCTGTTCGGCAGTCACGGTGAAGTCACCGACGCGAAGATCGTCACCGACCGCGAGACAGGGCGTTCGCGCGGATTCGGCTTCGTCACGATGACTTCGGACGATGCAGCCCAGGCAGCCATTCGTGCCTTGAACGGCTATTCGCTCGAAGGCCGAAGCCTGGTCGTCAACGAAGCCCGCGAGCAGGCCGGCGGGGGAGGTGGCCGGCGTCCGGGAGGCTACGGTGGCGGCGGCGGAGGATACGGCGGTAGCGGCGGTGGCGGCGGCGGCTACGGTGGTGGTGGCGGCTACGGCGGAAGCGGTGGCGGCGGCTATGGCCGCAGTGGCGGTGGCGGCGGCTACGGTGGGGGCGGCGACCGCGAAGGCGGTGGCGGCAACCGCGGCGGCTACGGCGGACAGCGCCGGGCGCGTCAGTTCGGCCAGTAACCCCGTTCGAAGAAATCACTCGCGCCGGCCCGCCCGGCGCGAACGCGAACCGATCGGCCGCCACGCGGCCCGTATCGGTTTTGCGCCTCGATCCGCATCGAGGCTGCCTCTCCCGCGCGGATCGGCCGACGATCCGCGCGCATTTTTTCGCGCCCGCTGCGGGGCGCTCACATCTCCGAGTAATTCGGTCCGCCCCCGCCTTCGGGCACGACCCACACGATGTTCTGCGTCGGATCCTTGATGTCGCACGTCTTGCAGTGCACGCAGTTCTGCGCGTTGATCTGCAGCCGTTCGCCGCCCTCGTCGTCTCGAACGAACTCGTATACCCCGGCCGGACAGTACCGTTGTTCGGGCCCGGCGAAGCGAGCGAGATTGATCTGCACCGGCACCTCGGGATCCTTCAGCGTGAGGTGCACCGGCTGATTCTCCTCGTGGTTGGTGTTCGAGATGAACACCGACGAGAGCCGATCGAAGGAGAGCTTGCCGTCGGGCTTGGGATAGGCGATCGGCTGCGATTCCGATGCCGGACGCAGGTACTCGTGGTCGGCCTGGCGCACGTGCATCGTGAACGGCGCCTTGCCGCGGAACACGACCTGGTCGATGCCGACCAGGAGCGTCCCGGTCCACAGGCCCTTGCCCATCGCCGCCTTGAAGTTGCGTGCGCGATGCAACTCGTCGTGCAGCCACGAAGCGCGGAACGCGTCGCCATAGCCGACGAGTTCGTCGCCGGCGCGGCCGGCCGCGATCGCCTCGAAGGCCGCGTCGGCAGCCAGCCTGCCGGTCTTGATCGCGGCATGGCTGCCCTTGATACGCGAGGCGTTCAGGAAGCCCGCGTCGCATCCGATCAGGCAACCGCCGGGGAACGTGAACCGGGGCAGCGCGTTCAGGCCGCCGGCGGTGATCGATCGCGCGCCGTACGACAGGCGCTTGCCGCCTTCGAGAAAGGTACGAATTTCCGGGTGCGTCTTGTAACGTTGGAATTCCTCGTACGGAGACAGGTACGGATTTCGGTAATTCAGACCGACCACGTAGCCGATCGCGATCTTGTTGTCGCGCCAGTGATACAGGAACGATCCGCCGTAGGTGTCCCGGTCGAGCGGCCAACCGGCGGTGTGGATGACCAGGCCGGGCTTGAACTTCGACGCGTCGATCTCCCACAGTTCCTTGATGCCGATCGCATGGCTCTGCGGATCGCGACCTTCGTCGAGTCGGTAGCGCGCGATCAGTTGTCGGCCGAGATGCCCGCGCGAGCCCTCGGCGAACAGCGTGTACTTGCCGTGCAGCTCCATTCCGGGCTGGAAACTCGCGGTCGGTTCGCCGTTGCGCCCGACGCCCATGTTGCCGGTGGCGACGCCGCGCACCGACCCGTCGTCGCGGTAGAGCACCTCGGCGGCGGCGAAGCCCGGGTAGACCTCGACGCCGAGCGCCTCGGCCTGCGCACCGAGCCAGCGGACGAATTCGCCCAGGCTCACGATGTAGTTGCCGTGATTGAGGAAGCAGTCGGGCAGCATCCACCCCGGCACGCGCCGCGCGCCGCGTTCGGACAGGAACAGGAACCGGTCCTCGCTGACCTCGGTGTTCAGCGGCGCACCGCGCTCGCGCCAGTCGGCGAACAGCTCGTCGAGCGCGCGCGGATCCATCACCGCGCCCGAGAGGATGTGCGCGCCGACCTCGGAGCCTTTCTCGACGACGCACACGCCGATCTCGGTGTTGCGCTCGGCGGCGAGCTGCTTGAGCCGGATCGCGGCCGAAAGCCCGGCCGGCCCCGCGCCGACGATCACGACGTCGAACTCCATCGAGTCGCGCTGGATTTCCATCGAATGTTCACTCCGGTTGCGATCGGCGCGCTGCGCCGGGTTTCCGTGGCGGATTGTCCCGGAAAGCGTCGGGCGCAGGCAAACGCCGTGCAACGAACGGCCCATCGGCGGCGAATCCGATCGGCTACCATGGAGCGGACGCGCCGCGCGCGCGAGCGCCGGCTTGCCGTCGTCCCCCGTCGTCCTTGGACGTCCTTTTTCATTACTCGTCGTCCTCGTCGTTCTCGTCGCGGACCGGCGCACCAGGAGAACCGCTCCGTGGCCACCCGATTCGATCTCGACGGAAAGACCGCGCTGGTCACCGGCGCCTCCAGCGGCCTGGGCGCGCGCTTCGCGCGCGTGCTCGCCGACAACGGCGCGCGCGTCGTGCTCGCGTCGCGCCGCATCGAACGTCTCAAGGAGTTGCGCGCCGAGATCGAGTCGGCGGGCGGCGACGCGCGCGTCGTTGCGCTCGACGTCACCGATCCGGGCTCGATCCGCGACGCGATCGAGCAGGCCGAATCCGAAGCCGGGCCGCTCGACATCCTCGTGAACAACTCGGGCGTGAGCACCACGCAGCGGCTCGTCGACGTCACGCCCGAGGACTACGACTTCGTGTTCGACACGAACACGCGCGGCGCGTTCTTCGTCGCGCAGCAGGTCGCGCGCCGGATGATCGCGCGCGCGAAGGAAGATCCGGCGCGCGGTGCACGCATCGTCAACATCGCCTCGATGGCCGCGCTGCGCGTGCTCGCGCAGATCGGCGTGTACTGCATGAGCAAGGCGGCGGTCGTGCAGATGACGAAGGCGATGGCGCTCGAATGGGGCCGCTACAACATCAACGTCAACGCGATCTGCCCGGGGTACATCGAAACCGAGATCAATGCCGAGCACTGGCAGACCGAGGCGGGCCGCAAGCTCATCGGCATGCTGCCGCGCCGTCGCGTCGGGCGCCCGGAGGATCTCGACGGCGTGCTCCTGCTGCTCGCCTCCGACCGGTCGGATTTCATCAACGGTGCCGTGATCGCGGCCGACGACGGATTCGGCGTGTGAGCGACGCGCACCCGGGCACGGTGCCGCCGCGCGGCGCGCCGTTCGATCCGGCCGACGCCGCGAGCGTCGCGAAGCGCTTCGAGCTGCGTTCGCCGCCGGCGACGTTCTGCGACGACCCGTACCCGTACTACGATGCGCTGCGCGCGCACGACCCGGTGCACACGATGTCCGACGGCGCGGTCTTCCTCACGCGCTACGAGGACGTCTCGACCGTATATCGCAGTCCGGTCGCGAGCTCGGACAAGAAGATCGAATTCAGGCCGAAATACGGCGACTCGCCGCTCTACGAGCACCACACGACGAGCCTCGTCTTCAACGACCCGCCGTTGCACACGAGGGTGCGCCGGCTGATCCTGGGCGCGATGAACCAGCGCGCGATCGCGCGCATGGAGGCGGGCGTCGTCCAGCTCGTCGACGGCCTGCTCGATGCGATGCAGCGCAAGCGGCGCGTCGACCTCATCGACGATTTCGCCGCGGCGATTCCGGTCGAAGTGATCGGCAACCTGCTCGCGGTTCCGCGCGAGGCGCGCGGCCCGCTGCGTGGCTGGTCGCTGGCGATCCTCGGCGCGCTCGAGCCGGCTCCGACCGCTGCGATGCTCGCGACCGGCAATCGCTCGGTGCGCGAGTTCGGCGCTTTCCTCGACCGCCTGATCGCCGATCGCCGCGCGCATCCGCTCGACCCCGAAGAGGACGTCCTGACGCGGTTGATCCAGGGCGAGCGCGACGCCGAGGGCGAGGGCGAGCGGCTCACCCACACCGAGCTCGTGCACAACTGCATTTTCCTGCTCAACGCGGGGCACGAGACGACGACGAACCTGATCGGCAACGGACTCGACACCTTGCTGCGCCATCCCGGCGAGATGCGCCGCCTGCGCGACGACCCGTCGCTGCTCAACGGCGCGGTCGAGGAGATGCTGCGCTACGAAAGCCCGCTGCAGCTGAACAACCGGCGCCTCACCGGCGCGCTCGAGCTCGGCGATCGACGGCTGGCGGCGGGCACCTTCGTCACGCTGTGCATCGGCGCGGCCAATCGCGACCCGGCGCAGTTCCCGGAGGCCGGGCGCTTCGACGTCGCGCGCAAGCCGAACCGCCATTTCGCGTTCGGCCACGGCGACCATGCGTGCGCGGGAATGAGCGTCGCGCGACTCGAAGCACGGATCGCGATCTCCCGGCTGCTCGCGCGTTTCCCGCGCATCGAGCGCGACGGCGAGCCCGAGCGCGACCGGCGTATCCGTTTCCGCGGGTTCCGTCACCTGCCGGCACGGGTGGAGTCGGGCGCGCCGTAGTGTGAACAGGCCCTTAGTCGAGGTGCGCGCGCGCGGGCCCGGCGTCGAGTCGGCGCTTGAGCCCCTCGCGGATGTGGCGGATGCCGAGCGCGACGGCGATCGCGATCGGGATCACCGACACGCCGGTCGCGACGTCGACGTCGATCGGCCAGCCGCCGGCGCGCATCGCCTTGAACAGATAGCCGGCGAGGCCGACCGCGTAATACGTGATCGCCGCGACCGATAGGCCCTCGACCGTCTGCTGCAGCTTCAGTTGCAGCTGTGCGCGACGGTTCATCGCCGACAACAGCTCCTGGTTGTGACGTTCGCGCTCGATGTCCACGCGCGTGCGCAGCAGTGCGCTCGCCCGCGTGACGCGCTCGGCGGCCGCCTCGATGCGCCGGCCGACGCTTTCGCAGAACGCCATGGCCGGATCGAACCGGCGCTCGAGGAACGCGATCGGCGTCTGCAGCGAAGCCAGGCGGCCCATGCGCAGGTCGATTCCGCGCTGGCGAACGAGCGCGTGATAGGCGCGCGCCGCGCCGAAGCGAAAGCCCACCGTCGCGGCGAGTCGTTCGACGGTGGCCGCCAGCCGCGTGAGCTCGCGCAGCAGCTCGGGTTCCTCGGAGACGGGCGCCTGCTCGAGGCGTGCGACCAGTGCGCCGAGCGCGCCTTCGATCGAATCGAGCTCGGCGGCCGTGGTGCGCGCGAGCGGGAACGCGAGCATCGCCATCATCCGGTAGACATCGATCTCGATCAGGCGCTGCACTTCGCGTCCGGTGCGCGTCGCGTCCATCGAAACGTCGAGCAGCAGCATCCGCGTGAAACCGTCGGGGTGCGCGCGGAAATCGGTGTAGACGCGTGCGTCGCCCTCGGCGACCGACGCGCCGCACAGCTCGTTGCCGTCGAAGCGACGCGCGACGAGCCCGGCTTCGGCTTCGTGCGACGTCTGCGCGACGAACGCATCGGCCGGCAGGATCGCGAGATGCACGGCGGCGATCCGTTCGCCGGGCAGCGAATCGAGCCAATCGCGCGGCAACGCGTCGAGTGCCGGCCGGGCGAAAGGGGCGAGCGCGTCACAGCCGTCGGCGTCGATCGTGTACCCGTCGAACTCGCCGTGCCGCTCGCGCTTGAGGCGAAACGTGCCGAAATCGGCCAGGAAGTGCGTCTCGGCAGGCGAGGGCGCCGGCAGACCGCGCGATGCGCACAGCACGGCGAGCGGATCGCTCGCGTCGATCGGCGTGCGCCGGGCATCGCTCGCGCGTCGACGCAGCAAGGCGATGTGCGACACTCGGTGCGGCGCCGCGATCGCCTGCCGGGGCCGGGCATGGATCTCGTTCTGGAGCGCCTCCCGATCCGGGTGATCGATCATTCGGTTGCGTGCCGCCGATCGGCAAGGCGCGTTGCGGACGGCATCGCGCACGGACAACGACTACGCGAGACAGCAAGACGGGAGAAACGAGTGGGCGAACGCATCCTGGTGTACGAGCTGGAGATTCCGATCCGATGGGGCGACATGGACGCGATGGGCCACGTCAATAATACGGTCTATTTCCGGTACATGGAGCAGGTCCGCATCGGCTGGTTCGACACGCTGGGCTTCACGCCCGTGCCGCGCGGCGAAGGTCCGCTGATCGTCAACGCCAGCTGCACGTTCCTGCGCGAGCTGCGCTACCCCGGAACCGTGCTGTGCCGCCAGTACATCGGCGAGCTGGGCCGTTCGAGCGTGCAGACCTTCATCGACATGCTGCGCACCGACGATCCCGAGACCGTGTACGCGAGCGGTGCGGCGAAAGTCGTCTGGGTCGACTACGCGCGCAAGAAATCCGCGCCGCTGCCCGACGCCGCGCGACGCGCGATGACCCGGGCGTTCGTGCGGTAGAAGATCGTCACCGATCGCTTCGCGGCGCTCGGCGATTCGCGTGGGCGGCGGCGTGCGACGGTCGGCGCGTCGGCGTGCAGCGAGGCACCGTGCGAGAGTGGGCGCACGGCTTCGGTCCCCGCTTCGCGGGGACTTCCCGGCTCTACCTCGCAAACCGGCACCCGCTGCCGAGGGGTGCTGCGCACCCCACGGCGACGGGTCCCGCCGCTTTGCTTTCGGTAGCAGCCGGCTCGCCGAGCGCCCGCTCTCGCACGGTCCCTCGCTGCACGCCTCTCGTT
>JAKFES010000284.1:0-5084 GCA_036675585.1 Burkholderiaceae bacterium
AGCACCGGCGTGCGGGCTGCGCGCACGGATTTCGCCCGCTGCACGCCTGCGCTCGTCGCGCGGGCCCGCCGTTCGTCGGGATATACCCGCATGGCGATCGAAGTTTTGTCCACCGAGTGCAACAACGGACCGTTACAAGGAGCAGCGCAGGCATTACGATTGCTGGAAGCCCGCGCTTGCCGCAGCAGCAGCGGCGGCGCTGCGCCGCGCGTCTACGATGAGCAGAAGTTCATAAGGAGGGACACATGAACCTGTTCGATGCGTATCGGGAGACTTACGCGAAAGCGCGCGACGAGGAGATGTCGCTCCTCGAGTACCTCGAGTTGTGCCGCGCCGAGCCTCTCGCATACGCAAGCGCTGCGGAACGCATGCTGGCCGCCATCGGCGAGCCCGAGATCATCGACACGCGCAACGACCCCCGGCTGTCGCGCCTGTTCTCGAACCGGATCATTCGCCGCTATCCCGCGTTCCAGGAGTTCTACGGGATGGACGACGCGATCGGGCAGATCGTCGCGTTCTTCCGCCACGCCGCGCAGGGTCTCGAGGAACGCAAGCAGGTGCTGTATCTGCTCGGGCCGGTGGGCGGCGGCAAGTCGTCGATCGCCGAGCGGCTCAAGGCGCTGATGGAGACGTATCCGATCTACGCGCTCAAGGGCTCGCCGGTCAACGAGTCGCCGCTCGGGCTGTTCCGGCCCGATCGCGAGGGCCCGGCGCTCGAGAGCGAATACGGCATCCCGCGCCGCTACCTCACCGGGATCATGAGCCCGTGGGCGGTCAAGCGGCTGGGCGAGTACGACGGAGACATCACGCAGTTTCGCGTCGTCCGGGTGCAGCCGTCGGTGCTGCGCCAGGTCGCGATCTCCAAGACCGAGCCCGGCGACGAGAACAACCAGGACATCTCGTCGCTGGTGGGCAAGGTCGACATCCGCAAGCTCGAGTCGCTGTCGCAGGACGACCCCGACGCGTACAGCTATTCCGGCGGGTTGTGCCTGGCCAACCAGGGCCTGCTCGAGTTCGTCGAGATGTTCAAGGCGCCGATCAAGATGCTGCACCCGTTGCTCACCGCGACGCAGGAAAGCAACTTCAAGGGCACCGAAGGGCTGTCGGCGATTCCGTTCCAGGGCATGATCCTCGCGCACTCGAACGAGAGCGAGTGGCAGGCGTTCCGCAACAACCGCAACAACGAGGCGTTCCTCGACCGCATCTACGTCGTCAAGGTCCCGTACTGCCTGCAGCTGTCGGAAGAGGTGCGCATCTACAAGAAGCTGCTCGCCGGCAGTTCGCTGGCCGAGGCGCCGTGCGCGCCCGGAACCCTCGAGATGATGGCGCAGTTCGCCGTGCTCACGCGGCTCAAGGAGCCCGAGAACTCGAGCATCTACGCGAAGCTGCGCGTCTACGACGGCGAGAACCTGAAGGACGTCGAGCCCAACGCGAAATCGGTGCAGGAATACCGCGACTACGCGGGCATCGACGAAGGCATGGGCGGCCTGTCGACGCGCTTCGCGTACAAGGTGCTCTCGGCCGTGTTCAACCACGACCAGACCGAGATCGCCGCCAATCCGGTGCACCTGATGTACGTGCTCGAGCAGCGGCTGCTGCGCGAGGGCCTGCCCGAGGAAACACAGCGGCGCTGGCTCGATTTCATCAAGAGCTGGCTCGCCCCGCGCTACGCGGAGTTCATCGGCAAGGAAATCCAGACCGCGTACCTCGAGTCGTACTCCGAGTACGGGCAGAACATCTTCGATCGCTACGTCACGTTCGCCGACTACTGGATCCAGGACGAGGACTACCGCGATCCGGAGACCAACGAGAGCTTCGATCGGTCGCAACTCAATTCCGAGCTCGAGAAGATCGAGAAGCCGGCGGGCATCGCCAATCCGAAGGATTTTCGCAACGAGATCGTGAACTTCGTGCTGCGCGCGCGCGCCCAGCACGGCGGCGAGAACCCGGCGTGGACCAGCTACGAGAAGCTGCGCGAGGTGATCGAGAAGAAGATGTTCTCGAACACCGAGGAATTGCTCCCGGTGATCTCGTTCAACGCGAAGGCGTCGGCCGAAGACCGGCGCAAGCACGAAAGTTTCGTGGCCCGGATGGTCGAGAAGGGGTATACCGAGAAGCAGGTCCGCCTGCTCTGCGAGTGGTATCTGCGGGTTCGCAAGTCCCAGTAGGAGAGGGTCTCTCGATGTCCGTAGTCATCGACCGCCGCCCGAACGATCGCTCCGGCAGCGCGGTGAACCGCGAGCGCTTCATGCGGCGCTACAAGGCGCAGATCCGCCGCGCGGTCACCGACATGGTCGCCGGACGCTCGATCCGCGATCTCGAGCGCGGCGGCAAGGTCGCGATCCCGGTGCGCGACGTCTCGGAGCCCAGCTTCCGGCATGGCACCGGGGGCGACTTCGAGCACGTGCTGCCCGGCAACCGTCATTTCCAGCCCGGCGACAAGATCCCGCGTCCGGAGGCGGGCGACGGCGACGGCTCGGGCAGCGAGGGCGGCAGCGGCGAGAGCACCGACGCGTTCGCCTTCACCCTGTCGCGCGAAGAGTTCATGCAGATCTTCTTCGACGACCTCGAGTTGCCGCGCATGGTGCGCACCACGCTCGGCGTGATTCGCGAGCAGTGCCTGCAGCGCGCCGGCTACACGACGAACGGGTCGCCGACCAACCTCGCGGTCAACCGCTCGCTGCGCAACGCGATCGGCCGGCGGATCGCGCTGCGGGGCGGCCCGCGGCGCGAGCTCGCCGAAGTGAATTCGCTGCTCGAGTCCGCCGCCCCCGAAACGCCGGCGCACGCGCTGCTCGTCTCCGAAGCCGAGCGGCTGCAACGGCGGATCGATCGCGTGCCGTTCCTCGACGAGTTCGACCTGCGCTACCGCTACCGCACGCTCACGCCCAAGCCGGTGAGCCAGGCGGTGATGTTCTGCCTGATGGACGTCTCCGCGTCGATGGACGAGCGCAAGAAGGACCTCGCCAAGCGCTTCTTCGCGCTGCTGCACCTGTTCCTGTCGCGCAAGTACGAGCGCGTCGAGATCGTGTTCATCCGCCACACCGACGACGCCGAGGAAGTCGACGAGCACCGCTTTTTCCACGACCGCAAGACCGGCGGTACGGTCGTGCTGTCGGCGCTGACGCTGATGCACCAGATCATCCAGGAGCGCTTCCCGCTCGAGGCCTGGAACATCTACGGCGCGCAGGCGTCCGACGGCGACGCCTTCGGCGCCGACCCCGAGAAGAGCCGCGGCTTCCTCGAGACGGCGCTGCTGCCGCTCGTGCGGCACTACGCGTACATCGAGGTGTGCGAGGCCGGGTCGCGCGTCTCGACGCTGTCGGCCGCGTACCGGCGCATTCCCGGCGAGAGCTTCGCGATGCGCGAGGTCCACGAGAGCCGCGACATCTGGCCGGTGTTCCGCGGGCTGTTCGGCCGCCAGCCCGCGCCGGAGACCGTGCGGGGCTGATGCCATGAGCACCCCGATTTCCAGCGGCGCCGAGTGGACCTTCGACCTCATCGGCCGCTACGACGAGGCGATCGCCGAGATCGCCGTCGGCGAGTTCGGCCTCGACTGCTATCCGAACCAGATCGAGGTCATCGGCAGCGCGCAGATGCTCGACGCATATGCGTCGACCGGACTGCCGATCGGCTACCCGCACTGGAGCTTCGGCAAGGCCTACATCGCACACGAGCACGCGTACCGGCACGGTGCGCGCGGCCTCGCCTACGAGATCGTCATCAACTCGAATCCGTGCATCGCCTACCTGATGGAAGAGAACCCGATGCCGCTGCAGGCGCTGGTCATCGCGCACGCGTGCTACGGGCACAACTCGTTCTTCAAGGGCAACTACCTGTTTCGCCAGTGGACGCAGGCCGACGCGATCGTCGACTACATGGTGTTCGCGCGGCGCTACGTGATGGACTGCGAGGAGCGCCACGGCGCCGAAGCGGTCGAGGAGATCCTCGACGCGTGCCACGCGCTGATGGACCACGGCGTGAGCCGCTATCCGCATCCGCGCCCGCTCACGCCCGAGGCCGAGCGCGCGCGGATGCGCGCGCGGCGCGACCACGCCTGGCGCCACCACGACGAGATCTGGCGCACGCTGCCGCGGCGCAAGCCCAGGGCCGGGGCCGCAGTGCCCGATCCGTCGCGCACCGACGAGCCGCAGGAAAACCTGCTCTACTTCATCGAGAAGAACTCGCCGAAGCTCGAGCCCTGGCAGCGCGAACTCGTGCGGATCGTGCGCCGGGTCGCGCAATACTTCTATCCGCAGGGCCTGACCAAGGTCATGAACGAGGGCTGGGCCACGTTCTGGCACTACACGATCCTCAACCGGCTCTACGACAAGGGGCTGGTCGACGACGGGTTCATGTTCGAGTTCCTTGCCGCGCACACGAACGTGATCGCGCAGCCCGGATACGACGAACCCGGCTACTCCGGGTGCAACCCGTACACGCTCGGCTTCGCCATGTTCTCCGACATCCGGCGCATCTGCGAGCGGCCGACCGACGAGGACCGCGAGTGGTTCCCCGACATCGCGGGGTCCGACTGGCGCCGCGTGCTCGACTTCGCGATGCGCAACTACAAGGACGAGTCGTTCATCGCGCAGTTCCTGTCGCCGCGCCTGATCCGCGAGTTCCGGCTGTTCGCGATCGCCGACCGCCAGGGCGAGCCGACGCTCGAGGTCGACAGCATCCACAACGAGGCCGGCTATCGGCGCGTGCGCAAGCTGCTCGCCGCTCACTACGATCGCGACGCGCGCCTGCCCGACATCCAGGTCGTGCGCTACGAGCGCGATGGCGACCGCAGCCTGACGCTGCACCATACGCAGTACCGCGGCCGCCCGCTGAACGACGACACGACGCGCGTGCTCGCGCAACTGCAGCGGCTGTGGGGCTTCACCGTGCGCATGGAGACCGTCGACGCCGACGGCGACCCCTGCACCGAGGTGCTGGTCGCGAACTGAAGCAATGGACGTCGCCCGTATGGTCTGATTCGAGTGTCGAGCGCGGTGGGTCGCCGCAATTTTCCGGCAAGTGCGATTCCGCGTTCGGCTGAGGGGCCCTGCCCCTCTGAATCCCTCTTTGCCTTGTTGAAG
>JAKFES010000005.1:0-5065 GCA_036675585.1 Burkholderiaceae bacterium
GACACCTCACTTGGCCCGCACGAGCTTCTCACTGCGCTGCAAGGCATCGAGCTCGCGCACGGACGCGAGCGGCCCTACCGCAACGCTCCCCGCACGCTGGACCTGGATGTGCTGCTGTACGGCGACCAGGTGATCGACACACCCACGCTCCAGGTGCCGCATCCGCGCATGCTGGAGCGCGCGTTCGTGCTGGTTCCGCTGCTGGAGATCGCGCCCGATGCCATCGTTCCCGGATCTGGCCCCGCACAGCAGTTCATAGCCGCCGTAGCGGACCAGCAGATCTCCAGAATATCTTAAGCATGCAAATCCCCGTTATCGTCCAGACCACCGGGCTGCTGGTGCTGTCGAACGTCTTCATGACGATCGCGTGGTATGCGCACCTGAAGGACTTCGCCGCACGCCCGTGGTGGATCGCCGCGATCGCGAGCTGGGGGATCGCTTCGTTCGAATACCTGCTGCAGGTGCCCGCCAACCGGATCGGCTACGGTTACTTCACGTTGCCGCAACTGAAGATCGTGCAGGAAGTGATCGCGCTGGCCGTGTTCGCCCCGTTCGCGGTGCTCTACATGGACCAGCCCCTCAAACTCGATTACCTGTGGGCGGCGCTGTGCCTCGTCGGCGCCGTCTACTTCATTTTCCGCTCATGAGCGCCGTTCCCGCTTCGCCTTCCCCGTTCGAGAAATACCGCCACGTCGTCGTCGAAGGCCCGATCGGCGCCGGCAAGACGTCGCTCGCGCGCAAGCTGTCCGAGCGCTTCGGCGCGAAGCTGGTCCTCGAGGACCCGGGCGCCAATCCGTTCCTCGAGCGCTTCTACCGGGACAGTCGCCGCTACGCGCTGCCGACGCAGCTGTTCTTCCTGTTCCAGCGCGTGAACCAGCTTCGCGACCTGGCGCAGCAGGAGCTCTTCTCGCAATCGGCCGTGGGCGATTTCCTGCTCGACAAGGATCCGCTGTTCGCGCGGCTCACGCTGGCCGACGACGAGTTGCTGCTCTACCGGCAGATCTTCGAGAGCCTGCGGCCACAGGCGCCGACGCCCGATCTCGTCATCTACCTGCAGGCGCAGCCCGACACGCTCGTCGAGCGCGTGCGCAGGCGCGGCGTCGAGATGGAAGCGGCCATCTCGGAGACGTATCTTCGCGAGCTCGCCGAGGGATACAGTCGCTATTTTCATCACTACGACGCCGCGCCGCTGCTGATCGTGAACACCGAGCACCTGAACCCGATCGAGCGCGACGACGATTTCGCCACGCTCGTGCGCCAGCTCGCCGAAATGCGTGGACGGCGCAGTTTCTTCAGCGTCGGAGAATGAGCATGCGTCTCGTCGAACGGGTCGCCGACCTGCGCGACGCGCTCGCCGGCCAGACGCGCACCGCGTTCGTGCCGACGATGGGCAACCTGCACGCGGGACATCTGTCGCTGGTGCGCATCGCCCGCCAGGCCGGCGCTCCGGTGGTCGCGAGCATTTTCGTCAACCGGCTCCAGTTCGGGCCGAACGAGGATTTCGCACGCTATCCGCGCACCTTCGAGCGCGACCGGGAAGCGTTGCGCGCGGCCGGCTGCGACGTGCTGTTCGCCCCCGACGAGAGCGATCTGTACCCGGTCGAGCAGAGGTTCCGCGTGGCGACGCCGCCGGGTCTGGGCGATGTCCTCGAAGGCGCGTTCCGGCCGGGATTCTTCGAAGGCGTGGCCACCATCGTCCTGAAGCTCTTCGGCTGCGTGCAGCCGGCCGTGGCCGTGTTCGGGCGCAAGGATTACCAGCAATGGCTCGTCGTGCGGCGCATGGTCGAGCAGTTCAACCTGCCGATCCGCGTGCTGGCCGGCGAGACGACGCGCGAAGCCGACGGGCTCGCGATGTCGTCGCGAAACGGTTATCTCGACGCGAGCGAGCGCGCCGAAGCGCCCGCACTGCACCGCGCGCTGGTCACGCTCGCGGCGCGCACGCGCGACCTCGCGAAGCAGGCCGCGGATCGCCAGGCAGGCTTCGCGCTCGAGGCGGCCGAGCGCGACGCGCTCGACGCGCTGCGCGCACGCGGGTGGACACCCGATTACCTGGCCGTTCGGCGGCGCGCAGATCTCGCGCTCCCGCATCCGGACGACTGGCTGCGGCCCGACGCGCTGGTCGCGCTCGGTGCGGCCCGCATCGGCACGACACGCCTGATCGACAACGTCGAATTCTGACCCACCCCTCCGCGCGCGACGGGCCCGCGACTTGCCGTTCGCGGGATCCGGATCGCGACGCGCGATCCTCTTTCATCGAGGGGTCGACATGAAGCAGACGAAACCCACGACGGATGCGACGCCGGGCGCCGGCACGGGCCGGCCACCGAAAGTGCAGGGCGAAGGGGACTACGAGGCCGCCCGGCATCACCGCGAGGACCTGAAGGAGTTCGTCGACTCGGGCAAGGTCGACGAGGCCGCGCGTGCCGCGACGCCGCGCAACGAAGACGAAGCGCAGGAGATGGAACGCGCCGAGAAGGCCGGGAAGGCCCGCTCCAAGGGCGAGGATCCGGCGCTCAAGAAAGGCAAGCACTGAGCCAGGGGGCGGGCGTACCGCCCCCGCCGCGCTCAGTCGTCGTATCCGCGCGGATTGGCCTGCTGCCAGCGCCACGCGTCGACGCACATCCGCTCGACGTCGTATCGGGCGCGCCAGCCGAGCAGGCGCTCGGCGCGCGTCGGGTCGGCGTAGCACTGCGCGACGTCGCCGGCACGACGTTCGACGATGCGGTACGGCACGCTCGCGCCGCTCGCGCGCTCGAATGCGCGCACCAGCTCGAGCACCGAGCAGCCGATTCCGGTGCCCAGGTTCACCGTGAAGGCGCCCGGTTGCGCGAGCGTGCGCTCGAGCGCCTTCAGATGCCCGCGGGCGAGGTCGACGACGTGGATGTAGTCGCGCACGCCGGTGCCGTCGGGCGTCGGCCAGTCGCCGCCGAACACCGACAGCGCGCCCAGCCGACCGACCGCGACCTGGCTGACGTACGGCATCAGGTTGTTCGGCACGCCGCGCGGGTCCTCGCCGATGCGCCCGCTCTCGTGCGCGCCCACCGGATTGAAATAGCGCAGGATCCCCGCCGACCAGGCGGGATCGGAGGCGACGAGGTCGAGCAGGATCTGCTCGACCATCGCCTTGCCGCGCCCGTACGGGTTCGTCGGCTGCAGCGACGCACCCTCGTCGATCGGAACCGAGCGCGGATCGCCGTACACGGTGGCCGACGAGCTGAACACGATGCGGCGCACGTCGGCCGCGGCCAGCGCCCGCAGCAGCGTGATCGAGCCGGTCACGTTGTTGTCGTAATAGGCGAGCGGGTCGGCAACCGATTCGCCGACCGCCTTCAGTCCGGCGAAATGGATCGCCGCGGCGAAACGGCGCGAGCGCAGCACGGTGTGCAGCGCAGCCTCGTCGCGCAGGTCGGCGCGCACCAGCGGCACCTCGCGGCCGGTGATCGCTTCGACGCGCCGCAGCGACTCGGCGCTCGCGTTCGACAGGTTGTCGACGACGACGACGTCCCACCCCGCCTGCAGCAGTTCCACGACGGTGTGCGAGCCGATGTAGCCCGCCCCGCCCGTCACCAGTACCGTCCGTATTCCGTCCGTCAACGTCGGCGCTCCGTTCCCGGGGCGCGTACGGCCCGGTGCGGCAAGTGTCGCACGCGTTCCCGGCGGCGGGCCGTACAATCCAGCCATGCTGATCCCGGTCATTCTCTCGGGCGGCGCGGGTACGCGGCTGTGGCCGGTTTCGCGCGAAGCGTTCCCGAAGCCGTTCATGAAGCTGGGCGGCTCGTCGAGCCTGCTGCAGCGCACGCTCGAACGCGCGCTGCCGCTGGCCGACGCCGGTCGGGCGGCGATCGTCACCAACCGCGAATACTTCTTCAAGACGCGCGAGGAGATCGCCGCGCTGCCGGCGGCGCAGGCGCTACGCGTCACGCAGTTGCTCGAGCCGATCGGACGGAACACGGGGCCGGCGATCGCGCTCGCCGCGCTGTGGGCACGATCGCTCGACGCCGACGCGACGCTGCTCGTGCTGCCGGCCGACCACCTGATTCCCGACGACGAAGCGTTCCGCGCGGTTGCGCGCCGGGCCGTCGAGCTCGCCGACTCGGGCGCGATCGTGCTGTTCGGGATCCGGCCGAGTGCGCCCGAAACCGGTTTCGGCTACATCGAGATGGGCGACGAGTTGCCCGGCGCCGCCCGCGCCGTGCGCCGCTTCGTCGAGAAGCCCGACGCCGCGCGCGCGGTGCAGTTCCTCGCCGACGGCGGATTCGTCTGGAACAGCGGAATGTTCTGTTTTCGCGCCCGCACGATTCTCGAGGCGATGCGCGCACACGCACCCGACCTGCTCGCTGCCGCCGAGCAGGCGTGGCACGCGAGCCGGGACGGCGGTAACGACGAGAAGGTGCCTCTGTCCGACGTCGCCTTCGCCGCGTGCCCCGAGATTTCGATCGACTACGCGGTGATGGAGAAAGCCGCCGGCGTCGTCGTGCTGCCGGCGTCGTTTCACTGGAGCGACATCGGCTCGTGGAAAGCCGTCTCCGAGCAGTTCCAGCCCGACGCCGACGGCAACACGACGGTCGGCGAAACCATGCTGCAGGGTGCGAAGAACACGCACGTGCAGAGTGAGGATCGGCTCGTCGCCGCGGTCGGCGTCGAGAACCTGCTGATCGTCGACACGCCCGACGCACTGCTCGTCGCCGGCAAGGATTCGAGCCAGCAGGTACGCGAGATCGTGCGCCGGCTGAAGTCGAGCGGTCACGAGTCGGCCCGGCTGCACCGCACCGTCGCCCGGCCCTGGGGCACCTACACCGTGCTGCAGGAAGGCCCGCGCTTCAAGATCAAGCGCATCGAGGTGCGTCCGCGCGAATCACTGTCGCTGCAGATGCACCACCACCGCAGCGAGCACTGGATCGTCGTCTCGGGCACCGCGAAAGTGCAATGCGACGAGCACACGCAGCTCGTCGCCGCCAACCAGTCGACCTACATCCCGATCGGAACGCGGCACCGGCTGGCGAATCCGGGTGTCGTCCCGCTCGTCATGATCGAGGTGCAGTGCGGCGACTACCTCGGCGAAGAC
>JAKFES010000014.1:0-5063 GCA_036675585.1 Burkholderiaceae bacterium
GCCGCCGAAGCGCTCCAGCAGTGCCGCGGCGAGCCCGATTCCGCCGTCGACGCCGAGCACCGCCCCGAGCAGGCCCAGCACGAGCCCCTGCGCGAGCACGTCGGCGGCGAGCCAGCGATCGCGCGCGCCGAGCACGGCGAGCAGTGCGAGCTCGCGGTGCTGACGCGCGACGGCCAGCGCGAGGGTCGAATGGACGATGAATGCGCCGGTGAACAACGCGACGAGCGCGAGCACGTTCAGGTTCACCCGGTACGCCCGCGACAGCTGCGATGCGCGTTCGCGGCCGGCCTCGGGCGTCGTCCAGTACGCCTGCTCGGCGAGCGCCCGTTCCCAGTCTGCGCGCAGCGCCGCCGGGTCGGCGCCGGGCTCGAAGCGCAGGTCGATGCGCGTGAGGCGGCCCAGCCAGCCGAGACGCCATTGCATCGTCCCGATGTCCATCACCGCGAGCGACTGGCCCTGCGCGGTGCCCGGGACCGTGCCGGCGATGCGCAGCGAGATCCGCTCGCCGCCGGAGAGCAATTCGATCCGCTCGCCGGGGGACGCCCGGAGCGACGCGAGCGCGGCGTTCGACAGGAAGATCGCGTCGTCGTCGAACAGCGGCGAGAGCGCACCGTCCCCGTCCCCGGAAGGCGCGGGAAGCAGGTCCGGCGTGACCTGCGCGGCGCGGAACACGTCGATGCCGACGACGCGCAACGACGTGTCGGGCCGGTCGGCGAGCGCGAAGCTCGCCTCGACGACCGGGCTCGCGTGCACCTGCGGCGATTCGCGTGCGAGGCGTGCATACAGCGCCTCGTCGAAGCCGCGTCCGCGCGCGCGGATCTGCGCCTGCGCGCGGCCTTCGGTGCGCTCGATCGCCGAGGAGAATTCCTCGACCGCCGACCGGTTCACGAGCGCGATCGACAAGGCGAGGGCGACGCCGATCGCGATCGCCGCCACCGCGATCGCCGCTCGCCCCGGTTGCGCGCGCCACTGGCCGAGCAGCATCCAGCGCAGCAACGTGAGCCGGCCGTTCGCGGCGCGCGCGCTCACCGGCTCGTCGTCCGCGGCCGTTCGCGCGGTGCGACGCACGCACGCTCGGCGGCCGTCGAGTGTTCCTCGACGAGCGTGTGCCGGTGCACGCGCACCCGGCGCTGCGCGATCCCCGCCGCCTGCAGCGAATGCGTGACCAGGACGAGCGCGGCGCCGCTGTGCTCGATCGACTCGGCGATCAGCGCGAGCGCGCGTTCGGCGTTCGACGGGTCGAGGTTGCCGGTCGGCTCGTCGGCGAGCACGAGCGCGGGTTCGTGCACGAGCGCGCGCGCGAGCGCGACGCGTTGCTGCTCGCCGCCGGAGAGCTCGCGCGGCCATGCGTGCAGTCGACCGCCCAGGCCCAGCCGCTCGAGCCACCCGGCCGCACGGCGTAGCGCGTCTGCGGCGGGCCGGCCGGCGAGCAGCAGCGGGACCGCGACGTTCTGCACGGCGCTCAGGTGCGGCAGCAGATGGAACGCCTGGAAGACGAATCCGATGCGCTCGCGGCGCAACTGTGCGGTGGCATCGGCGTCGAGCGCCGACACCTCGATGCCCTCGACGCGGACGATCCCCGCGTCGACCGGCTCGAGTCCGGCGATCAGGTTCAGCAGCGTCGACTTGCCGCTGCCCGACTCGCCGAGCAGCGCGACGCGCTCGCCGCGCCCGACGCGCAGCGATGCGTCGTGCAGGACGACGTGCTCGCCGAATGCCTTGCGCACGCCGTCCAGTTCGACTGCGGGGATCATGGCGGTAGCGGCCACCGGAATCGGGCCGCTCATGATACGTTGCCGGCGTTCGCAGCCGGTGCCGGCGTGGCGGGAGCGGAGGAGATGCGATGAAGCGAAGACGCGGCTCGGGCAGGGTCCTGCGGATCGCCTCGACGGTCGTGCTGCTCGCGTTCGTTCTCGCGCTCGGCGCGGCGATCGCGTGGCGCGCCGGCGCGCTGCCGAAAACGAGCGGCGAGATCGCGCTTTCGGGAATCGACGCGCCGATCCGGATCGTGCGCGACGCGCACGGCATTCCGCACGTGTTCGCCGCTTCGCAGCGCGACGCGTTCCGGGCGCTCGGCCTGCTGCACGCGCAGGACCGGCTGTGGCAGCTGGAGATGAACCGCCGGATCGTCCGCGGCACGATGGCCGAGGCACTCGGTGCCGAGGCGCTCGGCACCGACCGCTTCCTGCGAACGCTCGGCGTGCGGCGCAACGCCGAACGGATCTGGAGCGGGCTCGACGCCGCGACGCGCGAGGCGCTGCAGGCATACGCCGACGGCGTCAACGCGTGGATCGGGCGCATCGCGTCGCGGCCGTGGCAACTTTCGCCGGAGTTCCTGCTGCTCGGCGTTCGCCCGCAGCGCTGGGAGCCGGCCGATTCGATCGGCTGGGCGACGATGATGGCGTGGGACCTGTCGGGCAACCACGGCGTCGAGCTGCTGCGCCTCGCGCTGCTCGGCCGCCTCGATCCGCAACGCGTATCCGAGCTGATCGGAACCGATCCGCCGCTTGCGCTCGCCGACCCCGATCGGCTGTATGCCGATCCGCCTCCGCTCGCCGGCACCGCGCGCGGTGCCGACGCGAACGTCGGCTTCGCGCCGGTGCGTGCGCTCGAGCTCGCGCAGGCGATCACGCGCGCGATGCCTTCGACTTCGCTCGACGGGCTCGGCTCCAACAACTGGGTCGTCGACGGACGGCGAACGCCGGCGGGCAAGCCGCTGCTGGCGAACGATCCGCATCTCGCGCTCGGCGCCCCTTCGTTGTGGTACCTCGCGCACCTGTCGGCACCGGGGCTCGAGGTGATCGGCGCCACGCTGCCCGGGCTTCCGTACGTCGTCGTCGGGCGCTCGGACCGGATCGCGTGGGGCTTCACCAACACCGCGCCCGACTCGCAGGACCTGTACCTCGAGCGCGTCGACCCCGACGACCCGCAGCGCTACCGCACCCCGGACGGCTGGGCGCGTTTCGCCTCGCGCACCGAGACGATTCGCGTCAAGGGTGCGGCACCGGTCGAACACGTCGTGCGCGAGACGCGACACGGCCCGGTGATCTCCGATGTGCTCGCGACGACGCGTCCGCTGCTCGACGCGCTCGGGCATCCGCCGAGCGTGCTGTCGTTCTCGTGGACGATGCTCGCCGCCGAGGACCGCACCGTGCACGCGGCGCTGCGGATGAACACCGCGACCGACTGGGCTTCGTTTCGCGACGCGCTGCGCGGGTTTCGCGGCCCGCAGCAGAACGTCGTCTACGCCGATGTCGAGGGCCGCATCGCGTTCCTCGCGGCCGGCGCCGTGCCGGTCCGCCGTGCCGACAACGCGCTGCGGGGCAGCCTTCCCGCTCCCGGGTGGGATGCGCGGTACGACTGGATCGGCACCATTCCGTTCGACGAGCTGCCGCGCGTCGAACAGCCCGGCGAAGGCATGCTGGTCACCGCGAACCAGCGCATCGTCGCCGACGGCTACCCGCATCACATCGCCGGCGAGTGGGCGTTGCCGTACCGATCGGACCGGATCCGCGAGCGGCTGCGCACGGCCGCCTCGCACGACGTCGAAACCTTCACCCGGATCCAGGCCGACGTCGGCTCGCCCGCGGTGGGCGAGCTCTTGCCGTTCCTGCTGCGCGCCCGGGCGCACTCCGATCGCGCGCAACGGGCGCTCGACATGCTGCGCGCGTGGGCGCAGGCCTCGCCCGAGCCGCAGGCTCCGGCGCTCGACGCCGAGCGTCCCGAACCGCTGATCGCCGTCGCGTGGATCGACCGCCTGCGCCGCGCAGTGTTCGAGGATGACGTCGGCGCCGAGTTGTTCGCCCAGCTCGAGCGCCACCGGATGCGCCACAACCCGTTGCGCGACGCGCTGGCGCGACCCGACCGGGCCCATTGGTGCGACGATGCGGGCACGCCGGCGGTCGAGACCTGCGACCAGATGCTCGCGCGCTCGCTCGAGGCGGTCGTCGACGAGCTGACGGAACGTCTCGGCGGCGAGCCCGAACTCTGGCAATGGGGTCGCGCGCACCCGGCCGTTTCCACGCACCGTCCGTTCGGGCGTCACTGGCTGCTGTCCGGATGGTTCGACCTGCGCTCGCCGAGCGGCGGAGGCCCGAGCACGATCAATCTCGCCCGACACGATCCGTGGGATCCGGTCGCGCCGTTCGAGAATCGGTGGGCCGCCGGGTATCGCGCGGTCTACGACCTCGCCGACCCCGATGCATCGCGCTTTATGCAGGCGACCGGGCAGAGCGGTCACCGGTTTTCGCCGCACTACGACGATCTGGTCGCACCGTGGTCCGAGGTGCGCTACCTGCCGATGGTGACGTCTCGCGAGCGCATCGAGCGCGAGGCGGCCGAGGTGCTCGTGCTGCGCCCGCGCGAGCGATGAGTTCGCACGAAACACGGCAAGCCGCGCGCGACACGTCGCTTCGCGCGACGCGCGTCGCTTCGCGCAATGCGCTCGGGCTCAGGCGATGACTTCGATCCCCGGCTCGCCGGCGTATACCTCGCCGATCTCGCTCGCCGATTCGAATCCGTCGCGGCGAAAGATGTCGAGCACCTCGCCGACGGCCGACGGATCGCAGGCGACGAGCAGGCCCCCCGAGGTCTGCGGGTCGGTGAGCAGCGCACGCAGGCGCTCGTCGCCGTCGGGCAGGCTCGCCTCGTGACCGTACGCGGCCCAGTTGCGCGCCGATGCGCCGGTCACGAAGCCGTCGGCGAGCAGCGCGTCGGTGCCCGGCAGCCGCGGGACCGATCGCGCCGAAAGCCGTGCCCGCACACGCGCGCCGCGGCACATCTCCAGCGCATGGCCGAGCAGGCCGAAACCGGTCACGTCGGTCATCGCGTGCACGCCCGGCACGCGCGCGAGCGCGGGGCCCGAGACGTTCAGGCGTGTCGTCGACTCGATCAGCGCACGGTAGCCGACTTCCGACAGGCGCTGCTTCTTGAGCGCCGCCGATGCGATTCCCACGCCGATCGGCTTGCCGAGCACGAGCCGGTCGCCCGGGCGCGCCTCGTCGTTGCGGCGCACGTGCTGGGGGTGCACGAGGCCGAGCGCGACGAGCCCGTAGATCGGTTCG
>JAKFES010000301.1:0-5010 GCA_036675585.1 Burkholderiaceae bacterium
CCGGGCCGGGCCAGCCGGGTGCGGCACCGCAAGCGGCCGGGTCAGCCGCGCGCGGCCGCGCGCAGCGGCCGGGTCAGACCCGCTCGAACACCGCGGCGATTCCCTGCCCGCCGCCGATGCACATCGTCGCCAGCGCGTATCGCCCGCCGCTGCGCTGCAGCTCGTAGATCGCCTTCACGCTGATCAGCGCGCCGGTGGCGCCGACCGGGTGGCCGATCGAGATGCCCGAACCGTTCGGGTTCACGCGCGCCGGGTCGAGCTCGAGGTCGCGCGTGACCGCGATCGCCTGCGCGGCGAACGCCTCGTTGGCCTCGACCACGTCGATCTGGTCGGGACGCAGCCCGGCGCGCTCGAGCGCCTTGCGCGAAGCCGGCACCGGCCCGATGCCCATGTACGCCGGGTCGACCCCGGCGTGGCCCCACGAGACCAGCCGCGCCAGCGGCCGGGCGCCGCGCGCCTCGGCCGTCCTGCGCTCCATCAGCACCAGCGCCGCGGCACCGTCGTTGATGCCCGACGCGTTGCCGGCGGTGACGGTGCCGTCTTCCTTCGCGAACGCGGGCCGCAGCTTGCGCAGGTCGTCGATCGTCGCATCGTGCCGGACGTGCTCGTCGGCGTCGAAGCGCACCGTTGTCTTGCGCGTCGTCGACTCGATGGCGAGGATCTGCTCGCGGAAACGCCCCTCGCGCGTCGCCACCGATGCGCGACGATGACTCTCGAGCGCGAGCGCGTCCTGCTCGTCGCGCGAGATGCCCCATTTCTTCGCGACGTTCTCGGCGGTCACGCCCATGTGCACTTCGTGGAACGGATCGTGCAGCGCACCGAGCATCATGTCGACCATGCGCGCGTCGCCCATGCGCGCGCCCCAGCGCATGCCCGGCGAAGAGTAGGGCGCCCGGCTCATCACTTCGGCTCCGCCGGCGACCGCGACGTCGGCCTCGCCGAGCAGCACCGCCTGCGCGGCCGAGACGATCGCCTGCATGCCCGAGCCGCACAGCCGGTTGAGCGTGAGCGCCGGCACCGAGTGCGCCAGCCCGCCGTCGATCGCGGCGACGCGCGCGAGGTACATGTCGCGCGGCTCGGTATGGATGACGTGGCCGAAGACGACGTGGTGCACGTCGTCGCCCGATACGCCGGCGCGCGCGGTCGCTTCGCGCAGCACCATCGCGGCCAGCCGCGACGGAGCGAATTCCTTCAGGCTTCCGCCGAAGTCGCCGACGGCCGTGCGGACTGCGGCGACGATGACGACTTCACGATCTTGCGGTTTCATGGCTTTCCTTTGACGAGTGGCCGATACGGATCTTCAGTGCAGCGCCCCGGCCCGGCGGCGCGGGCCGCGCCCGCGAAACAGCGTCTGCAGCACACGCGCGGTGCCGACGTTGATCATCGCCTGGCCGATCGAATGCGCTTCGTGCTCGACGATGTCGAGCGTGACGTCGGAGCCCGCCGCCTGCAGCCCGCGGTACGCGCGCTCGGCGTGCACCGTGGAGACGACCGTATCGAATTCGCCGTGCAGCAGGTGCACGGTCGGGTCGATGCGTTCGCCCGGGGCGATCGGCCGCGCGAGCTGGCCCGCATACGAGACGACGATCGATGCGGGGGCAGGGCGCAGGCGCGCGAGCGCGAGCGCCGTCGTCGCGCCTTGCGAGAAGCCGACGACGACCGTGTCGGCGGGCGCGATCCCGGTGTCGCGCTGCACGGCGTGCACGCGCTGCGCGATCGCGCACCCGGCCGCTTCGATGCGCTCGATGCGTTCGACGGCGACGCCGCTCGCGTCGAACCAGTCCTTGCCCGCCTGCAGCGACCCGGGGCGCAGTCCCTCGAGGATCGCGCCGGTCGCGCCGGGGAACTTCAACTGCCAGGCGATCGCGATCGGCGCGAAGGTCTCCGCGCTCGAGCCCGCGCCGTGCAGGAACACGAGCAGGCGGCGCGGCGCCTGCCGTGAGATCGGCGGCAGTTCGAGCCAGAGCTGGCGATCGCCCGAGGGCGGGAAAGGGGTGTCGACCAAAGGCGGTTCCGGATTCGCGCTGCGGCCCGTGTTTCGATGCTACCGCGTGCCGCGGCCGGGCGCTCGGCTTTCGCCTACAGCAGGAACAGGCGCCCGACCCACCACGCGAACGCGGCCATCAGCGCCGACGCAGGAATCGTCAGGATCCACGCCCAGACGATGTTGCCCGCCAATCCCCAGCGCACGGCCGACAGTTTCTGCGCCGAGCCGACGCCGACGATCGCGCCGGTGATCGTGTGCGTCGTCGACACCGGAACGCCCATGCTCGAGGCGAGGAACAGCGTGACCGCTCCGCCGGTTTCCGCGCAGAAGCCGCCGACCGGCTTGAGCTTCGTGATCTTCTGGCCCATCGTCTTGACGATGCGCCATCCGCCGAACAGCGTCCCGAGCCCGATCGCGAGGTAGCACGAGACGATCACCCAGTACGGAGGGTGCGTTTCGCCGGCGTGGCTGATCCCGGCGGCGATCAGCAGCAGCCAGATGATCCCCATCGTCTTCTGTGCGTCGTTGCTGCCGTGCCCGATGCTGTAGAGCGCCGACGACACGAGTTGCGCGCGGCGGAACCAGCGGTCGGTGCCGCGCGGCGTGCTGCGGAAGAACACCCACGAAACCGCGACCATCAACGTCGAGCCGAGCAGGAACCCGAGCAGCGGCGAGATGACGATGAACAACGCGACCTTCGTGATCCCGGCCGCGAGCAGCGACGCGGTGCCCGCCTTGGCCAGCGTCGCGCCGATCAGCCCGCCGATCAGCGCGTGCGACGAACTCGACGGAATGCCGAAGCGCCAGGTGATGATGTTCCACGCCAGCGCGCCCGAGACGGCACCGAAGATGACGACGTGATCGACCACGCCCGGATCGACGATTCCCTTGCCCACGGTGGACGCCACGCGCAGCTCGAAGAAGAACAGCGCGACGACGTTGAAGAACGCCGCCCACACCACCGCCTGGTACGGCTTGAGCACGCCGGTCGAGACGATCGTCGCGATCGAGTTCGCGGCGTCGTGAAAGCCGTTCATGAAATCGAACATCAGCGCCAGCGCCACCAGGAACACGAGCGCGGCGAAGCTGAACTGAATCGTCGTCATGCGTTCTCGAGCACGACGCCTTCGATGACGTTCGCGACGTCCTCGGCACGGTCGGACACCGTCTCGAGCAGCTCGTAGATCGCCTTGAGCTTGATGAGCTGGCGCACGTCGCTTTCGTCGCGGAACAGCTTCGACATTGCCGCGCGCATCACGCGGTCGGCGTCGGACTCGAGCCGGTCGATCTCGGTGCAGATCTTCAGGATCGCGTCGGCGTTCTCCATGCTGTCGAGCAGCGCGACGGCGGCCTTCACGCGGTCGCAGCACATCTCGTTGAGGTCGGCGAGCTGCTGCGCTTCGGGCGAGACGCGCTGCAGGTCGTAGAGCATCGCCGACTCGGCGACGTCCTGGATCAGGTCCAGGATGTCGTCCATGTTCGTGATCAGCTTGTGGATGTCGTCGCGGTCGAACGGCGTGATGAAGGTCTTGTGCAGCAGCGTGATCGTCTCGTGCGTGACCTTGTCGGCGTCCTTCTCGGAGCGGTCGATCGCGTCGATGTACTGGCGGCGCGCGGCGACGTCGCCGTAATTCGTCATCAGCAACGCGAGGCTGTGGCTCCCCGCTGCGATGCACTCCGCGTGCCGGTTGAACAGCTCGAAGAAGTTGCCTTCTCGGGGCATCAGGCGTCCGAACATCGGCGTTTCCGTGTGCTGTGGGGATTTGCCCGCGATCCGCGGACGGGGAAAAAGACCGGGCGAAGCGTATCAGAATCGCCGCTGCGTTCCCGCCGTCTTCCGACCCGCGCGCCGGGTCGGAGCGCATCCACCCGAGGGCGCCCGGCGGGCCGGTGCCGCTCAGCCGCCCGTCGCGCGGCCCGTCGCGCGTTCGATGCACGCCAGATAGGCCGCGCCGTCGGGCGGTGCGCCGTCGCGCTGCGAGCGCCAGACGACCTCGCCGAGGCAGTCCATCAGCACGTGCGCGGCGTCGTGCTCGCCCATGCGCGCGCTCAGCGCCGTGTACGCGGCACGCAGGCCGTGCGGCTGGTCGATCTGCAGCTGTTCGGCGATCGCCAGGTGCAGCGACAGATGCAGGAACGGGTTGGTGCGGCCGGCCTCGACCGGGTATTCGGCGGCGAGCGCGTCGTCGAGCGATGCGAGATCGTCGTGGTATTCGGGGTGCAGCCGGACGAGGTCGAGCGCGATCGCCTCGAGCGGCGTCAGCGCGAGCCGCTCGCGGTCCTTGCGCCAGGTTTCGCAGAAGAAGCGGCGAACGTCGGCTTGCGAGGGGTCGAACATCGTCTCAGGCGGGCGCGGGCGTCTTGGGCCGGTATTCGCACAGCTCGGCGATCGGGCAGCGCCAGCACTCGGGGATGCGCGCCTTGCAAACGTAGCGCCCGTGCAGGATCAGCCAATGGTGCGCGTGCGGCAGGTATTGCTCGGGGACGAGCCGCAGCAGGCGCTGCTCGACCTCGAGCGGCGTGCGTCCGGTGGCGATGCGCGTGCGGTTCGCCACGCGGAACACGTGCGTGTCGACGGGCATCGTCGGTTGGCCGAACGCCACGTTCAGCACGACGTTGGCCGTCTTGCGCCCGACGCCGGGCAGGCGCTCGAGCGCCTCGCGATCGGGCGGAACCTCGCCGCCGTACTGCTCGATCAGGATGCGAGCGGTCGCTACGACATTCTTCGATTTCGCCGGATACAGGCCGATCGAGCGGATGTACGGAACGAGTCCGTCGACGCCGAGCGCAGCGATCGCCTGCGGCGTGTTGGCCACGCGATAGAGCTCGCGCGTGGCCTGGTTGACGCTGCGGTCGGTCGCCTGCGCCGAGAGGATCACCGCGACGAGCAGCTCGAACGGCGTGCGGTATTCGAGCTCGGTGCGCGGGTGCGGGTCGAGGGCCTCGAAGCGCGCGAAGATCGCGGCGCGTTTCTGCGCGTTCACGGTTCCCGGCGCGGCGAGGCCGCGCGTTCGCGCGCGCGG
>JAKFES010000069.1:0-4967 GCA_036675585.1 Burkholderiaceae bacterium
CACGCTGGTGCTCGGCTACGCCGGGCTCGATGCGCGCACGCGCCGCACCCGCATCGTTCTCGACGTGCCGCCGTCCGAGTGGCTGGGAACGCAGGCGACGTTCCACGTCGGACTCGACCCGCACGAGGAGGCGAGCTTTCGCTGGGCCATCGCGTGCGAAACCGGTACGCCCGCGCGCGCGCAGCAGGAGTCCCTCGCGCCGGCCTACGAGGCGGCCGCCGAGCGCGCGACGCGCGCGCTGCTGCATGCGCGCGTGCGCGAGCCCGCGATCGAATCGTCGAACGCGCAGTTCAACCGCTGGGTCGATCGCTCGCTCGCCGACATCCACCTGCTGCGCACCGAGACGGCGTCGGGCCCGTATCCGTACGCCGGCGTACCCTGGTACAGCACCGCCTTCGGCCGCGACGGGATCATCACCGCGCTCGAGTGCCTGTGGATGAACCCGGCGCTCGCGCGCGGCGTCCTCGCCTGCCTCGCCGAGACGCAGGCGCAGGCGGAGAACGCCGAGCAGGACGCGCAGCCGGGCAAGATCCTGCACGAGACGCGCGCCGGCGAGATGGCCGCGCTCGGCGAAGTGCCCTTCGGCCGCTACTACGGTTCGATCGACGCGACGCCGCTGTTCGTCGTGCTCGCCGACGCGTATCACCGGCGCACCGGCGACGTGCCTTTCGTGCTCGCGCTGTGGCCGCACGTCGAGCGCGCGCTCGACTGGATCGACCGCTACGGCGACGTCGACGGCGACGGCTTCTACGAGTACGCGCGCCGCTCGGGCACGGGGCTGCTGAACCAGGGGTGGAAGGACTCGCAGGACGCGGTGTTCCACGCCGACGGCGCGCAGGCCGAAGGACCGATCGCGCTGTGCGAAGTGCAGGGGTACGTGCACGCGGCCAAGATCGCCGCCGCGCGCATCGCCGCGAGCATCGGGCTGCCCGAACGCGCGCACGCGCTCGAGCGCGAGGCCGTCGAGTTGCGCGAACGCTTCGAGTCGACGTTCTGGTGCGAGGAACTCGGCACCTACGCGCTGGCGCTCGACGGCGCCAAGCGCGCGTGCCGCGTCGTCTCGTCGAACGCGGGCCATTGCCTGTTCTCGGGCATCGCGAGCCGCGAGCGTGCGCAGCGCGTCGCGCACACGCTCACCAACGACGCCAATTTCTCCGGGTGGGGAATCCGCACGATCGCGTGCACCGAGCGCGGCTACAACCCGATGTCGTATCACAACGGCTCGGTCTGGCCGCACGACAATGCGATGATCGCCGCCGGCTTCGCGCTGTACGGACTGAAGGGCGCGGCGGTCAAGGTGCTCGCGGGCCTGTTCGACGCGGCGCTGTTCTTCGAGCTGCACCGGCTGCCCGAGCTGTTCTGCGGCTTTCCCCGGCGCCCCGGCGAGGCGCCCACGCATTACCCGGTCGCCTGCTCGCCGCAGGCGTGGGCGGCCGGCGCCGTGTTCCTGTGCCTGCAGGCGTGCCTCGGGCTGGAGGTGCGCGGGCCCAGCGCCACCGTCAAGTTCTCCAGCCCGATGCTGCCGCCGTTCGTCAAGCGGATGCGCATCAACGACCTGCGCGTCGGCGACGCGAGCATCGACCTGCTGCTCGCGCGGCGCGGAAACGACGTCGGCATCAGCGTGCGTCGTCGCACCGGCGCGATCAGCGTCGTGGCGGTCAAGTAACGCCGCGGCGGCGCTCGGCCGGCGAAAGGGCGCCGAGCGCGCGCGATGCGTTCGGCGTGACCCCGAAGCGCGCCTGGAACGCGCGGCTGAAATACGCCGGATCGTTCGATCAGGGTAAATACGGATGCCGCCTGCACGAATCGTCCAGCGCTCGGGTACGCCCGGCGAAGCGGGCGACGGCCCGAGTGCCTATCATCGTTCGCACCGGAGACCTCCGTTCGCCGGACCCAGAAGGAGACACCCATGAGCAGCCCGAAGTCCGTCACTCGCCGCAGCACGCTGCAGGCGCTCGGCGCCGGCGCCGCCGGCCTGGCGATGCCCGCGTTGTCCCTCGCGCAGACCGGTCCGGTGCGCGTCGGCTACGCAATCGCCCGCACCGGCCCGTGGGCCGGCGGCGCGCAGGTCAGCCAGGAACCGAACTTCCTCATGTGGGCCGAGCAGCAGAACGCCGCCGGCGGCCTCGACGTGAAAGGCGTGCGCCGCCCGATCGAGCTGATCGGCTTCGACGACCGCAGCGAAATCGAGACGTGCATCCGCAGCTACGAGAAGCTGATGGGCAGCGACAAGGTCGACCTGATCCTGCCGCCGTGGGGATCGAACGCGAACTTCGCGCTCGCGCCGCTGGCGAACCGCTTCGGGTACCCGATGCTCGCGCCGACCGCGCTGTCGCGCAAGCTGATCGACATGCAGCTGCCGTATTTCTTCTCGCTGCTGCAGCAGCCCGACCGGATGATGGGCGCGCTCGTCGACCTGCTCGTCGCCCACGACGTGAAGACGATCGCGATCCTGTACATGGACGACCTGTTCGGGCTGGAGAACTTCGCCGCGCTCAACGCGGCGTTGAAGAAGACGACGATCAAGGTGGTCGAGCGCAAGGGCTATCCGCTCGGCGTGAAGGACCTCGCGCCGACGCTGCGCACGATCAAGGACCAGAACCCCGACGCGTTCGTCGGCATCACGTATCCGCCGGACACGATCCTCGCGAGCAAGCAGTCGAAGGAGATCGGCTTCAATCCGAAGATCTTCTACGCGTCGGTGGGCACCGCGTTCCAGCTGTACCGCAACGTGATCGGCGCCGGGGCCGAGGGCGTCACCGGCATGGGTTCGTGGAACGCGAAGACGAGTCCCGGCGCGAAGGCGTATTTCGACGCGCACACCGCGAAGTTCGGCGGAAAGGAACCCGATCGCTGGGCGAGCGGCCACTGCTGGGCCGGGCTCGAGATCCTCACGCAGGCGGTGTCGAAAGTCGGGCTCGACCGCAAGGCGATCCGCGACTACGTCGCGCGCAACGAGCACCCGACGATCATCGGCCCGGTGCGCTTCGAGGGCAGCGAGAACACCTCGACGCCGGGCACCGTCGGCCAGTGGCAGAAGGGCGAGTTCGAAGTCGTCTGGCCGCGCAACGTCGCCACCGCACAACTCGCGCTGCCCAAGCCCGCCTGGAAATAGCCGGGGCCATTCGGCGCAACGGGGCGCGCGACGGCCGATGTCGTTTTCCGCATGGATCGAGCTGGTCGCCTCCGGTCTGATGACCGGAGGCGTCTATGCGCTCGTCGCGCTCGGGCTGAACCTGCAATACGGGCTGATGCGCATCCTGAACATCGCGCACGGCGAGTTCCTCATGCTCGGCGCGTTCGCCACCTGGTTCGCGCACACGCGCCTGGGCATCTCTCCGCTCGCGATGGCGCCGGTGTCGTTCTTCGCGATGATGCTGCTCGGCGTCCTCGTGCACCGGCTCTGCTTTGCGCGGCTCGCCCGGACGTCGACGAACGTCGACGTGTTCGAGGCGCGCGGACTGATGGTCGCTTTCGGGCTGATGTTCATCGTGCAGAACTTCGCCTCGCTGGTGTGGGGTGGCGAGCTGCGCGGCTACGATTACCTGACCGAGCCGGTCGCGGTCGGCGGCACGCAGTTCGCCGCCAACAAGCTCGTGCTGCTCGGCGCGGCGCTCGCCGCGAGCGCGGCACTGATCGTCGTGCTGCGCACGACGCTGCTCGGCAAGGGCGTGCGCGCGCTGATGCAGTCGCCGATCGGCGCATTGCTGGTCGGCATCGATACCCGGCGGCTGCATCCGCTGATGTTCGGTGTCGGGCTCGGCCTGTCCGGGCTGGCCGGCAGCCTGCTGTCGATGACCTACGCCATCTCGCCGGCGATCGGCGAGCCGTACACGGTGACGGCGCTGATCGTCATCACGCTCGGCGGATTCGGCAGCATGACGGGCAGCCTCGTCGCCGGCCTGGCGCTCGGCGTCATCGAGGCGATCGGGATGCACTTCGGCAGCCCGTCGATCAAGCCGCTGCTGTCGTACGGCATCTTCATCGCGGTGTTGCTGTGGAAACCGAACGGACTCTTCCGGCGATGAACGACCGGCACACGCTGCGCATCGACGCCCCGGCGCTGCTCGCGCTGACGGCGATCGCCGCCGCGTTGCCGCTGTTCGCCAGCGAGTTCGCGGTGTCGATGGCACTCACCTGCCTGATGTACGTCGCCCTTGCGACGAGCTGGAGCGTGTTCTGCGGGGCGACGCGCTACCTGTCGCTCGCGACGTCGGCGTTCTTCGGCGTCGGTGCGTACGTGAGCGCCTTCACGCTCGACCAGATTCCGTGGCTGGCGGCGATCGCGCTCGGCGCGGGCGTCGCGGTCGTGCTCGCGGTCGCGATGGGCAGCGCGGTGCTGCACCTGCGCGGCACGTATTTCGCCGTGCTCACGTTCGGCATGACCGAGCTGATCCGGCACGCGGTCACGCTCGCCGAGAAGAGCCTCGCCGGCACCGTCGGTCGCGTGCTGGTCGTCGTTCCCGAGCGCGACACCGTCTATTTCACCGTGCTCGCGATCGCCTTCGCATCGGTGCTCACCGCGATCCTCGTGCGCCGCAGCCGACTCGGCCTGGCGATGGCCGGAATCGGCGGCGACGAGCAGCGCGCGCAGACGCTCGGCGTCGATACGCGCCGGGTCAAGATCGCCGGCTTCGCGATCACCGCGGCATTCGCCGGCGCGATGGGCGCGGCGATGAGCGTTCGATGGACGTACATCGACCCGACGACGGTGTTCAACCCCTTCATCGGTTTCCAGACGGTGCTGATCGCGCTGGTCGGCGGCGCCGCGACGCTGTGGGGCCCGCTCGTCGCGGCGATCGTGTTCAGCGTGCTGGCCGAGACGCTGCGCCTGCAATTGCCGCAGGTCTACATGATGACGCTCGGCGTGCTGCTGATCGTATCGGTGCTGTACCTGCCCGGCGGCCTGGCGTCGATCGGGACGAACGCATGGGCACGCTGGCGGCGCCGCGCCGCGGCGGGCGTCG
>JAKFES010000151.1:0-4940 GCA_036675585.1 Burkholderiaceae bacterium
GCTCTGCACCACCTCGAAGATCTTGTCGCACATGATCGGCGACAGGCCCATGGTGGGCTCGTCGAGCAGCAGCACCTTGGGGCGCGCCATGAGCGCACGGCCCATGGCCAGCATCTGCTGCTCGCCGCCCGACATGGTGCCCGCGAGCTGGTCCTTGCGCTCGCGCAGGCGCGGGAAGGTCACGAACACGCGCTCCATGTCGCTGGCGATCTCGGCCTTGTCGTTGCGGATGTAGGCACCGATCTGCAGGTTCTCGGTGATCGTCATGCGCGTGAACACGCCGCGGCCTTCGGGCACCATCACCAGCCCGCGCGAGACGAGTTCCCACGCGTCGGCGTTTCCGATCGAGCGCTCCCGGTAGCGGATCTCGCCGGCGCTGCGCGGCTGCATTCCGGTGATCGCCTTGAGCGTCGTCGTCTTGCCCGCTCCGTTGGCGCCGATCAGTGCGACCAGTTCGCCGTCGTGCACGTCGAGCGACACGCCCTTGACGGCCTGGATGCCGCCGTAGGCGACCTGCAGCCCGGTGACCGAGAGCAGGACGTCGCTCATCGCGCGTGCGTCCCGAGGTACGCCTCGATCACGGCCGGGTCGCGTTGCACGCGCGCCGGCGTGCCTTGCGCGATGACCTTGCCGTAATCGAGCACGGTCACGCGGTCGCACAGGCCCATGACAAGCTTCACGTCGTGCTCGATCAGCAGCAGCGTGCGTCCGCCTTCGCGGATGTGCAGCAGCAGCTCGCGCAGCGTCTGCTTCTCGGTGGCGTTCATGCCGGCGGCCGGTTCGTCGAGCGCGAGCAGCTTGGGTTCGGTGGCGAGCGCACGCGCGATCTCGAGCCGGCGCTGGTCGCCGTACGACAGCGTCCTCGCCTGGAAATCGGCGTAACGCGCGATGCCGACGTACTCGAGCAGCGCGAGCGCGCTTTCGCGGATCTGCGCCTCCTCGTGGCGTTCGCGCGCGGTGCGCAGCACCGCGCCGAGCACGCCCGATCGGGTACGCACGTGCCGCCCGACCATCACGTTCTCGAGTGCGGTCATCTCGCCGAACAGCCGGATGTTCTGGAAGGTGCGTGCGATGCCCGCCTCGGCCACGCGGTGCACCGCGCTCGGCTCGTAGCGCCGGCCGTCGAGCGCGAAATCGCCCGAGTCGGGCGCGTACAGCCCGGTGACGACGTTGAAGAACGTCGTCTTGCCCGCGCCGTTCGGGCCGATCAGCCCGTAGATCTGGCCGCGTTCGATGTCGAGCCCGACGTCGGACAACGCCTGCAGGCCGCCGAAGCGCTTGTTCACGCCGCGCACCGAAAGCAGCGGCTGCACGGCTTCGTTCATGGCGCGTTGATTCCGGTTCCGGTCGCCGGTGCGCCGGCGGGGACCGGCACGGTGCGCTCGGTGCGCAGCACGCCGTGCTGCGCGGCCGGCCATAGCCCGCGTGGCCGGTACAGCATGATCAGCACCATCGCCAGGCCGAAGAGCAGCATGCGCAGCGCCTCGGCGGCGACGATCTCCTCGCCGAACAACGCGAGTTGCACCGGCCGCGCGATCTCGCGCAGCGTCTCCGGAATCGCGTAGAGCAGCACCGCGCCGAGCACGACGCCGGGCACGTGCCCCATGCCGCCGAGCACGACCATCGAGACGATGACGATCGATTCCATCAGCACGAAGCTCTCGGGCGAGACGAAGCCCTGGAACGACGCGAACATCGCGCCCGAGACGCCGCCGAACGATGCGCCCATCGCGAACGCGAGCAGCTTGACGTTGCGCGTGTTGATGCCCATCGCCTTCGCGGCGACCTCGTCCTCGCGGATCGCCATCCAGGCGCGGCCGATGCGCGAATCCTGCAGCCGGATCGAGACGAAGATCACCGCCAGCGTGAGCGCGAGGAACAGGTAGTAGTACAGCGTGACCGAGGGCACGTCGAGCGGGCCGATCGACAGCGTGCGGGAGAAGTCGACGCCGGCCACGCGCACCGGATCGATGCTCGTGATGCCTTGCGGCCCGTTGGTCAGGTTCACCGGCGCGTTCAGGTTGTTCAGGAAAATGCGGATGATCTCGCCGAACCCGAGCGTGACGATCGCCAGGTAATCGCCGCGCAGGCGCAGCACCGGTGCGCCCAGCAGCACGCCGAAGAACGCGGCGATCAGCGCGCCCAGCGGAATGACGAACCAGAGCGGGCTATGCAGTCCGTCGGGAAAGGTCGCGGCGATCCACTCGAAGTTCTCCATCAGGTGCGGCGAGGCGAGCAGCGCGTACATGTAGGCGCCCACCGCATAGAAAGCGACATAGCCGAGGTCGAGCAGGCCCGCGTAGCCGACGACGATGTTCAGTCCGAGTGCGAGCATCACGTACAGCAGCGCGAAATCGGCCATCCGCACCCAGCGGTTGCCGCCGAGCTGCAACACGAACGGCAGCACGGCGAGAACGATCGCGACGAGGATCGTCGCCGCGAGCGCGGCGCGCGGCCGTTCGCCGAGCGACGGAAAGAACGACGCGATCATGCGCGGTCGGCCACGCGCTCGCCCATGATGCCCGAGGGGCGGAACAGCAGGACGAGGATCAGCACCGCGAACGCGAAGATGTCCTGGTAATGGCTGCCGAGGAACCCGCCGGTGAGATCGCCGATGTAGCCCGCGCCGAGGCTCTCGATGATGCCGAGCAGCAGCCCGCCGAGCATCGCGCCGGCGATGTTGCCGATGCCGCCGAGCACCGCCGCGGTGAACGCCTTCAGCCCGGGGACGAAACCCATCGAGAAGTGGACGATGTTGTAGTTCATCGCGACCAGCACGCCGGCCACCGCGGCGAGCGCGGCGCCGATGGCGAACGTCGCCGCGATCACGCCGTTGGCGTTCACGCCCATCAGGCCGGCGATGCGCGGGTTCTCGGCGGTGGCGCGCATCGCGCGTCCGAGCCGCGTCTTGTTCACCAGCAGCACGAGCGCGGTCATCATCGTTGCGGCGACGACGAGGATCAGGATCTGCTTCGGCGCGAGGATCGCGCCGAAGATCGGGACCGGGTCGGTGGGCAGCAGGTCGGGGAAGACGATCGGGTTCGGCTTCCAGATGATCATCGCGACCGTCTGCAGCACGATCGACATGCCGATCGCGGTGATCAGCGGCGCGAGTCGCGGCGCGTTGCGCAACGGCCGGTACGCGACACGCTCGATCGCGACGGCGACGGCCATGCACACCGGGATCGCGGCGAGCACGACGACGAGCAGCGCGACCACGGGCGGCACACCCGCGCCGTGCAGCAGCGGGACGAGCGTGACGGCGACCATCGCGCCGATCATCAATACTTCGCCGTGGGCGAAATTGATCAGCTGCAGGATCCCGTAGACCATCGTGTAGCCGAGCGCGACGAGCGCATAGACCGAGCCGAGCACGAGGCCGTTGAGGATCTGTTGCAGCAGGATGCCGGCATCGAACAAGGTGGGGTCCCTTCGTATGGCGGCGCGATTCTAGCGAAAAACGCGCGATGAAAGGCCGCACGATACGCTGCGACCGTCGGACCCGGACGAAAAAAAACCCCGGGTTTACCCGGGGCGCAGCCAGCCAGGGAGCAGAGACGGTTCACGGGCTGGAAGAGGAGGCCTGACACGAAGCGCGACGAACGCTTCGTGATCGAGACTGTAGCGGGGCGTTCGAACAGCGGCACGCACGCGGCGATCGGCGGCATCGATGCGCGGACGGGCGGGTACGGCGGCGGGCGCGCGCGCACGTACCGCTGCGCGACGTGCGGTTTTGCGTCTCGGCGTTGGCGCAGGCGAGGCGCCGTTGAAGCACCGTCGACCGCCGTCCGGCCGCCGGGCCCGCACGCGTCGGGCGCGCTGGGGCACATTCGGGACTCTCCCCGGAGCCCCGTTGCCGATGCCTTTCGTATGGTCAGGAGTGCTGCTGATCGTGCTCAAGTGGTTCGAAGTCGAACCCGTCGCGAGCTGGTCGTGGTGGGCGATCCTGGCACCGCTCGCGATCGCCTTCGCGTGGTTCGAGCTGCTCGAGCCGCTGCTCGGCTTCGATCGCCGGCGCGTCGACGACGAGTTCGCGCAGATGCGCGAGCAGCGCATCCGCCGTCAGTTCCCCTATCTGCGCGGCAAGCCGCGCAGCCGTCCGGCAACGAAGAGCTGAAGCGCTTCGCGCCCGCTCAGAAGTCGTCGAGCACCGCGCCCCGGCTCGCACTGTTGGCGAGTCGATGGAATTTCGCCAGCACGCCGCGCCGGTAGCGCGGCTGCGGCTCGCTCCACTGCGCCTTGCGCCGAGCGAGCTCGGCGTCGTCGACGTTGAGCTGCAGCAGCAGCCGATGCGCGTCGATCGTGATCGAGTCGCCTTCGTGCACGAGGCCGATCGGGCCGCCGACCGCCGCTTCCGGCGCGACGTGCCCGACGACCATGCCCCACGTTCCGCCCGAGAACCGGCCGTCGGTGATCAGGCCGACCGACTCGCCGAGTCCGGCGCCGATGATCGCCGAGGTCGGCGCGAGCATTTCGGGCATTCCGGGTGCGCCGCGCGGACCGAGGTAGCGCAGCACCATGATGTCGCCGGCGACGATGCGCCCGTCGAGGATCGCCTGCAGCGCGCTCTGCTCGTCGTCGAACACGCGCGCCGGTCCGGTCATGACCGGGTTCTTCAGGCCGGTGATCTTCGCGACCGACCCTTCGGGCGAGAGATTGCCCTTGAGGATCGCGAGGTGCCCCTGCCGATACAGCGCCCGCTCGATCGGGAAGATGACGTTCTGGTCGGCGCGCGGCGTGGCCGGCACCTCGGCGAGTTCCTCGGCGAGCGTGCGTCCGGTGATCGTGCGGCAATCGCCGTGCAGCAGTCCCGCTTCGAGCAGGATCTTCAGCACCTGCGGGATGCCGCCGGCGCGGTGCAGGTCGGTCGCCAGGTAGTGCCCCGAAGGCTTCAGGTCGCACAGCACGGGCACGCGCTGGCGAACGCGCTCGAAATCGTC
>JAKFES010000286.1:0-4940 GCA_036675585.1 Burkholderiaceae bacterium
CGCCGCGCCCACCGTGGTGGCCTGAGGCGTGTGCCGGGCCTCGGCGCTGCGCCTCGCGTGCCGGGCGCGCGCGCTGGCGTTCGGCGTCGCGCTCGCGATGCTCGGCGCGACGGCCCCGGCGGGCGCGGCGAACTACGAATTGCAGATCGAAGCGCTGCCCGAGCTGGTCGAGCCGCTGCGCACCCGCACGCTGGTCGGACGCTGGATCGAAGACCCCGACTTCGATCCGGAGCAACTGGCGCTGTTCGTCGAACGCGCGAAAGCCGAGGCCGAAGCGATCGCCCAGGCGGCCGGTTTCTTCTCGGCGCGAGCCGAGGTGGGATTCGAGCCGGCCGCCGGCGAACGGGCGGCGGTCGTGCGGATCGTCTTGAACGCCGGTGCGCGCACGACCGTCAACCGCTTCGACTTCGCGCTCGACGGGCCGCCCCCGGCGCTCGCGCTGCGCGACGATCTCCTCGCACGCTGGCCCTTGCCCGAGGGAAGCTTCTTTCGCAGTGCCGCCTGGCAGTCGGGCAAGCGGGTGCTGATCGACCGCCTGCAGCAACGCGGCTACATCCGCGCGCGCATCGTCGAGAGCCGCGCGACGGTCGACCCGCAGAACACCACCGCGGCGCTCGGCGTGCGCATCGAGACCGGCCCGCGGCTCGATTTCGGCGCGGTGACGATCGAGGGGCTTGCGCGCTACGACGCGTCGATCGTCCACGCACTCGTTCCGTGGGACGCGTCCGAGCCGTACGACTTCGATGAGGTGCTCGATTTCCAGGCGCGGCTGCGCGCTTCGGGCTATTTCGACTCGGCCGAAGTGCTGCCCGATTTCGCGGCGGTGCTCGCCGACCCGCAGCGCGGCACGGTTCCGGTTCGCGTCGAGGTCTCCGAACGGCGCACGCAGCGCGTCGCCTTCGGCGTCGGATACAGCTCGGACGAGGGCCCGCGCGCGTTGCTCGGCTACGAGCATCGCAACGTGTTCGGCAAGGGCTGGCAGCTCGAGTCGGGACTGCTCGTGCAGAACGTGCGTCGGCGCGCGTTCGCCAGCCTGCGAACGCCGCAGAAGGCGAGCGGCCATTACTACCAGGGCGGCGTGCGGCTCGAGCGCTTCGACGTGCAGGGCGAGCTCACCGACAAGCAGACGATGTTCGTCGGCGAGGGCAAGCGCAGCGACGATGCCGACCGTTTCCTCTCGCTGCAGTACCAGACCGAGCAGCGCGAGGTGCGCGGGCTCGGCGACGTCGGCTCGTCGCGCGCGCTCACGCTCGGCTACGCGTGGAACCTGCGTCGCGTCGATTCTCCGCTCGATCCGCGCGCGGGGTACACGATCAGCGCGCAGTTGTCGGGCGCGTCGTCCGCATTGCTCAGCGATCGCAGCTTCGTGCGTTTTCACGCGCGCACGCTGCGTTTCTGGCCGATGCCCGCCGACTCGGCGCTCGACGGCGGGCTGCTGATCGGCCTCGTCGAGCTCGGCCAGGTGTTCGCCGACGGGCGCGATGGCATTCCGTCGGAGAACCTGTTCCGTGCCGGGGGCACGAGCACGATCCGCGGCTACGATTTCTTCTCGCTCGGGGTGCGCGAAGCCGATGCGATCGTCGGCGGCCGCGTGCTCGCACTCGGCAGCCTCGAGTACCAGCATCCGGTGCGCCGCGACTGGTACGCCGCGGGCTTCGTCGACGTCGGCGACGCGGCCGACCGCTGGGACCGCTATCGGGCCGTCGCCGGATACGGGGTCGGTGCACGCTGGCGCTCGCCGATCGGGCCGGTCAGCCTCGATCTCGCCTACGGCGAAGCGGTCGGCGACTGGCGGCTGCATTTCTCGGTGGGATACACGTTCTGATGCCCGCGCCGGTGGTCCTGCGCTGGACCGTTCGTGCACTCGGCATCGCGCTCGCGGTGCTGCTGGTCGTCGCCGCGCTCGGCGTGTGGTGGGTCGGGCAGAGCACGTCGTTCCTGCGCTGGTCGCTCGGGCGCGCGGTGGCCGCGAGCGACGGTGCGCTGGAGATCGGAACGGTGCGCGGCACGCTGCTGCAAGGCATCCGCATCGACTCGCTGCGCTGGCGCGACGCGGCCCGCGACATCCGGCTGGCGGACGCCTCGCTCCGGCTGCGTCCCGATCGGCTGCTGCAAGGCGAGATCCGGGTGAGTCGGGTGGAGATCGCCGAGGCGACCGTGATCCTGCGCGCGACGCCCGACGCGACGGCGGTGCCCGCGCTACCCGAGTCGCTCGAGCTGCCGGTCGACGTCGGCATCGACGCGCTCGGCATCGGGCGGCTGGCGATCGAGCCGGCGTCGGCCGCGGGCACGCCCGGGGAACCGGTCGTGCTCGAGCGCGTCTCGTTTGCCGGCCGCTACCGCAACGGCACATACCGGATCACCCGCCTGGCCGCCAGCGCCCCGCGCTGGGGCGAAGCGTCGCTGCAGGGCGCGCTCGGGGCTCGCCCGCCGTACGCGCTCGAAGCGCTGGTCGAGGCGCAGCCGCGCCTGGCGGACGCTTCGCTGCCGCTGGCGGGCGGGCGCGTGGTGCTGCCGCGCATTCGCGTGCTCGCCGACGGAACGCTCGACGATTTCTCGCTCGTCGCGCAGGCGCTTGCGCCTTCGGCCGGTGCGGGGTCGGGCGAGCCGCAGGCGCCGCGTCCGGCGTGGATCGGCGTGGAGACCCGCGTGCGCCCGTTCGCCCGCCCGCTGTCGGCGGCGTTGGCGCCGATCGGGATCACGTTCGATGCGCTCGAGCCCGCGCAGTTCGGCGCGAGCGCGGCGCCCGCCGCGCGCCTGGCCGGCAGCGCGACGGTGCGCATCGACGACGACGGTGCAAGCGGCGAGGCGCGCATCCAGAACGCGCTGCCCGGGCCGCTCGACCGCAACGCGGTTCCGCTGCGCACGCTCGAGGTGCGTTTCGCCTGGTCGGGTTCGACGCTGTCGCTGTCCGCGCTGCACGCGACGCTCGCCGACGGCGGACGGATCGACGGCGAGGCGGCGATCGACTTCGACCGCTCGCTCGAAGTGTTCGGGCGACGCGTTCCGCGCGTGCGCGGCACGGCGTCGATGCGCGATGTCGATCTGGCGCAATGGCAGACGCGACTCGAGAAGACGCGGCTCGGCGGCCGGATCGTCGTCGACGGCGAGCGGCTCGACGCCGAGGTGCAGGACGCGAGCCGCGAGAACATCGCGCTGGCGACGCGCCTGCGCCTGGACGGCGAAACGCTGCGCATCGAGCGCGCGCGACTCGGCACCCCGGCCGGCGTGCTCGAGGCGGCAGGGAGCGCATCGCTCGCGGCGCCGTACCGGGTCGATGTGCAGGGCCGCTTCGCCGAGCTCGATCCCGAGCGGGTCGAGGCGCTGGCGATGCGGCTCGGCCTGCTCGCCGGCGAGCCGCGACTCCCCGGATGGGGCGGGCGCATCGGCGGAAGCTGGGCGGCACAGGGCGAGGCGTGGCCGGCGCTGCAGTTGCGCACGCGGCTGGCCATCGAGCAGGGCGCGATCGCCGACGAGCCGTTGCGCGCGCAATGGAGCGGGGACGTCACGACCGCGCGCGTGGCACGCGCCGAGCTGCGGATCGATTTCGGCGCGTTGCGGGCGAGCGCGCGCGGTGCGCTCGGGCAGGCCGGCGATCGACTTCATTTCGCCGTGCGCGCCCCTTCGCTGCGGCGTTTCGATTCGCGCCTGGCCGGATCGGCCGATGCGGTCGGCGAGCTGAGCGGGGGCTGGCGCGACGCGTCGATCGGCCTGGCCGGGCGAATCTCGGTGCGCGAGCTCGCGTGGGAGGGCCGGCTGCGGGCGGGGTCGGTCGCCGGCCGGATCGACTTGCCCGATCTGGCCGCCGGTCGCATGGCCGTCGACCTCGATGCGCGCACGCTGCAATGGGACGCGCGCCGGATCGACCGCCTCGCGGTGCGCGTCGACGGTGACGTGGCCGCGCACACGGTGCGCATCGACGTGACCGGGCGCGACGCGGCGGGGCGGCTCGTCGCGAGCGGCGCACTCGCGTCGCCGGCCGGGCAGGGCCGGCGCTGGGAGGGGCGCCTCGATACGTTCGACGCCTCCGAGCCGCTCGCGGTGCGGCTCGATGCGCCCGCCGCGCTCGGCGTGGACGCGCACGGCTTTGCGCTCGGCGCATCGTCGTGGCGCGTCGACGAGGCGCCGGTGCGCGTGTCCTCGCTCGCCTGGCGTGACGGCGCGCTCGAAACGCGCGGCGAGGCGGCCCGGATTCCGCTGAGCCGATGGGCGCGCGCGTTCGCGCCCGCCGTACCCGATGCGCTCGAGCAGGCCGAGACGGAGATCGGCGACGTGCGCCTGGATGCGCAATGGGATCTGCGCGGCGACGACGCGACGACGTTGAGCGGCCACCTCGCGCTGCAGTTGCAGGCCGGCACCGCCGGCGAGAGCCGGGGCCGCGCCGAGCTCGCGCTCGACGAGGGGCGGCTCGCCGGAAACGTCGATCTGCGGATTCCGACCCTCGCGTTCGCGAACCGGATGATCGGTCCGCAGTGGGCGGTCGCCGGGCGCCTGCGCTTTCGCGGCGACGTGGGCGGGACGATCGCTGCGCCGCGCCTGAACGGCGACCTCGACGGGCAGTCGCTCGCGCTGATGCAGCGCGAGCTCGGCTGGCGCCTGACCGGCGGCGTGCTGCGTGCGCGCTTCGAAGGCGACCGGCTCGTCGTGCGGGAACTGCGCCTCGAGTCGGGCGGCGGATCGATCGCGATGGCGGGCGAGTTGCGGCTCGAGGATCTGCAGGGCCGCTTCGAGTTGCGCGCCGAGCGGTTGCCGGTCCCGCTGGGCCCCGGCGAGCGCGTCGTCGTTTCGGGCGACAGCCTGGTGACGAGCCGCGGCACCGCGCTGCAATGGAGCGGCAAGCTGCGCGCCGACGAAGGACTGATCGAATTGCGCGGTGGCGAAGCGCCGCGCCTGCCCGACGACGTCGTCCTCCTCGACGACGAGGCGCCGGCGGCGTCGTC
>JAKFES010000019.1:0-28559 GCA_036675585.1 Burkholderiaceae bacterium
GCGCAGCGGGAGATGGTGGCTGCGTTCGATGCCTGACCGGTGGCCTTGGTTGACGATGAACCGGCGAACGTAAGTTATTGATTATGCGGGAGCACTCGCAGCACTGCGAGCCGGAACCCCGCGTGGCGCGGGGATCGCAGGCGAAGAGAAAGGGCCCGGAGATCATCCGGGCCCCTTTTGGATGGTGGAGCCGGCGGGAATCGAACCCGCGTCCGCAAGTCCTCTACGACCAGTTCTACATGCTTAGTCGATCAATTTGGATCTCGATGCAGGCTTAGCCGATCGACAGGCCGACCTGCATCCAGCCACCTTGGTTTTAGCTCCGCATCAAGTAGCCCGATGCGGCACGAGCCGACATGAATGACGCTGCAGTTCCTTGCGGAACCCGGGCTGTCGGCGACCCGGTGCAGCGGCTCAGGCCTTAAGCGGCCAGTGCGAAACGCTCGTCGTTGGCGTTTGTGGTTTTGCCAATGGATTTACGAGGAAAAGGCGCCTCGGCATGCCCTGTGCCGCTTCGCTACCCACGTCGAAACCTGGTCGGCCCCGAAATTCGGTATCTGGCAACACTGCGCGACGACTCGCGCAGGACTCAAGTATAGGCCGCCTGCGCGATTTCAAGTCCGGCGGATGTACATTACACGAGATTGCAGTTTTCGCTTTTCGGTGTAATCTTTGTGCGATGAAACCCGAACCGCGCCACCTGATCCTGAACCTGCTGCTCGGCGCCGCCGGACGCCGGCTGGCTTCGCGCGAGGCGGTCGCGTCGTGCGCATTGTTCGGCATTCGCGAGAACAGTGTCCGGGTCGCGCTCGCGCGCCTGTCGGCCGCCGGCCTGATCGAGGCGGTCGAGCGCGGCGAATACCGGCTCGGCTCGAACGCGGCCGGGCTCGCCGACGAGGTCGCCACCTGGCGCGACGTCGAGCGGCGCGTTCGCGAGTGGGACGAAGGCTGGGTCGTCGTGCACGTGGGCGGTCTGCGCCGCAGCGATCGCGCGGCGCTGCGTGCACGCGACCGTGCGCTCGGCCTGCTCGGGCTGCGCGAGCTCGACGGCGGGCTCTTCGTGCGCCCCGACAATCTCGTCGGTGGCGTTCGCGCGGTGCGCGAGCGGCTGGCCAAGCTCGGGCTGGGCGATGAGGCCGCGGTGTTCGTCGCCCATGATTTCGATCCCGGGCGCGAAGCGCGCGGCGCGGCGCTGTGGGACGGCCGCGCGCTCGATCGCGGATACCGCGAAACGCGCGCGTGCCTGGAGGACTGGCTCGCCGGGGCCGAACCACGCGCGCTCGACGTCGCCGCACGCGAGTCGTTCGTGCTCGGCAACGAGGCGATCCGCCGGATCGTGTTCGATCCGCTGCTGCCGGCGCCGCTGGTCGACGTCGCGGCGCGCCGCGCCTTCGTCGAGACCGTACTGCGCTTCGACGCGGTCGGGCATTCGATCTGGAACCGCTTCCTGCGCGGCGCCGGCGTCCGTGGCCGCGCGGCGCCGCGGCGGGCCGGTTCCGCCCACGAATCCGCGCGCATCGCTGCCCGCGGCCATCCCCATCCGAATCCGGAGACGCATCATGAACGCGCCTGATCCGCTGCCGCAGGGCTCGCCGTACCTGGCCGAGACGCACGAGGTCGTCAACGTCGGCCGCGAGCTGGTCGACTACAACCTGTACGCGCAGGACGCCGCGCTGCAGGAAGCGATCCGGCGCGAAGACGCCGGATGGGCGCACGACGACCTGTGCGCGTTCGGCGCGAAGATCGGTTCGGCCGAGTATCTCGAACTCGGTGCGCTCGCCAATCGCGTGCCGCCCGAACTCGACACGCACGATCGGTTCGGCAACCGGGTCGATCTCGTGCGCTTTCACCCTGCGTGGCATGCGTTGATGACGACGGCGATCGAGCACGGGCTGCATTCTTCGCCGTGGAGCGATCCGGGTCCGGGCGCGCACGTCGCGCGTGCCGCGCGCGTCTACCTGCATTCGCAGGTCGAGGCCGGCCACCAGTGCCCGATCACGATGACGTTCGCGTCGGTGCCCGCGCTGCGCACGACGCCGCAGGTCGCCGACCGCTGGGTCCCGCGGATCGTCTCGCGCGCCTACGACCCGCGCAACGTTCCCGACGGCGACAAGCGCGGCCTGACGATCGGCATGGCGATGACCGAGAAGCAGGGCGGCTCCGACGTGCGCGCGAACACGACGCGTGCGCACCCGGTCGGCGCGGGCCGCGGCCCGGGCGAAGCCTACGAGCTCGTCGGTCACAAGTATTTCGTCTCGGCACCGATGTGCGATGCGTTCCTCGTGCTCGCGCAGGCGCCCGGCGGCCTGTCGTGCTTCCTGCTGCCGCGCTGGCGGCCCGACGGCAGCAAGAACCCGATGCAGGTGCTGCGGCTCAAGCGCAAGATGGGCAACGTCTCGAACGCTTCGAGCGAGACCGAGTTGCGCGGTGCACTCGCCTGGATGGTCGGCGAGGAGGGGCGCGGCGTGCGCACGATCATCGAGATGGTGGCGATGACGCGCTTCGACTGCATGGTCGGTTCGGCAGCGGGCCAGCGCGCGGCGGTCTCGCAGGCGCTGCACCATTGCTCGCTGCGCTCGGCTTTCGGCAAGCTGCTCAATCGCCAGCCGCTGATGCAGAACGTCCTCGCCGATCTCGTTCTCGAGAACGAGGGCTCGCTTGCGCTGACGATGCGCATCGCGCGTGCGCTCGACCGGCGCGAAGCCGACGCGCACGAAGACGCGCTCGTGCGCCTGTGCACCGCGGTGGGCAAGTACTGGATCTGCAAGCGCACGCCGCAGCACGCGTACGAATCGATGGAGTGCATCGGCGGCAGCGGCGTGATGGAAGACAGTCCGTTCCCGCGGCTGTTCCGCGAGTCTCCGGTCAACGCGATCTGGGAGGGCAGCGGAAACGTGCAGTGTCTCGACGTGCTTCGCGCGATGCAGAAGTCGCCCGACGTGGTCGACGCGTATTTGCGCGAGGTCGCGAAGGCGCGCGGGGCCAACGCAGCGCTCGATCGCTACGTGGCCGCGCTGCAGGGCGAATTCGCCGACCGGTCCGAGCTCGAGTACCGTGCGCGCGACGTGGTCGACCGGATGGCGCTCGCGCTGCAGGCCGCGCTGCTCGTGCAGCACGCGCCGGCCGCCGTCGCCGATGCGTTCTGCGCGTCGCGCCTGGGCGCGTCGGGTCACCACAATTACGGCGCGCTGCCGCGCGGTATCGACTGCGCGGCGATCGTCGCGCGCGCGACGCCGCACGCGTAGCGCGCGCAGGGACGACGATCGGCGCGGCGGTGCTCGCCGCGCCGCGGTTCAGGCCACCGGCGCCGACGCCGTTTCGGCGATGCGCGCCTGCAGGTGCGCGAGCGCCTCGTCGACCTGGTCGACGAGGACCAGGCACAGGTGGCCCGGGCGAAGCGCACCGAGCGCCGCATCGATGGCCGCGAACTCGCCGTGGATCTGCCGGATCGACCGTGCGCGCGTCGCACCTTCCAGGCCCTGGCGAAGCAGGGCGACGACTTCGCCGTCGGCGCGGCCGCGCTGGCACTGGTCCTCGTACAGGATCACTTCGTCGAAGGCTTCGCCCAGGATTCGGGTCTGTGCGCGCAGGTCGTCGTCGCGCCGGTCTCCGGCCCCGCTGATCACGACGGTGCGACGCGTCGCCGGGATCGGTGCGATCGCGTCGACCAGCGCGGCGATCGCGTCGACGTTGTGACCGTAGTCGGCGACGACGGTCGCGCCCGCGCAGTCGAAGACGTTGAATCGGCCCGGCACGGTACGCGGATCGGCGACGAAAGCCGACAATCCGCTTCGGATCGCGCTCCACGGCAGGTCGAGCGCCCACGCGGCGCCGATCGCCGCCATCGCGTTGTCGACCTGGAACGGAATGCTTCCGCCGCGCGTGAGCGCGATCTCGCCCAGCGCGATGCGAACCTCGCTCGTGCGCTGCGTGCACACGATCGAGTCGCCGTCGACGTGAATCGTCCGCTGCCCTTGCGCACGGTGCGCGGCGAGCACCGGGTTCGCGGCGTCGCGGCCGAAGAAGATCACCGATCCGGGACACGATGCGGCCATCGCGGCCACGCGCGGATCGTCGGCGTCGAGCACCGCGGTTCCGTCGACCGAGACGTTCTCGACCACGACGCGCTTGAGTGCGGCGAGCGCATCGACTTCGTCGATGTAGTTCATGCCCAGGTGATCGCCCGCGCCGACGTTGGTGACGACGGCCACGCGGCAACGATCGAAGCCCAGCCCTTCGCGCAGCAGTCCGCCGCGCGCGGTCTCGAACACCGCCGCGTCGACGTGCGGGTGCATCAGCACGTTGCGCGCGCTCTTCGGGCCGCTGCAATCGCCGTCGTCGATCCGCCGTCCGTTCACGTAGACGCCGTCGGTCGTCGTCATGCCCACGCGCACGCCGGTCTCGCCGATCAGTCGTGCGATCAGCCGCACCGTCGTGGTCTTGCCGTTGGTTCCGGTGACCGCGACGACCGGAATGCGCGCGTCGTCGCCGGGCTCGAACATCGCGGCCATCACCGCTTCGCCGACCGCGCGGCCCTTTCCGTACGACGGGGCGATGTGCATGCGCAGACCCGGCGCCGCATTGACTTCGACGATGCCCCCGCCCTGTGCCTCGAGCGGGCGCGACAGGCTCTCGCAGACGACGTCGACGCCGCAGATGTCGAGGCCGACCGTGCGCGCGGCTTCGACGGCGCGGGCCGCGACGGCCGGATGCACGTCGTCGGTGACGTCGGTCGCCGTTCCGCCGGTGCTCAGGTTCGCGTTGTGACGCAACACGACGCGCACGCCCGGCGCGGGAACCGAGTCGGGCGTGAGCCCGAGGCTCGACAGCCGCGCGCAGGCGACCTCGTCGAGGCGGATGCGGGTGAGCGCGGTGGCATGTCCTTCGCCGCGGCGCGGATCGCGATTGACGTCGTCGACGAGCTCGCGGATCGTGTGCACGCCGTCGCCGATCAGCGACGGCGGGTCGCGCCGCGCGGCGGCGACGAGCTTTCCGCCGACGACGAGCAGGCGGAAATCGAGCCCCGGAATGAACTGCTCGATCATCACTTCCGATCCGTGCTCGCACGCCGCCGCCCACGCGGATTCGAGCTGCTCGCGCGTGCGCACGTTCACCGACACGCCCTTGCCCTGGTTGCCGTCGCGCGGCTTGACGACGACGGCGCATCCGAGCCGCTGCATCGCTTTCCACGCGTCTTCGAGCTCTTCGACCGGCTCGCCCTGCGGCACCGGGACGCCGGCATCGGCGAGCAGGCGCTTGGTCAGTTCCTTGTCCTGCGCGATCTGCTCCGAAACCGCGCTGGTCGCGTCGATCTCGGCCGCCTGGATCCGGCGCTGCCGGCTGCCCCAACCCAGCTGCACGAGGCTGCCGCTCGTCAACCGGCGGTACGGAATGCCGCGCGTGCGCGCCGCCTGGACGATCTCGCCGGTGCTCGGCCCCATGCGTTCGTCCTCGTCGAGCGTGCGCAGCCGCAGGATCGCGTCGTTCAGGTCGAAGGCCGTGTCGTCGGCGGCCGCGCCGACCAGTCGCTCGGCGAGATCGAACGCGAGACGGGCGACCGATTCCTCGGTGTACTCGACGACGACCTGATAGACGCCGGGCTCCGAAGTGGCGATCGTTCGCGCGAACGTGATCGGGCATCCGGCGCGCGACTGCAGCGCGAACGCCGCGGCGCCGAGCGCGTGCGCGGTCGAGCGATCGGCGGCGAACGCGTTGCCCGGGGCCTCGGCGCCATTGGGCAGGCGGGCGAGGTCGGGAAGGCGTTCGCGCAGCCGCTCGACGAAGCCGGGAATCGCTCCGACGCGGCGCTCGCCTTCTTCGCATCGCACGAGCGCTTCGATCGCGCGCGCGCGTGTCCATCGGTTCGGGCCGCGCAGCGCGCGGATTCGTTCTACGTGCATGATGGTCGGTTCCGGAACCGGCGCCGACGTGCAGCGGGAACGCCGCTGCGCGCGCCCGATTCGTCGTGGTTTCAGGCGAGCTCGTCGGCGGTTTCGGCGGGCTCGAGCGCGAGCGCAGCGAGTCGTTCGGCAAGGTGCTCGGGTGCGAGACCGGCTGCCCACGCGGCGGCGATCGCCGGGATCAGGTCGTCGAGCGCGTCGTGCGCGAAGCGCTCGGCGTCGGCGACGTGCGCGACGTCGGCGCCCGTGCGCAATGCGATGCGGCCGCGCTCGACGCGCACCGCGCGCCGTCCGGCGGCGAGGTGCGCGTCGATGCGTTCGTCGGCCGCCGGCATCGCGCCGAACAGGATCGTCTCGCCGTCGCACAACTCGGCCATCTGCGCGATCATCGGATCGGCCGCATCGAGCACGGCCGCGCCCCCGGCGAGGACGACGTCGATCTGCGTGCGCAGCGCGGCGTACACCTGCTCGGGCGTGTGCACGTCGAATTCGTCGACGCGGGCGGAGCGGTCGAGCGAAGCGACCACACCGACGCTGCATCGGTCGTAGGCGAGCCCCTCGCAGACGATCGCACGCAGGTCGTTCTCGATCACCGCGGTCTCGACGAAACGATGGGTCAGCAGCCGACGTGCCGGCGCCCAATGCGCCGCGTCGCCGTCGAAGATGCGTCGCTCGTTCACGAACAGGCCTTCGCGATTCGCCAGTCCGACGCAGCGGCCGTCGGCGCGCAGCAGCGATGCGGCGAAGCGGGCGATGCCCGCAGCGCTGCGCGTGCCGGCAATGCCGACGATCGGGATGCGCCCGTCGGCGCCTTCGGGAAACAGATGGTCGACGATCGCGCGCCCGACCGGCTGGCGCTCGCCCACCGCCGGCTTCAGGTGCATCAGCAACCCGGGGCCCGCGTTGACCTCGACGATGGCTCCGCCCTGCGCATCGAGCGGCTGCGAGATGTCCTCGGCGACGAGATCGATTCCCGCGATGTCGAGCCCGACGACGTCGGCAGCGAGCCCGACCGCGGCCGCCACGTCGGGATGCACCCGCGCGGTCACGTCGATCGATACGTTGCCGTTGCGCTGGATCAGCAGCCGGGCGCCGGCCGGCGGAATCGAGTCGGCGTCGAAGCCCTGGCGCGCGAGCTCGATGCGCGCCGACGAATCGATGCGTACGAAGTTCAACGGGCAGTCTTCGGTCACGCCGCGCAGCGGATGGCTGTTCAGCTGCAGGTCGATCAGCTCGGTCACCGTGGAGCGGCCGTCGCCGGTGACGTACGCCGGCTCGCCGCGCGTGGCCGCGACCACGCGTCCGCCGACGACCAGCAGCCGATGCTCGTTGCCGTGCACGAAGCGCTCGACGATGACGCCGCTGCCTTCGTCGCGTGCGACCTTCCATGCGGCGACGACCTCGTCGCGGCTGAGCAGGTTGGTGAAAACGCCGCGGCCGTGGTTGCCGTCGTACGGCTTGACGACGACGGGCAGGCCGATCTCGAGCGCTGCCGCCCAGGCGTCGTCGGCATCGGCGACGATGCGGCCTTCGGGAACCGGAACGCCGCACGCGTGCAGCAACTCCTTGGTGAGGTCCTTGTCGCGCGAGATGCCTTCGGCGATCGCGCTCGTCCGGTCGGTTTCGGCGGTCCAGATGCGGTGCTGCCGCGCGCCGTAGCCGAGCTGGACCAGGTTGCCGTCGTTCAGGCGCACGAAGGGGATCGCCCGTTCCTCGGCGCCGAGCACGATCGACTCGGTACTCGGTCCGAGGTAATGCTCGTCGTTCAACGCATGCAGTTCCTCGATCGTGCCGGCGACGTCGTACGGACGGTCCTCGATCGCAGCCATGACGAGGTCGCGCGCGGCCGACAACGCGGCGCGCGCCGTTTCTTCCTGGGCCGCGTCGATGACGACGCGGTAGACGCCGCGCCGCGAGGTTTCGCGTGCGCGTCCGTATCCGGCCGGCGCGCCGGCTCGCGCCTGCAACTCGATCGCGACGTGCTCGAGGATGTGCGCCGGCCAGGTTCCCTCGGCCAGCCGCCGCAGGAAGCCGCCGCGCTCGCCGTAGCTGCATTCGTGCTCGACGAGCCCGGGCAGCCAGGCCGCGAGACGCTCCGGAAACCCGGGAATCCGGTTCGACGGGAAATCCTCGAGCCCGCCGATGTCGACGACCGCTTCGAGAATGGGACGATAGGTCCACCGACTCGGGCCGCGGATGAAATGCACCTCGACGATCTCGATGTCCATCCGGAGGGCCGGTTTGCCCGGCGGGCGCGAAGCGAGCATGAAGGAATCCAGGAAGTGGGTGAGCGGTACAACGTCGCAGCGTAGTTCCGGTTGACCGGCAAGCACGTCGGGCACCCGGGCGTCCATACGGAACGACCCGTAGTCGGGGTGACGGATGCAGTAAGCTTTGCGGTTTCGATGGCCACGATCCCGTCCGCCACACTGTTTTCCGACGACGCGTTCCCCGCTGAATGGCGGCGCGAGATCGGCGTTCAATGCCCCGAAGCGGGCGCCGGCCTCGTTGCGCTCGCCTGGGTCGAACTCGATCTCGACGCCCAGCTGCGGTACGGTCGCGGGCTGCTCGTGCTGACCGCACGCGAGCTGTGGTCTTTCGTTGCCGGCGCATCGGCTCCGGTCGTGCACGCACTCGAGCCCGGCGCCCGCGTCGAACTCTCCGACCATGCCGGCGTCGGTTCGCTGCAATTGCGCAACCGCGTCGGGCGCGTCGCGACGTGGCGTTTCACGATGGCGCGCATGCCCCCGATGCAGCGCTTCGTCGAACAGTACGAGTACGCGATGAGCGAATCGCGACCGGGCACCGACGCGTCGGGCGCACCGATGCCGAACTGCGGCCGCTGCGGAGCGGCACTCGACTTCGACGGCGCGTGTCCGGCGTGCGCGACCGAAGCGGCCGAGGAAGCCGGCGACGAGCGGCCTTCGACGTGGACGCTGTTCCGGCTGTGGCGTTTCGCCCGTCCGTACCGACGGCGCCTGCTGACGGGCTTCGTGCTCACGCTCGCGTCGACCGCCGCCACGCTCGTTCCGCCGTATCTCACGATGCCGCTGATGGACGAGGTGCTGATCCCGTTCCAGAACGGCGTGCCGATCGATGCGAAGCTCGTCTCGATGTATCTCGGCGGCCTGCTCGCCGCGGCGCTCGTTGCCTGGGGGCTCGGCTGGGCGCGCACGTATCTGCTCGCGCTGGTGAGCGAGCGCATCGGCGCCGACCTGCGCACGGCGACCTACGAGCACCTGCTCAAGTTGTCGCTGCAGTATTTCGGCGGCAAGCGCACCGGCGACCTGATGGCGAGAATCGGCAGCGAGACCGACCGCATCAACGTGTTCCTGTCGCTGCATCTGCTCGATTTCGCGACCGACGTGTTGATGATCGCGATGACCGCGGCGATCCTCGTTTCGATCGATCCGCGGCTCGCGCTGGTCACGCTGCTGCCGCTGCCGCTGATCGCGTGGCTCATCCACCAGGTTCGCGAGCGCCTGCGCCACGGCTTCGAGAAGCTCGACCGGATCTGGGCCGAGGTGACCAACGTGCTCGCCGACACCATTCCCGGCATTCGCGTCGTCAAGGCGTTCGCGCAGGAACGTCGCGAGGCCGAACGTTTTCGCGCGGCCAACGAACACAACCGCATCGCCAACGACCGGCTGAACCGCACCTGGTCGCTGTTCTCGCCGTCGGTGACGCTGGCGACCGAAGTCGGCCTGCTCGTCGTCTGGGCGTTCGGGATCTGGCAGGTTTCGCGCGGGCGCATCACGGTGGGCGTGCTCACCGCGTTCCTCGCGTACATCGGCCGCTTCTACACGCGGCTCGATTCGATGAGCCGCATCGTTTCGCACACGCAGAAAGCCGCCGCGGGCGCCAAACGCATTTTCGACATCCTCGATCACGTCTCGAGCGTGCCCGAAGCCGCCGACCCGGTCGTTCCCGAGAAGATGCGGGGGCGCATCGAGATCGACGCGATCGATTTCCGCTACGGCAACCGTGCCGTCCTCCGCGCGCTGAGCCTGGACATCGCGCCGGGCGAGATGATCGGGCTGGTCGGACACAGCGGATCGGGCAAGAGCACGCTGGTGAACCTGATCTGCCGCTTCTACGACGTGACCGACGGGGCGATCCGGGTCGACGGCGTCGACGTCCGATCGTTGTCGATCGCCGGGTATCGGCGGCACATCGGCCTCGTGCTGCAGGAGCCGTTCCTGTTCTTCGGAACGATCGCCGAGAACATCGCCTACGGCAAGCCCGATGCCGGACGCGAGGAGATCGTCGCCGCCGCACGCGCTGCGCATGCGCACGAATTCATCCTGCGCCTGCCGCACGGCTACGATTCGCTCGTCGGCGAACGGGGCCAGGCACTCTCGGGCGGCGAGCGTCAGCGCATCTCGATCGCACGGGCGCTGTTGATCGATCCGGCCATCCTGATCCTCGACGAGGCGACGTCCTCGGTCGACACCGCGACCGAGCAGGAAATCCAGAAGGCGCTCGACAACCTCGTGCAGGGGCGAACGACGATCGCGATCGCGCATCGGCTCAGCACGCTGCGCAAGGCCGACCGGCTCGTCGTGCTCGATCGCGGTCGCGTCGTCGAGACCGGCACGCACGCCGAACTCATGCAGCGCGAAGGTGCGTATTTCGAGTTGTACCGCGCGCAGCAGCGCCGCGCCGAACTCGACGCCTCCGACGCCGCGTCGCCCGGCCGCGACGCGGCGCTCGTCGCCGAGACTCCGTTATGAACGCCGCCGACGAGACCTTCTCGCTCTCGCGCGATGCGTTCGGACGCCTCGTGCTTCGCGCCGCGGATGGCGCCAGGCACGTCGGCGTCGTGCCCGTTCGCGCGTTCCCGATCTCGGCGCCCGACGAAGGCGTCTCGCTGCTCGGCGCCGACGGGCGCGAGCTCGCCTGGATCGACCGACTCGCCTCGCTCGACGAAGCGCGCCGCATCCTGATCGACGAGGAGCTCGCCGCACGCGAGTTCGTCCCGGAAATCCGCCGGCTGCACGCCGTCTCGGCTTTCGTCACCCCTTGCACGTGGGAAGTCGGCACCGATCGCGGCGAGACCCGGTTCGTGCTGCGCGGCGAGGAGGCGATCCGTCGGCTGTCGCGCAGCATGCTGTTGATCGCCGACGAGAACGGCATGCACTACCTGGTTCGCGACGTCGCCGCACTCGACGCGCACAGCCGCAAGCTGCTCGATCGTTTCCTGTGATGGGGGAGTGAAGGGTGAAGGGTGAAGGGTGAAGGGTGAAGGGTGAAGGGTGAAGGGTCCCGCTCAGTTCAGGGTGAGCAGGCCGAGCAGCTCTCGCGGCTCGGTCACGAGTGCGTCGGCGCCCCAGCTGTGCGGCGGCGACTCGTCGCCGCAGAAGCCGTAGGCCGCGGCGATCGTGCGCATCCGTGCGGCACGGCCTGCGACGATGTCGCGCAGGTCGTCGCCGACGTACACGCACTCGCTCGCGTTCGCCGATGCGATGCGCGCACCGTGCAGCAACGGCTCGGGATGCGGCTTGGCGAACGGCGTCGTGTCGCCGCCCACCGCGCACACCGCGCGATCGAGCACGCCGAGCGCATCGAGGATCGGTCGCACCAGACGTTCGATCTTGTTGCTGACGACGCCCCAGCGGATGCCTTCGGCGTCGAGCGCGTCGAGCACTTCGCCGATGCCGGGGAACAGGCACGTGTGCACGTGCATCCGCGCTTCGTAGCGCTGCAGGAAGTCGTCGCGCAGCCGCTCGAACTCCGGCGAATCGCGGTCGACGTCCAGTGCCTTGTGCAGCAATCCGCGTGCGCCCATCGACACATACGGGCGCAGCGTCTCGAACGGCATCGGCTCGAGCCCGCGTTCGGCGCGCATCGCCTGCACCGGCGCGACGAGGTCGGCGGCGGTGTCGGCGAGCGTCCCGTCGAGATCGAAGAAGACCGCGCGCGGCCGCCGGCGTGCAGGGTGGGCGGACATCGGCCCGGTGCTCATCGGCCGCCTTGCGCGGGCGCGTCGTCGCGGCGGCAGGCGAACAGATAGTTGACGTCGGGGTCGTTCGGATCGAGCCGATAGTGGCGCGTCAGCGGGTTGTAGGTCAGGCCGACGATCTCGGCCGGTTCCAGCCCGCATCGGCGCGCGGCGGCGGCGAGCTCCGACGGTTTGAGGAACTTCTCGTAGTCGTGCGTGCCGCGCGGCAGCATGCGCAGTACGTATTCGGCTCCGACGATCGCCAGTGCGAACGCCTTCGCGTTGCGATTGATGGTCGAGAAGAAGACCCAGCCGCCCGGACGCACCAGGGTCGCGCAGGCGCGCACGACCGACTCGGGATCGGGCACGTGCTCGAGCAGCTCCATGCACGTGACGACGTCGTATTGTCGGGGCTCGCGTAGCGCCAGCGCCTCGACGGCGATGCGCTCGTATTCGACGCGCACGCCCGTTTCCAGCGCGTGCAGTTCGGCGACCTGCAGCGGCCGGTCGCCGAGATCGATGCCGAGCACGTCCGCGCCCCGACGCGCCATCGACTCCGAAAGGATTCCGCCGCCGCAACCGACGTCGAGCACGCGCTTGCCGGCGAGCGTCGCGTGCGAGTCGATCCAGTCGAGCCGCAGCGGATTGATCTCGTGCAGCGGCCGGAACTCGGACTCCGGATCCCACCAGCGCGCGGCCAGCGCCTGGAATTTCGCGACTTCGGCGGGATCGACGTTCGGGGTGCGGGCAAGGGTCGCGCGGTCGGGCATCGAGAGCCTGGCAGGAGGGCGGATCGGATCCCGATTCTATGAAAAAGCGCGCGCAGGCGGATTTCGCCGGCGCACCGAGCGCACGACACGCGAAAAAAACCCCGCCGAAGCGGGGTCTGGGAGCGCGACCGGGGTGAACCGGTCGCGAAGTCCGGGATCAGCGACGCGTACGCGTGCCGACCACCTCGACTTCCACGCGGCGGTTCTTCGCGCGGCCTTCGCGGGTCTTGTTGTCGGCGACCGGCTGTTTCTCGCCTTTGCCTTCGGTGTAGATGCGGTTGGCTTCGACGCCCTTGCTGACCAGGTAGGCCTTCACCGACTCGGCGCGACGCACCGACAGGCCCTGGTTGTAGCGGTCGGTACCGATGCTGTCGGTGTGGCCGACGGCGATCACGACCTCGAGGTTCACGCCCTTGATCTGGCCGACGAGATCGTCGAGGCGCGCCTTGCCTTCGGGCTTGAGCACGGCCTTGTCGAAGTCGAAGAACGTGTCGGCCGCGAAAGTGACTTTCTCGCTGGTCGGTGCCGGAGCCGGGGCCGGTTTCGGAGCCGGGGCCGGGGCGGGGGCGGGCGCCGGCGCGGGGGCCGGAGCCGGGGGCGGTGCCTTCGGCAGCAGGTCGTCGTCGCAGCCCGGGAACGCCTCGGCGGGGGTCCAGTATCCCGTGTGAACACAGGTACCGGCTCCGCTGCGGACGACGTTGCGGTCGGGGCTGACGACGTAGCCCGTCTTGTTGGGGGGCGCAGTCTGCGCGACGGCAACCATCGAGACCGACATCAGCGCCGCAGCGACGATGCCCGTCAGTTTGACCGGTTTGTTCATGTTTCTCCTTTCGGTAGAACTGAGAATCTGGATACGACGCTGACAGGCGCAAACAGACGGCCTGAAATCAGGCCCCACCTGACAAGATTTCGCCAACCCGATTCTGCCACACGGTGGTATGCCCAACTACCTCGCCCAGGGCGTCTCTGACCGGCTGGACAGCGAGTTGTCGCTTGGAAACAACACGATTTCCGGCCACCCAGACATCGCTCACGTGCTCGCGTCCGCACGCGTAAATCAGCTGCGAAACCGGGTCGTACACCGGGGACAGTTCGGGCGCCGAGAGGTCCACCGCGACCAGGTCGGCCTGCTTACCGGGTTCGATCGATCCGATGCGCGCGTCGAGGCCGAGCGCGGTGGCGGCGTCGAGCGTCATCGCACGCAGGGTACGCGGCGCCGACCAGGCCTGCGCGCGCCCGCTGGTCGCTTTCGCCAGCAGCGCGGCCGTGCGTGCCTCGGCGAGCAGGTCGAGCCGGTTGTTGCTCGCCGATCCGTCGGTGCCGATGCCGACCCGGATGCCCATCTCGTGCATCCGCGCAACCGGCGCGATGCCGCATGCGAGCTTGAGGTTCGAATGCGGGCAGTGCGCCACCGACGCGCCGCTCGCGGCGAGGCGGCGCAGGTCGTCGTCGTCGAGGTGCACCGCGTGGACCGCGATCAACTCGGGCCCGACGAGGCCGAGCGCATCGAGCCGGTCGAGCGGGCGCCTGCCGTATTGCGCAACGCTTTGCGCGATCTCGTCGGCCGTTTCGTGCAGGTGGATATGGACCGGCAGCCCGATCTCGCCGGCGAGCGTCGCGATGTTGCGCAGCGGCTCGTCGCCGACCGTATACGGGGCGTGCGGCGCCAGGCAGAAGCTCACGAGCGGTTCGTCGCGCATCCGGTCGCGCAGCGCGAGCCCCTTGCGCAGGTATTCGGCCGGCCCGCTCGCGTACGCAGTCGGGTAATCGATCGCGATGATTCCGTGGACGCTGCGGATGCCGACGACGAGCGCCGCCTCGATCGATGCGTCGGGGAAGAAATACATGTCGTTCACGCAGGTCGTGCCGCCGAGCAGCATCTCGGCGAAGGCGAGCAACGAGCCGTCGCGCACGAACTGCGGATCGACGAGCCGCGACTCGAGCGGCCAGATCCGCTCGCGCAGCCACTGCTGCAGCGGCAGGTCGTCGCCGACGCCGCGCAGCAGCGCCATCGCCGCGTGCGCGTGCAGGTTGACGAAGCCCGGCACGAGCAGATGGTCGGGGAGCGCGATGCGCTCGGCGCCCGGGTGGCGCCGCACGGCCTGCGACGACGGAACGATCTCGACGATCCGGTCGGCCTCGACGACGACCGTGTGGTCGACGAGCCATTCGGATTCGTCGGGCGTCGCGCCGCCCGCGGCCGACACGGGAGCGATCCATCTCGGTTCGAGCAGCAGGGCGGGCGGGTGCGCGGGCTGGGGCATGTCGGCTTCCACGGTCGTCGGTACAGTCGGGCGGTCGATCCCGCATGGTAAAATAACGGGTTTTCCCGAGCGGGGCGCGCACGGTCCGGATACGGTCCGAATCGGCCGCGCCCGGCCCCCTCGAATCCCCGCAGTTTCCTCCTCATCCCGACGCATGGACTCCTTCGCCAAAGAGACGCTTCCGATCAGCCTCGAAGAGGAGATGCGCCGCTCGTACCTCGATTACGCGATGAGCGTGATCGTCGGCCGTGCGCTGCCCGACGTGCGCGACGGCTTGAAGCCCGTGCACCGCCGCGTGCTGTTCGCGATGCACGAGGCCAACAACGTCTGGAACCGGCCGTTCGTGAAATGCGCGCGCATCGTGGGCGACGTGATGGGCAAGTATCACCCGCACGGCGATGCGTCGATCTACGACACGCTGGTCCGCATGGCGCAGGATTTCTCGTTGCGCTACCTGCTCGTCGACGGACAGGGCAACTTCGGTTCCGTCGATGGCGACAACGCGGCGGCGATGCGCTACACCGAGTGCCGGCTGCAGCGCCTGGCCGGCGAGATGCTCGCCGACATCGACAAGGAAACCGTCGATTTCCAGCCGAACTACGACGGCAAGGAAAACGAGCCCACCGTCCTGCCCGCGCGCATCCCGAACCTGCTGATCAACGGTTCGGCGGGCATCGCGGTCGGGATGGCGACCAACATTCCGCCGCACAACCTGGGCGAGGTCGTCGACGCGTGCCTCGCGTTGCTCACGCGTCCCGAGACCACCCTCGACGAGCTCATCGAGATCGTTCCCGCGCCCGATTTCCCGACCGCGGGGATCATCTACGGCGTGCAGGGCGTTCGCGAGGGGTATCGCACCGGGCGCGGCCGGGTCGTGATGCGCGCGAAGACGCATTTCGAGGAGTTCGACCGCGGCAACCGCACGGCGATCATCGTCGACGAGCTGCCGTACCAGGTGAACAAGCGGCTGCTGCTCGAGCGCATCGCCGAGCTCGTCAACGAGCGCCGGATCGAGGGCATCTCCGACATCCGCGACGAGTCCGACAAGTCGGGCATGCGCGTCGTCATCGAGCTCAAGCGCGGCGAGCTGCCCGAGGTGGTGCTGAACAACCTCTACAAGCAGACGCAGCTGCAGGACACCTTCGGCGTGAACATGGTCGCGCTCGTCGACGGCCAGCCGCGGCTGCTGAACCTGCGCCAGATGATCGAGGCGTTCCTCTCGCACCGGCGCGAGGTCGTCACGCGGCGCACGGTGTTCGAGCTGCGCAAGGCGCGCGAGCGCGGGCACGTGCTCGAAGGGCTCGCCGTCGCGATCGCCAACGTCGACGAGATGATCGAGATGATCAAGGCGTCGCCGACGCCGCCCATCGCGCGCGAGCGGCTGATGGCGCACGACTGGAGTGCCGGCGTCGCGCGCGAGATGCTCGAGCGCGCGGGCAGCGGAATCGCCGAGTTCCGCCCCGAGGGCGTCGATGCCTCGGTCGGGCTGATCGGCGATCGCTACCGGCTCTCCGAAGTGCAGGCGGGCGAGATCCTGCAGATGCGGCTGCAGCGCCTGACCGGCCTCGAGCAGGACAAGATCGTGCAGGAATATCGCGAGGTGATCGGCCAGATCACCGACCTGCTCGACATCCTGGCGCGCCCCGAGCGGATCACGACGATCGTCGGCGACGAGCTCACCGCGATCAAGGCCGAATACGGCGACGCGCGCCGCTCGGTGATCGAACTGAACGTGAGCGAGATCGACACCGAGGACCTGATCGCGCCGCAGGACATGGTCGTCACGCTCTCGCACACCGGGTACATCAAGAGCCAGCCGGTGTCCGAATACCGCGCGCAGCGCCGCGGCGGGCGCGGCAAGCAGGCGGCGACGATGAAGGAGGAAGACTGGATCGACCAGCTCTTCATCGCGAACACCCACCAGTACATCCTGTGCTTCTCGAATCGCGGGCGCGTGTACTGGATCAAGGTCTGGGAAGTGCCGCAGGGCACGCGCAACGCGCGCGGGCGCCCGATCGTCAACCTGTTCCCGCTCGCCGACGGCGAGAAGATCACCGTCGTGCTGCCGGTGCAGTCTTTCGACGAATCGCATTACGTGTTCATGGCCACGAGCCTGGGCACCGTGAAGAAGACGCCGCTGTCGGACTTCGGCAACCCGCGCAAGGCCGGCATCATCGCGGTCGATCTCGACGACGGCGACTTCCTGATCGGCGCGGCGGTCACCGACGGCGAGCACGACGTCATGCTGTTCTCCGATGCCGGCAAGGCCGTGCGTTTCCACGAGAACGACGTGCGGCCGATGGGGCGCAATGCGCGCGGCGTGCGCGGCATGATGCTCGACGATGGCCAGCAGGTGATCTCGATGCTGGTCGCCGGCAGCGAGGAGCAATCGGTGCTCACCGCCACCGAGAACGGATTCGGCAAGCGCACGCCGATCGCCGAATACACGCGTCACGGCCGCGGAACGAAGGGGATGATCGCGATCCAGACGAGCGAGCGCAACGGCAAGGTCGTCGGCGCGGTGCTGGTCGATCCGCGCGACGAGATCATGCTCATCACCACCGGCGGCGTGCTGGTGCGCACCCGCGTGGGCGAAATCCGCGAGATGGGGCGGGCGACGCAGGGTGTCACGCTGATCGCCGTCGACGAGGGCACGACGCTGTCGCGCGTACAGCGCGTCGTCGAGCGCGACGCGGCCGACAACGGCGATGCGGAGCTCGACGTGGCCGCGGCCAACGCGCTCGGCCCGGTCGAGCCGGGCCCGCTCGAGCGCGACGAGGTCGAGGACGACGATTCCGGCTCGGCCCCGGACGGCGAATCGCCCGACGGCGCGCGCTGAAGCCGGTCGCGCGCAGCGCTTCTCGATTGCGGCGACGCGCGGGTGGCGCTGTTCAGCGAGATCGTCCTGCCGGTGTTCGTGCTGATCGCGATCGGCTTCGTCGCCGCGCGGCGCGCGCTGCTCGGCGCCGAGGGAATCCGCGCGCTGTCCGATGCCGCGTTCCTCATCTTCATGCCGGCGCTGCTGTTCGGCGCGATCGCGCGCGTCGATTTCGACCGGCTCACGCCGGGCGCCTCGCTCGCCTACTACTCGGTCGGGTTGCCGCTGTTCGCCGTCGTGCTCGGCGTGCAGTTCGCGCGCGGTCGCGGTGCCGCGGCCGCGACCCTGCAGGCGCTGAGCGCGGTGTTCGGCAACACGGTGATGCTCGGTATCCCCGTCGTTCGCCTGGCGTACGGCGAAACGGGCCTCGCATTCCTGCTGACGATCATCGCGTGGCACGCGCTCGTCTTCCTGACGCTCGGCACGCTCGTTCTCGAGACGTCGCTGGCCGGTGCGCGCAACGGCGAGCGGCGGTCGTGGCCGACGCTCGGCGCACATCTGCTGCAGGTCGCGCGTTCGGCGCTGATCCACCCGGTCGTGCTGCCGATCCTCGCCGGGCTCGCCTGGTCGGCGATGCACTGGCCGGTTCCGGTGCCGCTGGACCATTCGCTGGCGATGCTCGGCGCGGCGGCGACGCCTCTGTGCCTCGTGCTGCTCGGCGCCTCGCTCGCGCAGTTCGACCTGCGCGCGGGGCTGGCCGCCGCCGCGCGCCTGACCGTCGTCAAGAGCGTCGCGTATCCGCTGCTCGTCTGGGTCGCCGGGGCCTGGCTGTTCCGGCTCGACGCGCTGCCGCTCGCGGTGGCGACGGTGACCGCGGCGCTGCCCACCGGCGCGAACGTCTATCTGTTCGCGCAACGCTACGAGGCGCAGGTCGGCGAGGTCAGCGCGACCGTCGCGTTGTCCACGCTGAGCGCGGCGCTCACGCTGCCGTGGCTGCTGTACTGGCTGCCGGCGCCGCAGGTGCTTTGATACGATGCCGTTCACGATGTCCGAATCCTCCGGCGTACCCGCAAGCCCGCCTGCGCCCGACGAAGCGCAGCTCCCGACGCTCGATGCGCTGCGCGAAGCGATCGACCGCGTCGACGGCGAGCTGCTCGACCGGCTGAACGAGCGCGCGCGCCTCGCGCAGCGCGTCGGCGAATGGAAGAAGCGCAACACCGCGCCGGTGATGCGTCCGGAACGCGAGGCGCAGGTCGTCGCGGCGCTGCGCGCGCGCAATGCCGGTCCGCTCTCGGGCGACGCGATCGAGGCCGTCTGGCGCGAGATCATCTCCGGATGCCGCGACCTGGAGCGCCGCCTGCGCGTGGCGTATCTCGGGCCGCCCGGAACCTTCTCCGAGGAGGCGCTGCTGCGGCATTTCGGCTCGTCGGTCGATCCGATCGCCTGCGAGTCGATCGACGAGGTCTTTCGCGCGGCCGAAGTCGGCAGCGCCGATTTCGGCGTCGTTCCGGTGGAGAACTCGACCGAGGGCGCGGTGAGCCGCACGCTCGACCTGCTGCTGCAGACGCCGCTGACGATCAGCGGCGAGATCTCGCTGCCGGTGCGCCAGAACCTGATGCGGCTGCGCCCGACGCTCGAAGGCGTCGCGCGCATCGTCTCGCACGCGCAGTCGCTCGCGCAGTGCAACCGCTGGCTCGACTCGCATGCGCACGGCATCGAGCGGCTTCCGGTGTCGAGCAACGCCGAGGCGGCGCGCCTGGCGTCGTGCGACGAAGGCACGGCGGCGATCGCCGGCGAACAGGCGGCGCTGCGCTACGGGCTGCAGCTCGTCGCCACCGGCATCCAGGACGACGCGCACAATCGCACGCGCTTTGCCGTGATCGGCGAATATGCGTGCGCGCCTTCGGGCGCCGACCAGACCTCGCTGATCCTGTCGGTGCCCGACCGTGCGGGCGCAGTGCATTCGCTGATCGAGCCGTTCGCGCGCCACGGCGTGTCGATGAAGCGCTTCGAGTCGCGCCCGGCGCGCCAGGGGTTGTGGGAGTACCTGTTCTACATCGACCTGATCGGCCATCGCGACGATCCGCCGGTGGCCGCGGCGCTGCGCGAGATCGCCGCGCAGGCAGCATTCTGCAAGGTCGTCGGCTCGTACCCGCGCAGCGCGGGCTGAGCGCGCGTCTCGGTTATCCTGCATCGGCGCGACCGGCGCGGCGCCGGTTCGTTGTTTTCCTCCTGTTTTCTTCCTCCCGATACCCGGCGGTTTTCATCCCATCATGAGCATCCAGGCACCCGAATACGTCCGTGGCATCGCCCCCTACCAGGCGGGCAAGCCGATCTCGGAGCTGGCGCGCGAATACGGGCTCGATCCGGCACGCATCGTCAAGCTCGCGTCCAACGAGAACCCGCTCGGCATGCCCGAATCCGCGCGCGCGGCGATGCTCGCCGAAGTCGCCGAGCTGTCGCGCTACCCCGATTCGAACGGCTTCGCGCTGAAGGCGGCGATCGCCGCTCGCTACGGCGTGCCGCCGGACTGGATCACGCTCGGCAACGGGTCGAACGACGTGCTCGAACTCGCCGCGCACGCGCTGCTGCAGCCCGGCACCTCGGCGGTCTATTCGCAATACTCGTTCGCGGTGTACGCGCTCGCCACGCAGGAAACGGGTGCGCGCGCGATCGTCGTTCCCGCGCGCGAGCTCGGCCACGACCTCGACGCGATGCGGGCGGCGATCGCGACCGACACGCGGATCGTCTTCGTCGCCAACCCGAACAACCCGACCGGCACCTGGCTGCCGCGCGAAGCGGTCGACGCCTTCGTCGCGTCGGTTCCCGCCGACGTCGTCGTCGTGCTCGACGAAGCCTACGACGAGTACCTCGAGCCGGCCTCGCGGTCGGACTCGATCCGGCGCGTGCGCGATCGGCCGAACCTCGTCGTGTGCCGGACCTTCTCGAAGGCCTACGGCCTGGCGGGACTGCGCGTCGGCTTCGCGATCGCGCAGCCCGAGCTCACCGACCTGATGAACCGGGTGCGCCAGCCGTTCAACGTCAGCTCGGTTGCGCAGGCCGCCGCGCTCGCCGCGCTGTCCGACGACGCGTTCCTGCAGCGCAGCTACGCGCTCAATCGCGCGGGCCTGCAGCGCCTGCAGGGCGCCTTCGAGCGCATGCGCCTCGAATACGTTGCGTCGCACGGCAATTTCGTGCTCGTTCGCGTCGGCGACGCCGCGCGCGTCTACGAGAGCCTGCTGCGCGCGGGCGTGATCGTGCGGCCGGTCGCGAACTACGGACTGCCCGAATGGCTTCGCGTCTCGGTCGGGCTGCCCGAGGAGAACGAGGTGTTCCTGCGCGCATTCGAGCAGGCGATGGAGCGCGCGTGACGGGGCGCAAGGTCGCGATCCTCGGTGTCGGCCTGATCGGCGCATCGCTCGGTGCGGCACTCGCGCGCGCGAAGACCGGCGCGCAGCTCGCCGGCTACTCGCCGGGCGACGACGCGCAGGTCGCGCGCGCGCTCGGCTACCTCGACACCGCGTGCGCGTCGGTGGCCGAAGCGGTGGCCGGCGCGTCGTTCATCGTCGTCGCCGCGCCGGTTCCGGCGATCCCGGCGTTGTTTCCGCAGATCCGCGACGCGCTCGATGCACAGGCGATCGTCACCGACTGCGCGAGCACGAAGCGAAGCGTGATCGACGCCGCGCGCAGCGGGCTCGGCGACGCGTTCCTGCGCTTCGTCCCCGGACATCCGATCGCGGGCTCCGAGCGCAGCGGTGCGCAGGCCGCCGACCCCGACCTGTTTCGCGGACGCCGCTGGCTGCTGTGCCCGGTCGAGGCCACGCCCATGCAGCATTGCGAGGCCGTGACGCGCCTGCTCGAGCCCACCGGGGCGAACGTGGAAATGCTCGATCCGACGCTGCACGACCGGCTCTTCGCCGAGGTGTCGCACTGGCCGCACGCGGTGGCCTTCGCACTGTCGGCGGCGATCGCCGGCTACGGGCTCGCCGATCGCGCGGTCGAATACAGCGGCGCCGGCCTGCGCGATACCACGCGGGTCGGCGCGTCGTCGCCGGAGCTGTGGGCCGACATCCTGCTCGACAACCGCGAGGCATGCCTCGATTCGGCGCAGCGTTTCCGCGAGAGCAGCGAAGCGGTGTACGCCGCCTTGCGCGATGGCGATCGCGACGCGCTCGTGCGGATCTTCTCGTCGGCGAGCCGCTGGCGAAACCGGCTCGCCTGAGCGGGCGGATCCGGCGCCGCTGCGCGCGGCTCGCCGGATCGACTCGGTAGAATCGGGCGTTTGCGGTCGTCCATCCCCTTTCATCCAGCCGCGCCGGCGCAACGGCTTCGAGGAACATTTCAATGTCGCGCAGTTTTCGCGTCGGCCCCGGCGGGCGCCTGACGGGTCGCATCCGCGTACCCGGGGACAAGTCGATTTCGCACCGTGCCGTGATGCTCGGTGCGATCGCCGAGGGCACGACGCTCGTCTCGGGCTTTCTCGAGGGCGCCGACGCGATCTCGACGATGGACATCTTCCGTGCCCTCGGAGTCGCCATCGAAGGGCCGGACGACGGGCGCGTCGCGGTGCACGGGGTCGGCCTGCACGGGCTGCGCGCGGCGAGCGCGCCGCTCGACTGCGGCAACGCGGGGACCGCGATGCGGCTGCTGATGGGGCTGCTCGCCGGACAGCGTTTCGCGTCGACGCTCGTCGGCGACGAGAGCCTGTCCGGGCGCCCCATGCGCCGCGTCGCCGAGCCGCTCGCGCGCATGGGCGCGCGCATCGACACGACCGACGGCCATCCCCCGGTGCATATCGAACCGGTCGACGCGCTGCGCGGGATCCGCTACGAGATGCCGGTGGCGAGTGCGCAACTGAAATCGGCGTTGCTGCTCGCCGGGCTGTACGCGTCGGACGAGACCACCGTCGTCGAGCCCGCGCCCACGCGCGATCACACCGAACGCATGCTGCGCGGCTTCGGCGTCGCGGTGCGCAGCGAAGACGGCGTCGCGACCGTCACCGGCGGACAGACGCTGCGGGCGACCACGATCGACGTTCCGGCGGACATCTCGTCGGCCGCCTTCTTTCTCGTCGGCGCGTCGATCGCGCCCGGTTCGGATCTGAGGCTCGAGCACGTCGGGATGAATCCCACGCGCACCGGCGTGATCGAGATCCTTCGCCGCATGGGCGCCGATATCGAGATCGGCGCCGAGCGCGAGGCGGGCGGCGAACCGGTCGCGGATCTGCGCGTGCGTTCGGCGGCGCTGCGCGGCATCGAGATCCCGGTCGATCTCGTGGCGCCGGCGATCGACGAATTCCCCGCGTTGTTCGTCGCCGCGTGCTGCGCCGACGGGCGCACCGTGCTGCGCGGCGCGGCCGAATTGCGCGTCAAGGAATCCGATCGGATCGCGACGATGGCCGCCGGGCTGGCGGCGCTCGGTTGTCCCACGCAACCGACCGAGGACGGAATCGTCATCGAAGGCCGCGCCGGCGAAGCCGCGGTCTTTCGCGCCGGCACCGTCGAGGCGCACGGCGATCACCGGATCGCGATGTCGCTCGCCATCGCGGCGCTGCGTTCGGCGGGCGACGTCGTCGTGCGCGACACGATGAACGTGGCCACCTCGTTTCCGGGTTTCGTCGCGCTCGCGCGCCGCGCGGGGCTCGACATCGAAGAGCGGGCCGCGTCGTGAGATGCGCGCCGCCGGCTCACCCGGCGCGGAGACGCGCGCCATGAACGTGCCGATCATCACGATCGACGGGCCGACCGCGTCGGGCAAGGGCACGATCGCGCAGAGCGTCGCGCGCGCCCTCGGCTGGTCGTACCTCGATTCGGGGGCCTTGTACCGGCTGTGCGCATTGCAGGCGATGCGCGACGGCGTCGATCTCGACGACGAGAGCGGGCTCGCCGCGCTGGCGCGCCGGCTCGCGGTGCGTTTCGTCGAAGATCGCATCGAACTGGCCGGGCACGACGTCACCGAGGTCGTTCGCGACGAGGCGGTGGGCAACGCGGCTTCGCGCGTCGCCGCATGGCCTGCCGTGCGCGAGGCGCTGCTCGCGTCGCAGCGCGCGTTCCGCATCCCGCCCGGGCTGGTCGCCGACGGTCGCGACATGGGCACGGTCGTCTTTCCCGACGCCGCGCTGAAGATCTACCTGACGGCGAGCGCCGAGTCGCGCGCGGAGCGCCGGCATAAACAGTTGATCGAAAAGGGGTTTTCTGCTACACTCCCCGACCTTTTGCGGGACCTGCAGCAGCGCGACGCGCGCGACGCCCACCGTGCCGTCGCGCCGCTTCGACCCGCGGAAGACGCGATCGTGATCGACTCGACGCATCTCGACATCGACGCCACCGTCGAGCGGGTGCTCAAGGCGTATCACGCGCACAGGCGCCGGATTTGCTGAAGGGCCGACCGGCGAAGGGACTTCATCGGAGAATCGATGAAGGGGATCAACACCGCTGGGTTGCCGCCTCGCGCCGGTCCGCCGCCCGTAGCATCGGGTCGGCCGCAGCCGCCGCGGGAATCGACCGCTCGGCGTGAATCGTACATACGGGAATCAATTTGACTACAGCAACCGCAACTTCGACCGAAGCCAGCGAAAGTTTTGCTCGATTGTTCGAGGAGTCCCTGTCGCGGCAGGAAATGCGCCAGGGCGAAGTCATCACCGCCGAGGTGGTGCGCATCGACCACAATTTCGTCGTCGTCAACGCCGGACTCAAATCGGAAAGCTTCATTCCGATCGAGGAATTCCACGACGACCGCGGCCAACTCGACGTCAAGGAAGGCGACTTCGTCTCGGTCGCCATCGAAGCGCTCGAGGACGGCTACGGCGAGACGCGCCTGTCGCGCGACCGCGCCAAGCGACTGTCCGCCTGGATCAGCCTCGAAAAGGCGCTCGAGTCGGGCGAGCAGGTCGATGGAACGATCACCGGCAAGGTCAAGGGCGGGCTCACCGTGATGACCAACGGGATCCGGGCCTTCCTGCCCGGGTCGCTGATCGACACGCGCCCGGTCAAGGACACGACGCCGTACGAGGGCAAGACGCTCGAGTTCAAGGTGATCAAGCTCGACCGCAAGCGCAACAACGTCGTGCTGTCGCGCCGCGCGGTCGTCGAACTCACGCAGGGCGAAGAGCGCGCGAAGCTGCTCGAGACGCTGCACGAGGGCGCGATCGTGCACGGCGTGGTCAAGAACATCACCGATTACGGCGCGTTCATCGACCTCGGCGGAATCGACGGGCTGCTGCACATCACCGACATGGCGTGGCGTCGCGTGCGTCACCCGTCCGAGGTGCTGCAGGTCGGCCAGGAAGTCACGGCCAAGGTCCTGAAGTTCGACCAGGAAAAGAACCGCGTCTCGCTCGGCGTCAAGCAGCTCGGCGACGACCCGTGGGTCGGCATCGGCCGGCGCTATCCGCAGGGAACGCGGATGTTCGGCAAGGTCACGAACATCACCGACTACGGCGCGTTCGTCGAGATCGAGCCGGGCATCGAGGGCCTGGTCCACGTCTCCGAGATGGACTGGACGAACAAGAACGTCAACCCCGGCAAGATCGTCGCCCTCGGCGACGAGGTCGAGGTGATGGTGCTCGAGATCGACGAGGACCGCCGCCGGATCTCGCTCGGCATGAAGCAGTGCCGCCCGAATCCGTGGGAGGAGTTCGCCGACAACCATCGCAAGGGCGACAAGGTCCAGGGCACGATCAAGTCGATCACCGACTTCGGCGTGTTCATCGGGCTGCCGGGCGGCATCGACGGCCTCGTGCACCTGTCGGATCTCTCGTGGCACAGCCCCGGCGAGGAAGCCGTCCGCAACTTCAAGAAGGGCGACGAGATCGAGGCGATGGTGCTGGCGATCGACACCGAGCGCGAGCGCATTTCGCTCGGCATCAAGCAGCTCGAGGGCGATCCGTTCACCAACTACGCGGCGACCAACGAGAAAGGTGCGGTCGTTCGCGGAACGGTGCGCAGCGTCGACCCGAAGGGCGCCGTCATCGATCTGGGCAGCGACGTCGAGGGGTACCTGCGTGCCTCCGAGATCTCGCGCGACCGGGTCGAGGATGCCCGCCAGCACCTGAAGGAAGGCGAAGAGATCGAGGCGATGATCGTCAACATCGATCGCAAGAACCGTTCGATCAACCTGTCGCTGAAGGCGCGCGACACGGTGGAGACGGCCGAGGCGCTGCAGCGCATCCAGGCCGAGAGCGGGGCGGCGAGCGGTACGACGAATCTCGGCGCGCTGCTGCGCGCGAAGCTCGACACGCCGAAGGAGTGACGGCGATCGCGCCGCGGGCCCGGCCCGCGGCGCGACCGTTCGCGCGCAGGCGGCCGTGCCGCGGGCGTGCGTCTCGCGCGGAGCAGGCAGATGGCATTGCAGCCAGACGACTACGATTCGTTCGATCCCGCGGATGCCTCCGGGCCCGCGGCGATGACCAAGTCCGAGTTGATCGCCCGGCTCGCCGAACGCTATCCGCAGCTCGTCGCCAAGGACGCGGAGTTCGCCGTCAAGACGATTCTCGACGCGATGGCGCGCACGCTCGCCGACGGCAACCGGATCGAGATTCGCGGGTTCGGCAGCTTCGCGTTGTCGTACCGGCCGCCGCGCATCGGACGCAACCCCAAATCGGGCGAGAAAGTGCTCGTTCCCGAGAAGCGCGTCCCGCATTTCAAGCCGGGCAAGCAGCTGCGCGAGCGCGTCGACGCCGGCCCGCAGCGCGAAGAGTCGTGACGCCCGCGATGCCCGGCGCTCGTTGAACCGGATTCGCGCGCACGTCTACCGGCCTTTCGGCCGATCCCGTCGAGGCGCCGTGCGCCGCTGCAGTCGTTCAGAATAGCGCTCGGCTGGCAACGGAGTTCCCGGATGCGGTTCCTTACGTGGCTGTTCAACCTGGCGCTGTTCGTCGCGGCGCTCGGCTTCGCGCTGTCGAACACCGACAGCGTCGAACTGCGATTCCTCGTCGGCCAGCTCTCGTGGCACGCGCCGCTCGTCGTGTTCCTGCTGGTCTTCCTGATCGCCGGCGTCGTGCTGGGCCTGCTCGCCGCCGTGCCGTCGCTGTTCCGCCAGCGGCGCGAGATCGCACGGCTCACCCGGGAGCTGCGCCACGCGAGTCATCCGCCGGTGCCTGCCGCCGCGCCGCCGGCGCCCGCGGAGCCGGTACCCGATCCGGCCACCGGCCTGGGTGTCTGAAGCCGCTGCGCGATGCTCGAATTCGAGACCTGGTGGCTGCTGGCGATCCCGTTGTTCTTCGGACTGGGCTGGTTCGCGTCGCGCTACGAAGCCGGGCAGGGCGTCACCGCGAGCCGGCGCGACGGGCTGCCCGACGCGTATTTCCGCGGGCTGAACTTCCTGCTCAACGAGCAGTCCGACAAGGCGATCGACGCGTTCATCGACGTCGTTCGCGTCGACCCCGAGACGATCGAGCTGCATTTCGCGCTCGGCAATCTCTTTCGCCGGCGCGGCGAGACCGACCGTGCGATCCGCGTGCACCTGAATCTGGTCGAGCGCGGCGATCTCGATGCGTCGCAGCGCGAACAGGCGCTGTTCGAGCTCGGGCAGGATTACCTCAAGGCCGGGCTGCTCGATCGCGCCGAGGAGGCGTTCCGTCGCCTCGAGGGCACGCGCTACGGGCTGCAGGCGCTGCAGCACCGGCTCGAGCTCGCGCAGATGGTGCGCGACTGGCCGCAGGCGATCGACATCGCCGAGCGCCTGCAGCGTGACCTCGGCGAGAACCGCTCGCGTTCCATCGCGCATTTCCGCTGCGAGCTCGCCACGCAGGCGCTGGCGAGCGAGGCGCCGACGCGCTTCGCCGACGCGCGCCACCAGCTCGACCTCGCCGCGCGCGCCGACCCCCGGCATCCGCGACCCGCGCTGCTGCGCGGCGAAGTCGCGCTGGCCGAGGGCAAGCCCGAGGCGGCGATCGCCGCGTGGCGCGAGGTCCAGCGCTCGAACCCGGCGTGGCTCGGGCTCGTCGGGCAGCCATGGCTCGATGCCTTCACCGCGCTCGGGCGCTGCAGCGAAGGCATCGACGCGCTCGAGGCGATCCAGCGCGAGCACCCGTCGATCGACGCATTCGCCGCGCTCGCCGATGCACGCGCCGCGCGCGACGGCGGCGAGACCACGGTGCGATGGGCCGAACAGGCATTGCGCGCATCGCCGTCGCTGCTCGGGCTCGAGAAGCTGCTCAGCCTGAAGGCGGCCCTGCTCGGCGAGGGCGAGCGAACCGAGATCGAGCTCGCGCAGCAGCTGATCCAGGCGCAGGCGCGTCGGTTGTCGCGCTACGTGTGCGCCAATTGCGGGTTCAAGGCGAGTCAGTTCTATTGGCAGTGTCCGGGCTGCAATCGGTGGGACACCTATGCGCCGAAGCGCAGCGAGGAGCTCGAACGTGGCTGATCGGCCCGCCGAAATCGATTTCTCGCAGGCCCGCGTGCTGGTCGCCGGCGACCTGATGCTCGATCGCTACTGGTTCGGCGACGTCGCGCGCATCTCGCCCGAGGCGCCGGTGCCGATCGTGCGCATCACGCGCAGCGAGGAACGGCTCGGCGGGGCGGCGAACGTGGCGTTCAACGCGGCGACGCTCGGCGTGCGCACGACGCTGGTCGGCGTGCTCGGCGAGGACGAACCCGGGCAGCGGGTCGAAGCGCTCGCCCGCGCCTGCGGAATCGCGCTGCACGCGGGGCGCGACGCCGCGGTCCCGACGACGATCAAGCTGCGCGTGGTCGGGCGCAACCAGCAGTTGCTGCGGGTCGACTTCGAGCAGGCGCCGGACGAGGCGATGCTCGAGCGCACGCACGAATCGGTGCGTGCAGCTCTCGACGACTGCGACGTCCTCGTGCTGTCCGATTACGGCAAGGGCGCGCTCGCGCGAATCGACGAGCTGATCGCGCTCGCGCG
>JAKFES010000128.1:0-4686 GCA_036675585.1 Burkholderiaceae bacterium
CGGCGTCGAAGCCGCCGAGCAGCGCAGCCAGCGCGGGGGCAGTCGGCGAGCACTGTTCGAGCTCCGAGCAGCAAGCCCCGAAGGGGCGCCGCGGCGAGGGCGAGTTGCGCAGCCGCCCGCGGTGGCGAGCAGCGCAGGGGAGCCGAAGGCCGGCTTCGCGGCCGGCGCAAACCGCAGCGCACCCGCTCGCCGTCCCGCTGGTCGTGCGAGAGGACGGCCGATGACGCCCTCGCTCGAAACGCAGGGCCTCACGATCCGCTTCGGCGGTCACGTCGCCGTCGACAACGTCTCGTGCGCGTTTCGCCCGGGCACGCTGACCGCGATCGTCGGCCCGAACGGCGCCGGCAAGACGACGTACTTCAACCTGATCTCGGGTCAGCTCAAGGCTACGTCCGGCCGCGTCTTCGTCGGCGGCGACGAGGTCAGCGAGCTGCCGGCGCCCGAGCGCACGAGGCGCGGGCTGGGCCGCGCGTTCCAGCTCACGAACCTGTTCCCGAACCTGACCGTGCTCGAGAACGTGCGGCTGGCGATCCAGGCGCGCCGCGGCATGGGGCTGAACCTGTGGTCGATCTGGTCGGACCACCGCGCGCTGATCGGCGAGGCCGAGGCGATCCTCGAGCGCATCGCGCTCGCTGCGCGGCGCGACGCGCCGGCGAGCAGCCTGCCGCACGGCGACCAGCGCAAGCTCGAGGTCGGGATCCTGCTCGCGCTCGAGCCGACCGTGTTCATGTTCGACGAGCCGACCGCGGGCATGAGCGTCGACGAAGTGCCGGTGATCCTCGACCTGATCCGCGACATCCAGCGCGATTCGACGAAGACGATCCTGCTCGTCGAGCACAAGATGGACGTCGTTCGCGAGCTGTCCGACCGGATCATCGTGCTGCACAACGGCAAGCTCGCGGCCGACGGCGAACCCGCCGCGGTGATCGCCTCGCCGGTCGTGCAGCAGGCGTACCTCGGCATGAGCGCCGACGAGGACGAGGAGGCCGCTTCGTGAGCGACGTGTTGCTGTCGCTCGCCGGCGTTCATACGCACATCGGTGCCTATCACATCCTGCACGGCGTCGATCTCCAGGTGCCGGCGGGCCAGACGACGCTGCTGCTCGGGCGCAATGGCGCGGGCAAGACGACCACGCTGCGCACGATCATGGGGCTGTGGACGGCGAGCGCCGGCCACGTGCGCTTTGGCGATGCCGACATCACGAAGCAGGCGACGCCCGACATTGCGCGGCTCGGCATCGCCTACGTCCCCGAGAACATGGGCATCTTCTCGGACCTGACGGTGCGCGAGAACCTCGTGCTCGCGGCGCGCGGCGCGCGCGACGCCGACGGCATCGACGCCGAGCGGCTGCGCTGGATCCACGACCTGTTCCCGGCGCTGAAGAAGTTCTGGGGCCATCCGGCGGGACTGCTCTCCGGCGGGCAGAAGCAGATGCTCGCCGTCGCGCGTGCGATCGTCGAGCCGCGCGCGCTGATCCTGGTCGACGAGCCGAGCAAGGGCCTGGCGCCGTCGATCATCCGCAACATGCTCGATGCGTTTCGCCAGCTGAAGGCGGCCGGCGCGACGATCCTGCTCGTCGAGCAGAACTTCGCGTTCGCGCGCGAGTTGGGCGACACCGTCGCGGTGATGGAGGACGGCCGCGTCGTGCATCGCGGTGCGATGTCGGCGCTCGCCGGCGACGAGGCGCTGCAGCAGCGGCTGCTCGGCCTTTCGCTGGGGGCGCACCAGTGAGAGCGAGCGACTACGCGCCGTACGTGCTCGTGCTGGCGCTCGCGCTGGTCGCGCTGCCGATGATCGGCAGCATGCCGACCTGGGTGACGCTGACGGTCGCCGGCCTCGCGATGGGGATGATCATCTTCATCATCGCCTCCGGACTCACGCTGGTGTTCGGGCTGATGGACGTGCTGAACTTCGGCCACGGCGTGTTCATCGCGTTCGGCGCCTTCGTTGCGATGTCGGTGCTCGCGCCGCTCGGCCTGTGGACTTCGTCCGAATCGATCGGCTTGAACCTGGCGGCGATCGGCCTGGCGATGCTCGCCGCGATGGCGGTCGCCGCAGCGATCGGGTTCGCGTTCGAGCGGCTGATCGTTCGTCCGGTGTACGGCAATCACCTGAAGCAGATCCTGATCACGATGGGCGGGATGATCATCGGCGAGGAACTGATCAAGGTGATCTGGGGCCCGCAGCAGATCCCGCTGCCGCTGCCGGCCGCGCTGCGCGGCGCCTATGTCGTCGGCGAAGCCGCCGTCGAGAAATACCGGCTGCTCGCGGTCGTCGTCGGCCTCGTCGTGTTCGTCGCGCTGCTGTTCGTGCTCGGGCGCACGAAGATCGGGCTGCTCATCCGCGCCGGCGTGCAGGACCGCGAGATGGTCGAAAGCCTCGGCTACCGGATCCGCCGGCTGTTCGTCGGCGTGTTCGTTGCCGGTTCGGCGCTTGCCGGACTGGGCGGCGTGATGTGGGGCCTGTACCAGCAGAGCGTCGTGCCGCAGATGGGCGCGCAGGTGACGATCCTGATCTTCATCGTGATCATCATCGGCGGGCTCGGCTCGACCATGGGCTGCTTCATCGGCGCGCTGCTCGTCGGGTTGATGGCGAACTACACGGGCTTCCTCGCGCCGAAGGTCGCGCTCTTCTCGAACATCCTGCTGATGATGGCGATCCTGCTGTGGCGCCCGCAGGGCCTGTTCCCGCTGGCGCACAAATGACGAGGGCGCGCGCATGATCCGCACGCTGCTCTCGGGCGATTACCCGCGCAGCCGCGTCGTCGCGGCGATCCTGCTCGCGATCGTCGTCGTGCTGCTGCTGATGCCCTTCGTGTTCCCCGGTGCGCGTTCGCTGTCGGTCGCAGCCAAGGTGCTCGTCTTCGTGCTGCTCGTCGCCAGTTACGACCTGCTGCTCGGCTACACCGGCATCGTCTCGTTCGCGCACACGATGTTCTTCGGCATCGGCGCCTACGGCGTGGCGATCGCCAGCACGCGACTCGGGCCCGGCTGGGATGCGATCGCGATCGGCGTCGCGCTCGCGCTCGTGCTCTCGGTGCTGCTCGCGCTGGCGATCGGGCTGTTCAGCCTGCGGGTGAAGGCGATCTTCTTCGCGATGATCACGCTGGCCGTCGCTGCGGCGTTCCAGACGCTCGCTTCGCAGCTCTCGGATTTCACCGGCGGCGAGGACGGGCTGAGCTTTCGCGTTCCCGCGGTGCTGCAGCCGTCGTTCGAGTTGTTCGAGGCGCCGGTGTTCGGCGCGTCGATCGACGGGCGCTTCCTGACGTACTACCTGTTGTTCTTCTCGGTGCTCGCGCTGTTCCTCGTCCTGCTGCGCATCGTCAATTCGCCGTTCGGCCGCGTGCTGCAGGCGATCCGCGAGAACGATTTTCGTGCCGAGGCGATCGGCTACCGGATCGTCGTGTTCCGCACGGTCTCGAACGTGCTCGGCGCGCTGTTCGCCACCCTCGCCGGCGCGCTGCTCGCGATCTGGCTGCGCTACAACGGGCCCGATACTTCGCTGTCCTTCGAGATCATGCTCGACATCCTGCTGATCGTCGTGATCGGCGGGATGGGGACGATGTACGGCGCGGTCATCGGCAGCGCGATCTTCGTGCTCGCGCAGAGCTACCTGCAGGACCTGATGCGCATCGTCTCGAACAGCCTCGAGGCGGTCCCGCTGCTCGCCGCGTTGTTCTCGCCCGATCGCTGGCTGCTGTGGCTCGGATTGCTGTTCGTGCTGTCGGTCTACAACTTCCCCACCGGCATCGTCGGCAGGTTGCGCGCGTTGCGCATCGCGCGGGACGCGCGGTGAGCGCCGATCGCTCGTCGGTGCGCGTGGCGCACGCCGGTGCGGTCGCGACGCTCACGCTCGCTCGCGCGTCGATGCGCAATGCGCTCGTGCCGGACCTGCTGCTCGATCTGTGCGTCGCACTCGAGGAGATCGGCCGGCGCGACGAGACCCGCGCCGTCGTGCTCACGGCCGACGGCGACACGTTTTCGGTCGGCGGCGATCTGCTTCGCTTCGCCCGCGAGATGCAGGGCAGTGCGCTCGAGACGTATTCGGCCGAGTTCGTCGGACTGCTGAACCAGGCGATCGTCTCGTTGCTGCGACTGCCGCAGCCGGTCGTCGGCGCTGTGCGCGGAACGGTGGCCGGCGGCGCGATCGGGCTCGTGATCGGTTGCGACGTCGTCATTGCGGCCGACGATGCGGTCTTCGATCCCCGCTCTGCGCGCGCGGGAATTTCGCCCGAGGGCGGGTGGACCGCGCTGATGCCGCTCGTCGTCGGGCGTCGGCGTGCCTCGGCGTGCGTGCTGCTCGATCGTGCGCTGCCGGCCGACGAGGCGCTGGCATGCGGTCTGGTCACCCAGCTCGCCGCGCCCGAATCCGTGGCGCCCGCCGCGCGCGACGCGGCGCAGCGCATCGCCGCGGCGCCGGGCGTCACGATGCGCGAGGGCAAGCGGCTGCTCGCCGGCGATCTCGCGGCGATCGAGCGCGCGCTCGACGCCGAGCGCGAACGATTCGTCGCCACCGTCGGCGGCGCCGAGGCGCGCGACGCCGTCACCCGCTTTCTCGGGTCCTTCGCCTCGTACCCCCACGCGTGACGCCCACCGGGCACCCCGGGCGCCGGATGGGTGAGAATGGCCGTTCCGATCGTTCTCGCGGGAGCCAGCGATGAATACCGCACACGCGACGGAACCGACG
>JAKFES010000024.1:0-4654 GCA_036675585.1 Burkholderiaceae bacterium
AGGCGTCACGCGAGGCGGTTGCGTCGCCTGGCTCGGCCACAACAGCCCCGAGATGCTCGCGCTGCTGTTCGCGGCGGCACGGCTCGGTGCGATGTTCATGCCGCTGAACTGGCGGCTCGCGGCGCCCGAGCACCGGCAGATGCTCGCCGACTGCCCTCCCGGCGTGCTCGTCGTCGAACCGGCCTTCGTCGGGCAGACCGACGCGTACCGCGCGGCGCTCGAGGGAACCCGTCTCGTCGCGATGGCCGACGCCCCCGCCGGCTGGAGCGCCTGGAGAGCGTTCCTCGAAGGCGCCGACGAAGCCGCATTTCCCGCACGCGCGTCCTTCGACGACGAGCCGCTGCTCGTCTGCTACACCTCGGGCTCGACCGGCAAGCCGAAAGGCGTGCTGCTCACGCAAGGCGCGATCGCCGCCAACGCCGAGAACAGCGCGGCGATGCACGACATGACGGCCGACGACCGGATCCTCACGACGCTGCCGCTGTTCCACGTCGGGGGTCTCAACAACCAGACGACGCCTGCGTTGCGCGTCGGCGCCACCGTCGTGCTGCATCCGCGCTTCGACGTCGAGCCGACCTTCGATGCGATCGAGCGCGAGCGCATCACGCTCACCGTGCTCGTCCCGGCGCAACTCGACCCGATGATGGCGCACCCGCGCTGGGCGAGCGCAGACCTGTCGAGCCTGCGGATGATCACGACCGGCTCGACGATCGTCGCGGAGAAATTGATCCGGTCGGTGCACGAGCGCGGCATTCCGATGGCGCAGGTCTACGGCGCCACCGAGACCTGCCCGATCGCCGCGTACCAGCGGCGCGAAGACGCGCTTCGCGTCGGCAGCGCAGGTCGCGCCGCGAAAGCGTGCGAGTTGCGCATCGTCGACGACTACGCGCGCAACGTCGAACCCGGGGCGAGCGGCGAGATCCTCGTGCGCGGCCCGAACGTGATGCGCGGTTACTGGAACGACCGCGCCGCCACCGACGCGGTGCTCGTCGACGGCTGGTTCCACACGGGCGACGTCGGGCACTTCGATGCCGACGGCTTCCTGTGGGTCGACGGCCGCAAGAAGGACATGATCATCTCGGGCAGCGAGAACATCTACCCGGCCGAGATCGAGAACGTGCTGATCGAGTCGCCCGACGTCGACGAGGCGTCGGTCGTCGGCCGTCCGGACGAACGATGGGGCGAGGTCGTCGTCGCCGTCGTCGTACGGCATCCGGGCAGCAAGATCGACGCCGACGGCGTGCTCGCGCTGCTGGAAGGTCGCATCGCGCGCTTCAAGCACCCGAAGGACGTCGTCTTCGTCGACGCACTGCCGAAGACCGCGCTCGGCAAGGTGCGCAAGGAAGAGGTCCGCCGCTTCGCCGCGCTGGCCAGCGAAACCATCCAGGAAGGAGCCCGAGCATGACGCTCAAGATCGGAATCGACGTCGGTGGCACCTTCACCGATTTCGTCGTCACCCGCGACGGCGCCGAGCCGGCGATCTTCAAGACGCTGTCGACGCCCGCCGACCCGTCGATCGCGGTGGTCGCCGGCCTCACCGACATCGCGGCGAGCATGGATCCGCCGATGACGCTCGAAGCCTTCGCGCCGACGATCGACACGATCGTGCACGGCACGACGGTGACGACGAACGCGACGCTGACGCACACCGGCGCGAAGAGCGCGCTGCTCACCACGGAAGGCGTGCGCGACGCGCTCGAGATGCGCCGCGGCATCCGCGAGGAGCAGTACAACAACCGCTACACGAACGTGAAGCCGCTCGTGCCGCGCTACCTGCGCGCCGGCATTCCCGGCCGGATCGACCGCAACGGCGCCGAAAGTGCTGCGCTCGACGTCGACGCGGTGCGCCGCGCGATCGCGCAGTTCCGCGCCGAAGGCGTCGATGCGGTGTCGATCTGCTTCATGAACTCCTTCGCCAACCCCGAGCACGAGCGCGCGGCAGCCGAGCTCGTGCGCAGCGAGATGCCCGGCGCGTACCTCACGGTGTCGACCGACCTGCTGCCGTCGATCCGCTTCTACGAGCGCGTGAGCACGACGGCGCTGAACTCGTACGTCGGGCCGAAGCTGAACCACTATCTCGACCAGCTCGTCGCGCGGCTCAAGCGCACCGGCTTCGGCGGACTGCTGCTGATCATGCAGTCGAACGGCGGCGTGATCACGCCGCAGCTCGCGCGCGAGAAGGCGGCGCTCACGCTGCTGTCCGGCCCCGCCGGCGGCCCCGGCGCCGGCCTGTTCTACGTGCGCGCGCACGGCCAGAACAAGTGCATCACGACCGACATGGGCGGCACGAGCTTCGAGGCGTCGGTGTCGGTCGACACGCCGATGATCAAGAACGACGGCGAGATCGCGCGCCACAAGCTCGCGCTGCCGATGCTCGACATCCACACGATCGGCGCCGGCGGCGGATCGATCGGCTGGCTCGACGAGGGCGGACTGCTTCGCGTCGGGCCGCAGAGCGCCGGCGCAGACCCGGGTCCGGCGTGCTACGGCAAGGGCGGCGAACTGCCGACGACGACCGACGCGAACGTCGTGCTCGGCTACCTCGACCCGGCGTTCTTCGCAGGCGGGAAGATGACGCTCGACGTCGACGCCGCACGACGCGCGATCGAGACGCACATCGCGACCCCTATGGGACTGTCCGTGGAGGAAGCGGCGGCCGGCATGTACCGCGTCGCCTGCAACAACATGGCGCAGGGCGTGCGCGAGGTGACGATCAAGCGCGGCTTCGATCCGCGCGAGTTCCCGATCGTTCCGGCCGGCGGCGCCGGTCCGATCCATGCCTGCGCGATCTGCGACGAGCTCGAGATCCCGCTGCAGATCGTCCCGCGCGAGTCGTCGGTGCTGTGCGCCTTCGGCATGCTGATGAGCGAACTGAAGCACGACTACGTGCGCACCTTCGTCGCGCGGCTCGATTCCGCCGACTGGGCGCGGCTGGAAACCACCGTCGACGAGATGGCGCGCGAAGGCGACGCGCACCTCGACGAGGAGCGCGTGCCCGCCGCGCAGCGGCGCACCGAGCTGAAGCTCGACTGCCGCTACATCCGCCAGTACCACGAGGTGTCCTTCGTCGTGCCGCGCGCGCTGGTCGCTGCGCGCGACGCCGCCGGCATCGCGAAGCTCTTCCACGCCGAGCACGAGCGGCTGTACGGCTACTCGCTCGAGCAGGAGGCGACGCCGATCGAGATCATCAACGTGCGCGTGCAGGCGATCGGCAGCACCGACAAGCCCGGCTATCGCCGCGAGGCGTTCCAGGGCGCCGACAGCGCGCACGCGCTGAAGGGCCGCCGACCGGTCTACGTGCCGATGAACAAGGCCTTCGCCGAGGTGCCGATCTACGACGGCCACCGGATGCGCCACGGCAACCGCGTCGACGGCCCGGCGATGATCGAGCAGGTGACCACCGCGATCTTCGTCGACGCGAGCTTCGACTGCGTCGTCGACGCGCTCGGCTCGTTCGTGCTGTTCCGCAAGGGCCGCGAAGACCTCGTCCGCGCGGCGCTCGGCGAAAGCGAGACGCGCGAGCCGGCCGGAGCCGCCGCATGAACGCCGCAGTCCCCGCCCCCGCCTCGCCGTCCGCCCCGGGCAACCCCTCCGCGCAACCGGAGACGAAGATGAATGCCACCGCCGAAACGACGAACGTCGACCCGATCCTGCTGTCGGTGTACGCACGCACCTTCCGGTCGATCACCGACGAGATGAGCATCTCGATGGAGCAGACGACGCGCTCGCCGATCCTGTGCGAGGCGAAGGACTACGTCACCGGGCTCTACGACGGCGAAGGCCGGATGCTCGAGCAGACCGAGAACCTGCCGATCCTCGCGTTCTCGCTCGCGCCGGTCTGCAAGTACATCAAGGACTACTTCGGCGACGAGATCTACCCGGGCGACGTCATCTTCCACAACGACGTCTTCAGCCTGGGCAACCAGAACAACGACGTCGCCGTCTTCAAGCCGGTGTTCTTCGAGGGCAAGCTCGTCGCGTGGACCGCGGTGAAGGGCCACCAGGCCGACATCGGCGGCAACGTTGCCGGCGGCTACAACCCGAACGCGGTCGAGGTCTGGCAGGAGGCGCTGCGCATCCCGCCGGTGAAGGTCGTCGAACGCGGCAAATTGCGCAAGGACGTCTGGAACCTGATCTTCGCCAACGTGCGCCTGGACATCGTCCAGCACGACATGAAGGCCGAGATGGGCGCGTGCACGGTCGGCGAGCGGCGCGTGCTCGAGTTGCTGAACAAGTACGGGCTGGCGAGCTTCGAGGCGCACAAGCAGGCGCTGTTCGACGCGACGCGCCGGATGATGGAAGCCGAGATCGCGAAGATCCCGAACGGGCGCTACTCGGGCGAAGGGCGCGTCTACTACGACGGCCGCCACGAGGGCTCGAAATTCACGATCCGCGTCGACATCGACGTGCAGGACAACCGCATCAAGTTCGACTACTCGCGCACCGACGCGCAGACCAACGGCTTCGTGAACGGCACCTTCACGTCGAGCGCTTCGGCCACCATCCTCACGCTGCTGCAGATGGTCAACCCCGACATCCCGCACAACGAAGGGATGGTCGAGCCGATCGAGATCGTCATTCCGGAAGGCACGATCCTGAACGCGGCGTACCCGAAGGCGACGACCTTCGGCAACCACCTGTGCCCGCCGAACGC
>JAKFES010000110.1:0-4564 GCA_036675585.1 Burkholderiaceae bacterium
ACCGCGTTATCTTGCGCCCGAGTCCAGCAACGCTCGCCAATTGCGGTACACGGCGCAGCCGGCTCGGCCCCCTTCACCCTTCACCCTTCACCCTTCACCCTTCACCCTTCACCCTTCACCTGCTATAATCACCGGCTTTGCGCGAACCCCCAAAGGACACTCGTCATGGCCCGATTCTGTCAGGTCACCGGTAAAGGGCCGATGGTCGGCAACAACGTCTCGCACGCGAACAACAAGACGAAACGCCGCTTCCTGCCGAACCTCCAAAGCCGCCGTTTCTGGATCGAGAGCGAAAATCGCTGGATCCGGCTGCGAGTGAGCAACGCGGCGCTTCGCCTGATCGACAAGAAAGGCATCGACGTCGTCCTCGCCGACCTGCGCGCGCGCGGGGAGGCCTGAGTCCGTCCCCGAAAGGAGCATCCCGATGCGTGACAAGATCAAGCTCGAGTCGACGGCCGGAACCGGCCATTTCTACACGACGACGAAGAACAAGCGGAACATGCCCGAGAAGATGGAGATCCGGAAATTCGATCCCGTCGCGCGCAAGCATGTCGCGTACAAGGAAACCAAGATCAAGTAGGGTCGCCCGCCGGCCGGCATGGGCCGGCCCGCCCGGCCCGCAAGAGCCCCTCCACGCGAGGGGCTTTTCTTTTCGTACGCGAGGATTCCCCGCCCGAATTTCGGAACGCGCTCGGGCTGCATTCGCCGGGCAGGTCCGTTAAGGTACGACCGCGCCTCCTGCCCCACGGGGGGCACAAGGAGACGGCGGATGCAGGCGGCGTTGAAGCTCTTCGGTCACTTCGTGGTTCTGCTCGTTGCCGTCGCCCTGCTCTATGCCGCGTACATCGCGTTGACGAACTGGTCCTGGATCGGCGTCTAGGGAGCCGATTCCGTGAACAAGCGCCAGACTCGGCTGTTCGCCATCGTATCGACCGCGATCTCCGCCCTCGTCTTTCTCGGGATGACGGTCGACAGCCATCGCCAGTTCCCCGCGCTCACCAACGAATCGGCGATCACGCCCGAGGTGCGCCACGGCCAGGACGTCTGGCACAAGTACAACTGCATCAACTGCCATACGCTGTTCGGCGAGGGCGCGTATTACGCACCCGACCTGACCAAGATCACGCAGTTGCGCGGCGCGCCGTACCTGAAGGCGTACATGCGCGACCCGTCGAAGTTCTACGACGAACAGCGCCACCGCAGGCTGATGCCGCGGCAGGATCTCGCCGAGAACGAGATCGACGACCTGATCGCGTTCCTCGACTGGGTCAGCAAGGTGGACAACCAGGGTTGGCCGCCGCGGCCGATCCTCGTGACGGGCGCGACCATTCCCGGCACCGACCGCCCGGTCGAGCGGATGGCGGACACGCCCGGCACCGCGCCCGCAGGCGCGCAGTCGCCGCCCGGCGCGCGTCCGGTCTCGGGCGTCGAAGACCCGGCCGCACTCGGCGAACGCCTGTTCCGTTCGGTGGCGCCCGCCTGCAACGCGTGCCACTCGATCGCGCCCGGCGTGAGCATGGCGGGGCCTTCGGTGGCCGGCGTCGCGGGGCGCGCGGAGAAGCTCATCGGCTCGCCCGACTACAAGGGGCAGGCGCGCGACGCCGACGGATACATCCGCGAATCGATCGTCGAGCCGAGCGCGCATCTCGTGCCGGGTGCGATGTACTCGGCCGACGGCATGTCGTTCATGCCGAATTCGTACGGCAAGGACCTCGCGCCCGAGCAGATCGACCAGCTCGTCGCCTACCTGCGCTCGTTGCGTTGACGCCGACCCGGCCGCGCGTCGCGCGGCCGGCGGTCTTACGGAGAGATTTCGATGCGATACCGGTCCCAGTCCGTTGCCTACTGGTACTTCGCCGTGGCGGTCGTGCTGTTCGGACTGCAGATCGTCTTCGGCCTGCTTTCCGCGTCGAAATACCTCGGGCCCGATCCGCTGCTGTACGTCCTGCCCTTCGACGTCACGAAGATGATCCACACGAACCTGCTGATCGTGTGGGTGCTGACCGGATTCATGGGTGCGACGTACTGGATGGTGCCCGACGAATCGCGCACCGAGCTCCACAGCGTGAAGCTCGCCTACGTGCAGCTCGTGCTGTGGACGGTGATGGGCGTGAGCGCGATCATCGGCTACCTGTTCCGCTACGGCACGGGCAACAAGATGCTCGAGCAGCCGCTGCCGCACAAGATCGTGATCGTCGTCGTGCTGCTGATGTTCCTCTACAACATCGGCATGACGATCCGCAAGTCCGGCCGCTTCACCACCACCGAAGGCGTGCTGCTGCTCGGCCTCGGCAGCGCGGCCGTGCTGTACCTGCCGGCGCTGCTGCACTACGAGAACTACACGGTCTCGATCTTCTACCGCTGGTGGACGATCCACCTGTGGGTCGAGGGCGTGTGGGTGATGATCCAGGGCGCGTTCCTCGCCTACCTGCTGATCCGGCTCTCCGGCGCCGATCGCGAAGTCATGGAGAAATGGCTGTACGTGATCGTCGGGCTCGTGTTCATCGCCGGCATCCTCGGCACCGCGCACCACTATTACTGGGTCGGCGTGCCCTACTACTGGCTCCCGCTCGGCGGATTCTTCAGCGCGCTGGAGCCCGCCGCGCTCGTCGGCATGGCGGTCTACGCGTACTACGCGATCCGCCGTTCGGGTCTCGCGCATCCGAACACGCTCGCGCTCCACTGGACGCTGGGCAGCACGCTGTTCACGCTGTTCGGCGCCGGATTGCTCGGCCTCGCGCATACCTGGCCGGGCGTCAACAAATGGACCCACGGAACGCTGATCACCGCGATGCACGGCCACGCCGCGTTCTACGGCGCCTACGCGATGATCGTCCTCGCGATGATCAGCTACGCGCTGCCCGCGATGACGCACGGGCGCCGCGAGCAGGGCTCGCCGCTGGGCTACTGGGCGTTCTGGCTGCAGATCAGCGGAATGTTCGGCATGACGTTGTCGTTCGGCACGGCGGGCATCGCGCAGGTCTACCTCGAGCGCGTGCTGGGGCTGGGCTACCTCGATACGCAGCTGAAGATCCAGGTCCATTTCCTGATGCTGTTGGCGACCGCTTCGCTGCTCGCCGTCGGCGTGGCGCTGTTCATCATCGATTTCTTCCGCCACGCGCCCCGTTTCGTGCTCGCCGACGAGCGCCCCCCGGCCGCGCCGGACACGCCGGCGGCGATGGCCGACTCCCCGCGCTGAGACCGACGGCGACGCGCGCACCGATGGACCGGCTCGCTTCGGTGTGCGGCGCAGGCGGCTTCGCGGCGGACGCCGAGCCGTTCTACCTCCCCGGCGGCGACGAGATCGCGATCTTCGAGCGCTGCCACGCGCGCGCTCTGGCCGTACTCCTCAAGGGGCCGACCGGCTGCGGAAAGACGCGCTTCGTCGAATACATGGCGTGGCGGCTCAAGCGCCCGCTGGTGACGATCTCGTGCCACGACGACCTGAGCGCGAGCGACCTGGTCGGCCGCTACCTGATCCGCCACGACGGCACCGCGTGGCACGACGGCCCGTTGACGAAAGCGGTGCGCGACGGCGCCCTCTGCTACCTCGACGAGGTCGTCGAGGCGCGCCAGGACACGATCGTCGTGCTGCATCCGCTCACCGACCACCGCAGGACCCTGCCGATCGACCGGACCGGCGAGACCGTCGATGCCGCGCCCGGCTTCCAGCTCGTCGTCTCGTACAACCCCGGCTACCAGCGGATGCTCAAGGACCTCAAGCCCAGCACGCGCCAGCGCTTCGTCGCGCTCGAGTTCGACTTCCCGCCGCTCGAACGCGAGGTCGAGATCGTCGTCCGCGAGGGCGGTGCCGATCGCGCGACGGCACACGCGCTCGTTTCCCTCGCGCACCGCCTGCGCACGCTGCACGACCGCGGGCTGCCCGAGGTGCCGAGCACGCGCCTGCTGATCGCCGCCGCGCGGCTGATCGCCGCGGGGACCGATCCGCGCGACGCCTGCCGCGTGGCGGTCGTCTCGCCGCTGTCCGACGATGCGTCGCTGACCGACGCGATGCGCGACCTCGTGGACGCCACGTTCGTCTGAAGCACCGGCGCGACGGCCCGTGCCCGAACCCGAAGACCTGATCACCGACGCAGCGCGACACGCGACCGTCTACGCGCGCGATCTGTGGCGGCGCCGTCGCGCCGGGCGCGACACGGCGCGTGCGATCGAGCTCGCCGACGTCGCGTCACGCGTCGACCTGCTGGTCTGCGCGGTCTTCGGCCGGAGCTTTCCGCTGCGCATCGCGCAGGCGAAGGCGCCGACGACGCTGCTCGCACGCGTGTTCCGGCGCGTGCAACTGCCGCGCCGATTGCGCCCGGTGCCCGCGACCGACGACGTCTCGATCTGGTTGCCGGCGCGACTCGACGGCGCCGACGATGCGCTCGCCGTGCAGCGCTACCGGGCGATCGCCTTGCAGCAGGCGATGCGCGCGCAACGCGGCAGCGCCGCCGGCGCGCTCGATGCACCGGCGCCTCTGGTGCGCGACGTGTACCTGCTGCTCGAGGCGCAGGCGGCCGACGCGGACCTGGTCGAGGCGCTGCCGGGAACGCGCGAGGCAATC
>JAKFES010000070.1:0-4554 GCA_036675585.1 Burkholderiaceae bacterium
GGCCCGCGCGGCGAATGGCGCCGCGGCGCGCCGGGCACCGACGCCCCGTCGCAGGCGCCGCGCAGCTGAGCGCGTCGGTGCCGCGGCACCGGCGCCGTGGCAACGACCTCGCAGCGCCATCCGGTACAGTGCCGCATGGCGCTGCGAGCCACCATCTACAAGGCCGCGCTGTCGATCGCCGACATCGACCGCGGCCGATACGCCGACCACGCGCTGATCCTCGCGCGGCACCCGTCCGAAACCGAGGAACGGATGATGATGCGCGTGCTCGCGTTCGCGATGCACGCCGATGCCTCGCTCGTCTTCGGCCGCGGCCTGTCGACCGACGACGACCCGGACCTTTCGCGCAGCGATGCGACCGGCGCGATCGACGCCTGGATCGACGTCGGCTGGCCCGACGAACGGCGCGTGCGCCGTGCCTGCGGGCGCGCGCGCGAGGTTTCGGTGTTCACCTACGGCGGCGCGAAGGCCGATGCCTGGTGGTCGCAGAACGCCACCGCGCTCGCGCGCTGCCAGAACCTCGAGGTCGTTCTCGTGCCGCGCGAAGCGGGCGAGGCGATCGGCGCGCTCGCGCGTCGCGCGATGCGCCTGCACGTGTCGATCCAGGAGGGAGGCGTGCTGTTCGGGTCCGACGACGGACAGGTCGCGTTCGAGCCGCAGCGGCTCCAGGCCCGGCGCTGATCGCGAGTACCATCGCCGTCATGATCGCCCTCGCACCGGCCACGACCGACGACCTGCGCCCGCTCGACGAGCACGATTTCGAGCGGCTCGCCGACCTGCTCGAGGCCACCGGAAACGAGGACGCGATGGTCGTCGAGGAAATCGATGGCTATCTGGCCGCGCTCGCCTGCGTTCCCGACGTCGTGCCCGAAAGCGGGATTCTGCGCGAGGTGCTCGGCGTCGAGGCGTCCGGCGACGCGCAGGTTGCCGCACCGGCGGGCGTGTCCGCCGAGGCGCAGGCCGAGATCGCCGCATTGCTGCGCCGACACGCCGGACGCGTCGTCGCGGCGCTCGACGCCGGCGAATTCGGCCCGGTACTCGCCTACGACGAGCAGGGCAACGCCGACGGCGTCGCGTGGGCGGTCGGCTTCCTGCGCGGCGTCGAAGCGCATCCCGACAGCTGGGACGCGCTGCTCGACGAGAAGGACTTCGACGATGCGCTCGATGCCGTCGAGGCGCTCGCCGCGGCGCTCGACGACGAGTCGAATGCCGGGCCGCTGTCGCCGCGCGAATGCGAGACGCTGATCGACCGGATGGCCGCCGACGTGGCCGACATCCACGAGTTCTTCCGCCCGTACCGTGAAGCGGGAACGACGCCGGCGGCGATGCGCGTCGAGACGGTGCGGCGCGCGCAGCCGAAGATCGGGCGCAACGATCCGTGCCCGTGCGGCAGCGGACGGAAGTACAAGAACTGCTGCGCGGCGAACTGAAGGGCGGCGCCGGCGGACGGCGTGCGGCTCAGGTGGCCGCGGCGCTCAGCATCAGCACGATGCCGCCGAGCACGACCGAGACGATGACCGCCGTGCCGAGCACCGAGCCGACGAACGACACCCATTCGCGCCAATCGAAGTTGGGCGCGTCGGGTTGGGCGGGCAGCGTGTCGCGAACGGTTTCCTGTGTCATGGCGTGATTGCAGCGCGGCCGGCGGGACGCGGGCCGGGCTCGATTCGGATCGCTGCGGGCAGCATTCGGGCAAAGTTCGGGCGGCGGCGCGCGCTGCCGTCTGCGGCGCCCTTTGCGCTACATTGCTCCGATGACGCGCCGAATCGCCATCGTCGAGGACGAACCCGCCATCCGCGAGAACCTGTGCGACGCGTTCGTGCGCCACGGCTTCGAGGTGTCGGGCTTCGCCGACCGCGAGCAGGCGCAGCGCTCGTTGTCGAGCCGGCTGCCCGACGTGGCGATCATCGACATCGGGCTGGGCGACGAGCCCGACGGCGGGTTCGAGCTGTGCCGCTGGCTGCGCGAGCACGCGCGCACGCTGCCGATCCTGATGCTGTCGGCGCGCGATTCCGAGATCGACATCGTCTCGGGGCTGCGGCTGGGCGCCGACGACTACGTCACCAAGAACGTGAGCTTTCCGCACTTGCTCGCGCGCGTGACCGCGCTGCTGCGACGCGTCGATGCGCTCGCGCAGCCCACGGGCACCGGCGAACGGCTGATCCGCGGCGCGCTCGTGCTCGATTCGGCGCGCTTCGAGGCCACCTGGCGCGACCTGCCGGTCGAACTCACCGTGACCGAATTCTGGATGCTGCACGCGCTCGCGCGCCATCCCGGCCACGTGAAGGATCGCGACACGCTGATGCGCGAAGCCAATCTGGTCGTCGACGACCAGACGGTGACGTCGTACGTCAAGCGTATCCGGCGCAAGTTCGAGGCGGTCGACGCCGCGTTCGACGCGATCGAAACCGTCTACGGCCTCGGATACCGTTTCGTCGAACGCGCGGCGAGCCGCTGATCGGCGCGGAAACGAGTCCGCAATGAGCGCGCGGCGCCGCTGGCGACTTCCGCTCGGCCTTCGCTTCAGCCTGGCGCTGGCGATGGTGCCGCTGCTTGCGCTGCCGCCGATCGGCCTGCGCTTCGTCGAGGTGATGGCCGAATTCGCGCGCAACGAACGGCTCGAGAACCAGGCGCAGGCGGCGCGCAACCTTGCCGCATCGCTGCACGAGCACCGCGCGCTGTTCGACGTCGAGCAGGCGACGATGCGCCGGCGCGCGGGCGCCGAACTGCTGCCGGTCGAGCTGCTCGCCGACGTCGTCGTCGACCACGAGGCGCGCGAGTGGCTCGAGGCGCCGGGGCGCGCGCTGTCGATGCGCGCGACCGACGCGGGCGTGTCGCCGATGCACGTCCGGCTCGCCGCGGCGCGCGCGCAGGAGCGCCCCGGGCGCTTCTTCCTGCTCGTCGACGGCGACGACGAGCGGCTCGTGCTGCCAGAGCGGGCCGACGGCGTCGAGTTGGCCGGCGATCGGCTGATCGTCGAGGCCGGCGCCACGCCCGAGACGATGCGCGCGCGCTCCATCGTGCCGCGCGAACGGCCGGGCGGCTGGGTCGCGGAGATCGAGTTCGACGAGGAGCCGCGCTTCCTGCGCGTTCGCATCGTCGACGTCGACTACCTCGGGTCGCGCCGCATCGAAGGGCGCGGCGATTCGGGCCTGCTCACGCCGGTGCAGCCGATGAGCGAGCAGGCGCGCGATCCGCGCACGACGTTGTGGAGCGAGGCGGTGCGCGGGCTCGCGCGCGCCAGCGGGCGCGTATCGGTGTTCGACTCGGGCGGCGCGCTGCTCGCGCAGTCGGGAACGATCACCGCCGGCCCGCCGCCGGCCGACGACTGGCAGGGTCGCCTCGCGCGGCGCCTGTTGTCGGCGACCGTGAGCTTGCGGCCCGGGCGCTTCGAGGCTTTCGCACCCGATCGGGACGCACCGGGCGACTCGGCGACATCGCCGGCCTCCGCGGTCTTCGACGCGTCGGCGCCGGCGGCGAGCGCTTCGGCGCAGTCGCCGCTCGGCCGCGCACTGGCCGGTTTCGCCGCGCAGCAGGCCGAGCGCGTCGACTCCGACAGCGGCCTGCCGGCGTGGCTGCTCACCAGTGCGCAGCCGGTGTGGGTCGGCGATCGCGTCGTCGGCGCGCTCGTCGTCGAGGAGCACACGGGCTCGCGGCTGGGCACGCACGCGCGCGCGATCGAGCGGCTCACGCTGCTCACGGCCGCGGCGATGGCGGCGACCGCGCTCGCGCTGCTCGCGGTCGGCTCGGTCACCGTCGCGCGCATCGTTCGGCTGCGCCGCCAGGCCGAGCGCGCGATCGATTCGCGCGGCCGCGTCGTCGACAGCGTGCGCGAGCCGGTGGTGGCCGACGAGATCGGCGCACTCGCCCAGAGCTATGCGAGCGTGCTCGAGCGGCTGCGCCAGCACCAGCAATACGTGGGCAACCTGCGCGGGCGGCTCGTCCACGAGCTGCGAACGCCGATCATGGTCGTGCGCTCGTCGCTCGAGAATCTCGCCGCCGAGACCGAGGCGCAGCGCGGGCCGCGCGATTCGTATCTGGCGCGGGCACGCGACGGCACGCAGCGGCTCGAGCGCATCGTCGCGAGCATGGGCGAGGCGTCGAGCCTGGAGACGATGCTCGCCGACAGCGAGCTGGAGACCGTCGATCTGGTCGCGCTGCTTCGCGCGTGTGTCGACGGCTATCGCGGCGCCTTCGCGCCGCGCGCGTTCGAGCTCGATTGCGCGATCGCTTCGGCGTTGTGTCCGGTCGTCCCCGAGGCGATCGCGCAGGCGCTCGACAAGCTCGTCTCGAACGCGGTCGATTTCGCCGAGCCGGAAACGCCGATCGTGCTGTCGCTGCGGATGACGACCGAGGCGGGCGCACCGATGTGGTCGTTGTCGGTACGCAATCGCGGCCCGGCGCTGCCCGATGCGATGCGGGACAGCCTGTTCGATTCGATGGTCTCGGTGCGCACGCATCGCGCCGGCGGCGGCACGCACCTGGGCCTGGGCCTGTATCTCGTGCGGCTCGTCGGCGAGTTCCACGGCGGCCGTGCGTTCGTGCGCGACGTAC
>JAKFES010000150.1:0-4507 GCA_036675585.1 Burkholderiaceae bacterium
ACTGCCTCGAGAGCACCGTCGTGATCGCCGCCGTCAGCGTCGTCTTGCCGTGATCCACGTGCCCGATCGTCCCCACGTTCACGTGCGGCTTCGTACGCTCGAACTTTCCTTTCGCCATTTCGAGACTCCGTTACCCGTTTAGCGTTGATTCGATATCAAGATTGCGTGCGCGCCGCCGCTCACCGCGTACGCGCCGAGATGATGGCTTCGGCGACGTTCTTCGGGGCTTCCGCGTACTGCTTGAACTCCATCGTGTACGTCGCGCGGCCCTGGGTGAGCGAGCGCAGCGTCGTCGCGTAGCCGAACATCTCGGCCATCGGCACTTCCGCCCGGATCACCTTGCCGCCGCCGGCCATGTCTTCCATGCCCTGCACCATCCCGCGACGCGACGACAGATCGCCCATGACGCCGCCGGCGTAGTCCTCGGGCGTCTCGACCTCGACGGCCATCATCGGCTCGAGCAGCACGGGGTCGGCGCGACGCATGCCTTCCTTGAACGCGATCGACCCGGCCTGCTTGAACGCATTCTCGTTCGAGTCGACGTCGTGGTACGAACCGAAGAAGAGCGTCGCCTTGACGTTCACCACCGGATAGCCGGCGAGCACGCCCGACGGCAGCGTTTCCTCGATTCCCTTCTGCACCGCCGGGATGTATTCGCGCGGCACGACACCGCCCTTGATCGCGTCGACGAACTCGAAGTTCTTCTCGCCGCCGGGCGCGAGCGGCTCGAGCTTGAGCACGACGTGGCCGTACTGACCGCGTCCGCCCGACTGCTTGATGAACTTGCCTTCGGCCTCGTCGCACGTCCTGCGGATCGTCTCGCGATACGCGACCTGCGGCTTGCCGACCGACGCCTCGACGCCGAACTCGCGCTTCATCCGGTCGACGATGATCTCCAGGTGCAGTTCGCCCATCCCGGCGATGATCGTCTGGCCCGACTCCTCGTCGGTACGAACGCGGAACGAAGGATCTTCCTGCGCCAGGCGACCGAGCGCGATGCCCATCTTCTCCTGGTCGGCCTTCGTCTTCGGTTCGACCGCCTGGTGGATGACCGGCTCGGGGAAATCCATGCGCTCGAGCACGATCGGCGCCGTCGGGTCGCACAGCGTCTCGCCGGTCGTGACGTCCTTCAGGCCGACGCACGCGGCGATGTCGCCCGCGCGCACTTCCTTGATCTCTTCGCGCTGGTTCGCCAGCATCTGCAGCAGCCGTCCGATGCGCTCCTTCTTGCCCTTGACCGAGTTCAGCACCGTGTCGCCGGAGTTCAGCACGCCCGAGAACACACGAATGAACGTGAGCTGCCCGACGAAGGGGTCGGTCATCAGCTTGAACGCGAGCGCGGAGAACTTCTCGCCGTCCTCGGCATGGCGCAGCACCTCGGCATCGTGGTCGTCGTGGCCGGCCACCGGCGGGATGTCGACCGGCGACGGCAGGAACTCGATGACCGCATCGAGCATGCGCTGCACGCCCTTGTTCTTGAACGCGCTGCCGCACATCATCGGCTGGATCTCGCCGGCAACCGTGCGCTTGCGCAGCCCCTTGCGGATGTCGTCCTCGGGGAGCTCGCCGTCCTCGAGGTAGCGGTTCATCAGCTCCTCGTCGGCCTCGGCGGCCGCCTCGACCATGTTCTCGCGCCATTTCGCGCAGACGTCGGCGAGCTCGGCGGGGATCTCGCCGTAATCGAAGCGCATCCCCTGCGAGGCGTCGTCCCACAGGATCGCCTTCATCTTGATCAGGTCGACGACGCCGCGGAAGTTCTCCTCGGCGCCGATCGGCACGACGATGGGCACCGGATTCGCCTTCAGGCGAACCTTCATCTGGTCGTAGACCTTGAAGAAGTTCGCCCCCATCCGGTCCATCTTGTTGACGAACGCCAGGCGCGGCACGTGGTACTTGTTCGCCTGGCGCCAGACCGTCTCGGACTGCGGCTGCACGCCGCCGACCGCGCAATACACCATGCACGCGCCGTCGAGCACGCGCATCGAGCGCTCGACCTCGATCGTGAAATCGACGTGCCCCGGGGTGTCGATGATGTTGATCCGGTGCTCGGGCATCGACAGGTCCATGCCCTTCCAGAAGCAGGTGACCGCCGACGACGTGATCGTGATGCCGCGCTCCTGCTCCTGCGCCATCCAGTCGGTGGTCGCGGCGCCGTCGTGCACCTCGCCCATCTTGTGATTGACGCCGGTGTAGAACAGGATGCGCTCGGTCGTCGTCGTCTTGCCGGCGTCGATGTGCGCCGAGATGCCGATGTTGCGATAGCGCTCGATGGGTGTCTTGCGAGCCATGATGGGAACTCTCTACGGTTTGCGCGGCGTCTCGTGAACGCCGCGCTGGACCGGCGCGACTGCGCCGGACCTCAGCGGGGCAGGCGCAGTCGCACCGGACCCTAGAATCTGAAGTGCGCGAAGGCCTTGTTCGCCTCGGCCATCCGGTGCACTTCGTCGCGCTTCCTGACGGCGCCGCCGCGATTCTCGGCGGCTTCCATCAATTCGTTGGCCAGGCGCTGGCCCATCGATTTCTCGCCGCGCTTCTTCGCGGCCTCGCGCAGCCAGCGCATCGCCAACGCCAGCCGGCGCACGGGACGCACCTCGACCGGCACCTGGTAGTTCGCACCCCCGACGCGGCGGCTCTTGACCTCGACCATCGGGCGCGCGTTCTGCAGCGCCGTCATGAACGTTTCGAGGGGATCCTTGCCCGAGCGCGTGCGGATCTGCTCGAAGGCGCCGTACAACATGCGCTCGGCCACGGCCTTCTTGCCGTCGAGCATCATCACGTTGACGAACTTCGAGACCTCGACGCTGCCGTACAGCGGATCGGGGAGGATTTCCCGTTTGGGGACTTCACGACGACGTGGCATGGTTCACCTCACTTTCGTTCAGCTCGCGCCGGCCCGGCCAGGGGACGCGCGTGGCGATCCGACTCGCCGCCCCGACCATCGGGACGACGGGGACCGCCGCTTACTCGGCACGACCCGCAATCCGGCCGTGCCGCGGGATCCGGAATACGAAAAACGCGAGCCTCCCGCAGCCGGCTCGCGCACCTGATCGACCGGGCCGCAGCGCTCTGGAAAAGCGCGCGGCCGAGACGGCTCGATCAGGCTTTCTTGGGACGCTTCGCGCCGTATTTCGACCGCGCCTGCTTGCGATCCTTCACGCCTTGCAAATCGAGCGAACCGCGCACGATGTGATAGCGCACGCCGGGAAGGTCCTTCACGCGCCCGCCGCGGATCAGCACGACCGAGTGCTCCTGCAGGTTGTGGCCTTCGCCGCCGATGTACGAGATCACCTCGAAGCCATTGGTCAGGCGCACTTTCGCGACCTTGCGCAGCGCCGAGTTCGGCTTCTTCGGCGTGGTCGTGTACACGCGCGTGCAGACGCCGCGCCGCTGCGGGCAGTCTTCGAGCGCCGGACTCTTGCTCTTCACCGTGGTCGTTTCGCGACCCTGGCGAACGAGCTGGCTGATCGTGGGCATCTGGGTTCCTCTGGTTCCGGCCGCTGGGCGCACTGCACCCGCGGGCCGACGGCGCGCTGCACCGTTGGGTCGCGCGAACACACTCGCGCCGACCGATTTCCGAAAAGCCGATCAGTATAGATTGACCGCCCACATCGAGCAAGTCGGCAGCGCGCTGTCGGGTCGCGAAACCCGTGCCTGCCCGGCGCCCGAGCGGTCGTCGAGTGGTTCCCAACGCGCAGCGCCTGCCGGCGCAGGCCCCTCGCCGCGGCGCCCCGGCGTCGAATCCTTCAGCGCTCTCCCATCCCCGCGGCCGGTTCCGGCGCCCTGCCGCTGCGCACCTTGTCCTCGATCCGACGCCCGACATCGGCGTCGATGCTCTTCCAGTAGTCGAAGGCGCGCTCCAGCACCGGCGAACGCACGCCGCCGAGCAGGCTGCCGGCCACCTGGTCGACGAGCCGGTCGCGCTGCGCGTCGTCGAACACCTCGCGCACGAGAATGCCCGGCTGCGTGAAGTCGTCGTCATCGGCGCGCAGCGTGTACGCGCTGCGCACCATTTCGCCGTCGGCCTCCCAGCCATCGTCCATCGCCCCGGATCGGTCGGCCCAGCTGCGGCCGCCGCTGTTGGGTGCGTAGACCGGAGCGTTGCCGCTGTGCTCGTAGGTCATCTGCCCGTCGAACAGGTAGGTGTTGACCGGCACCTTCGGGCGGTTCACCGGCAACTGGTGGAAATTGGTGCCGATGCGGTTGCGCTGCGCGTCGTTGTAGGCGAACGCCCGGCCGAGCAGCATCTTGTCGGGCGACAGGCCGATGCCGGGTACGGTGTTGCCCGGCGAAAACGCGGCCTGCTCGATCTGCGCGAAGAAGTTCTCCGGGTTCCGGTTCAGCGTCATCGTGCCGACCTCGTGCAACGGGTAGTCGGCGTGCGGCCAGGTCTTGGTCAGGTCGAAGGGGTTGATCCGGTAGGTCTTCGCGTCGGCGTACGGCATCACCTGCACCGACAGCGTCCAGCTCGGGGGCTCGCCGCGCGCGATCGCCTCGAACAGATCCCGGC
>JAKFES010000113.1:0-4477 GCA_036675585.1 Burkholderiaceae bacterium
GCCGCTCTCTTGAAGGAACCGAAGGTTGCCGACTAGGACAGGTTTCTCATCAACACGGGCGCGGACCTCTCGCGAAAAGGGTTGCGGCAGTCGCTCGGACTGATGGTCAACTACCTGTACGACCTCGAGCAGATCGAGGCCAACCACGAGAAATTCGTCGCCGATCGCGTCAGCGCATCGCGCGCAGTGCTCTCCCTTCTGTGAACGAGGCGCGCCCGCGCGGCGCGAGACCGAAGCCGATGGACACGCGAACCGACTTCAACCTGTACACGCTGCTGCGCAGCGGCTTTCCCGACGATCTGTTCGCCTGCTGCATCGAGACCGAGGACGGCTCGCGCTACAGCTGGCACGACGTCGAACGCGCCAGTGCGATGCTCGCCAACCTGATGCTGCGGCTCGGACTCGTCGCCGGCGATCGGGTCGCGGTGCAGGTCGAGAAGTCGCCCGAGGCGCTGCTGCTGTATCTCGCGACGCTGCGCGCCGGCTGCGTCTTCCTGCCGCTCAATACCGCGTACCGGTCGAGCGAGATCGATTATTTCGTCGGCGACGCGCAGCCCGCGCTCGTCGTCTGCTCGCCGGCGAACTTCGGCTGGGTCGAGGCGATCGCGCACCGCCACGGCGTGCGGCACGTGTTCACGCTCGGTGCCGACCGGACCGGTACGCTGCTCGAGGCGGCCGCGGCGGAGTCCGCCGAGTTCGCCACGCGCGCCTCGCGCGCCGACGATCTCGCGTGCATCGTCTACACGTCGGGTACCACCGGCCGCAGCAAGGGCGCGATGCTCTCGCATGCCAACGTCGGCAGCAACGCGCGCGTGCTGCACCGCTACTGGCGCTGGCGGCGCGGCGACGTGCTGCTGCACGCGCTGCCGATCTTCCACGTGCACGGGCTGTTCGTCGCGTGCCACGGCGCGCTGCTCTCCGGCAGCTCGATGTTGTGGCTGGCGCGCTTCGATCCGGGTGCGGTGATCGAGCGGCTGCCGCGCGCCACCGTGTTCATGGGCGTCCCGACGATGTACGTGCGGCTGCTCGACGACGCGCGGTTCGATGCGACCGCCACGCGCGCGATGCGGCTGTTCGTCTCCGGGTCGGCGCCGCTGCTCGCCGAGACGTTCCGCCGATTCGAGGCGCGCACCGGCCAGCGCATCCTCGAGCGCTACGGAATGAGCGAAACCGTGATGCTGACGTCGAATCCGTACGACGGCGAGCGCGTCGCCGGAACCGTCGGGTTGCCGCTGCCCGGCGTCGAGCTGCGCATCGTCGACGAGGCCGGCGCCGAGTGCGCCACCGGCGCGATCGGCGCGATCCAGGTGCGCGGGCCCAACGTGTTCTCCGGATACTGGCGCATGCCCGGGAAGACGCGCGAGGAATTCACCGCCGACGGATTCTTCCGCACCGGCGACGTCGGCTGCCGCGACGCGAACGGCTACGTGTCGATCGTCGGGCGCAGCAAGGACCTGATCATCACCGGCGGCTACAACGTCTACCCGAAGGAAATCGAGTCGTACCTCGACGAGCTCGACGGGGTGCTCGAATCGGCCGTGATCGGCGTTCCGCACCGCGATTTCGGCGAAGCCGTCGTGGCCGTCGTCGTGCCGGCGCCGGGCGCGCAGCCCGACGAAGCGCGGCTCGTCGCGGCGCTGAAGGGCCGCATCGCGTCGTTCAAGGTGCCCAAACGCGTGTTCGTCGTCGACGCGCTGCCGCGCAACACGATGGGCAAGGTGCAGAAGAACGTGCTGCGCGAGCGATTCGGCGCGCGCTGAAGACTCACGCGCGCGCCGCGACGATGCCTTTCCAGAGCATGTACGCGGCGAGCACGTAGAGCAGCAGCGCGAACACCCGGCGAAGCTTGCCGACCGACAACGCGTGCGCGGCCTTCGCGCCGAGCGGTGCGGTGAGCACGCTCGTCGCGACGATCGCCACCAGCGCCGGCAGGTAGATGTAGCCGACCGTGCCGGCCGGGAGCTGCAGGTTCCAGCCGGCGACGATGTAGCCGACGGTTCCGGCGAGGGCGATCGGGAACCCGCACGCCGCGCTCGTCGCCACCGCTTCGTGGATGCGCACGTTGGCGCGCGTGAGGAACGGCACCGTGATGAACCCGCCGCCCGCGCCGGCCAGCGCCGAGAGCACGCCGATCGTTCCGCCCATGCCGAGCATCGCGCCGGTGCCCGGCAACTGGCGCTCGGCCTTCGGCGGACGGCCGGTGAGCATCCGGGTGGCCATCGCGCCGACGAACACGCCGAAGCCGATGGCGAGCGCCGGCCCGGGCAGCCACGCGGCGATCTGCGCGCCGATCAGCGAACCGACGACGATGCCGGGCGCGAGCGTCTTCGCGATGTCCCAGCGCACCGCGCCGCGCCGCGCGTGCGCGCGAACGCTCGAGAGCGACGTGAACAGGATCGTGGTGAGCGAGGTGGCGATCGCGATCTTCACGATCTGCCCGAGCGGGAACCCCTGCGCCGTGAGCAGCATCGTGATGAACGGGACGAGCAGCATGCCGCCGCCGATGCCGAGCAATCCCGCGGCAAAGCCGGTGAAGGCGCCGAGCAGCAGGAACCACGCAATGAGGCCGATGTCCATGAATGCGCCGCGTTTCGTGAAACGCGCGATGCTAGCACCGACCGTGCAGCGAAGAGCGGGAGAGGACGAGGAAGGCAGGAATGACCCCGCCTGTGCCGGCAGGCCGGCATCCTGAACCGTTCAGTTCAGTTCGGTCGCAGCAGGTACCACATCAGGTTCGTCCGACGAGGGACGATCACAACAGTGGCACGCAGATTCGCCGCGACCTCGATGCAGAGCATTGGTTCAAGGAATGTATGGCCTAGTCGAACACTGCAGGGTCGAGACGATTCTATCGCGATTCCGGCGCAGGGTCGGCCGCTCGCGTCAGAAAAGATCCTGCTGGCGAGCGAGCTCGGCGTCGAGATCCTCGCTCATCTTGCGGATGCGTCCGAGCAGCTCCGCCGAAGGCGTTCCGGCCGCGGGTTGCTGCGCGCCGAGCAGCTCGTGCGCCAGTTGCAGCGCGGCCATCACCGCGATGCGATCGACCCCGGAGACGCGACCCGCATCGCGGATCGAGCGCATCTTCTCGTCGACGATCTGCACGGCTTCGAGCAGGCGCGGCTTCGTGTCTCCGCTGACCGCGAGCCGGTAGTCGCGGTCGAGGATCTTGACGTCGATCTGTTCCATGCGTGAAGTCCGTCCAGGTGCGCGCCGCGGCCGCTATTCGGCGCTGTCGTGTTCGGCGACGTCGTCTCGGGTCGACACGCGCTCGGGCGGCGTCGGCAACCTCGACAGCGCCGCCTGCACGCGCTCGCGCGCTTCGGCGATCCGCTGCTGCAGATGCTCGTTGGCGTCGCGGCTGGCCGCGAGTTGCTCGCGCAACTGCGTGTTCTCGTCGGCGAGCCGGCGCACGGCGTGGAGGATTTGGTCGACGCGCTCGCCGAGCCGTTCGACTTCCTGGGATGCCTGATCCATGGCGCGAATGGTATACGAGCCGGACGGCGAAGGCAGTGCGCCTTCGCCCATCGCTCCGGTAGGATTCGTCCGAGCATGAAAGTGTATTCGCACCCGACCCTGCGGCCCGGGCTCGCGCGGGCGGCGTTCCGCCTTGCGCGCGCCTGCGCCGGCCTGCGGCATCGATTCGCCGTTTCGACCTTCGCGGCGTTCGGTGCGCTCGCACTCGGGCTCGCGGGATCGCCCGTCGCCTGGGCCCAGGCGGCCCCGGGTGCCGTGCGCGTCGACAACGTCGAGGTCGAACTCGTCGCCGACCGCGCCGCGCTCGTTCCCGGTGAGCCGATGCAGATCGGGCTTCGCATCCGGCACGATCCGCAATGGCATACGTACTGGCGCAACCCCGGCGACTCGGGGCTGCCCACGCAGGTCGAGTTGCGCCTGCCGGCCGGATTCGACGCCGGGCCGATCCGCTGGCCGGTGCCGCAGCGGCTGTTCATTCCGCCGCTGGCCAATTACGGCTACGAGGGCGAGATCGTCCTGCCGATGGCGCTCGATGCGCCGGCGTCGCTGGCGGGCGGGTCGGTTCGCCTCGAGGCGAGCGCGTCGTGGCTGATGTGCCGCGAAGTGTGCATTCCGGGCGAAGCCCGGCTTTCGCTCGAACTGTCGGTGCAGCGCGACGGCACGGCCGCGCCGTCGCGCTTCGCCGCGCTGTTCGATGCCGCGGCGCGGCGCATGCCGCAGCGTCCGCTCGAGACGCTCGTGCATGCGAGCGGCGAGACGCTGTCGATCGGACTGCCGGGAACGCCGACGCGCGCCGAGTTCTTTCCGTATCGCGAAGGCTTCGTGCGCAACGCCGCCGAGCAGGTGCTGTACGCGATCGACGAGGGCCCGGTCGGCGCGCGCCTTGCCGTGCAGCTGAGCGAAGACGGCGTTCGCCAGTTGCGCGAGGCCGGCGACGCCTTGCTCGCCGCGGCGGCCGGCGTCGTGATCGTCGACGGCGAGCCGCTGGAGATCGACGCGCGCG
>JAKFES010000299.1:0-4450 GCA_036675585.1 Burkholderiaceae bacterium
CTCGAAGTGCGCGATGAAATCGAAAAATATATGCTGACCGCGGAAAAGGCGAACACGCAGGCGCTGTTTCTGATCGCGGGCGGCGGCGGCGGTGCGGCGGCGGGCCAGAACACCGGGCAGGGCTTCGTCAACCTCACCCATTGGGACGACCGGCCGGGCCAGGAAAATACCGCCGATGCGATCGCCGAACGCGCGCGCAAGGCGCTGAGCGGCCTCCGCGATGCCCAGATTTTTGCGCTCGTGCCCGGCGCGGTGCGCGGCCTCGGCGATTCGTCGGGCTTCACGATGCAGTTTCAGAATCGCAGCGGGATGAGCCGCGCCGAATTCGCCGAAGCGCGCGAAAAATTGCTCGCCGCGGCGAATGCGAATCCCAAGCTGACCTCGGTGCGCCTGTCCGACTTGCCCGATGTCGCGACGCTGAAGATCGACGTCGATACGCAGCGGCTGACGGCATATGGCATCGACAATGCCGATGTGAATTCGACCCTCGCGACCGCGTGGGGCGGGCGCTATGTCAACGACTTCATCGACAAGGGCCGGGTCAAGCGCGTCTATGTCCAGGGCGACGCCCCCTATCGCGCGCGCCCCGAAGATCTGGGCCAATGGTATGTGCGTTCGGCCGACGGCGAGATGTCGCCCTTCTCCGCCTTCGCCAAGACCGGCTGGTCGACGACGCCGAGCAGCAGCTCGCGCTTCCAGGGCGTGCCCGCGTTCGAAATCTCGGGCCAGCCTTCGCCCGGCACCAGTTCGGGCGAGGCGATGGACGAAATGGAGCGGATGGCGAACGAGATTCCCGGCACCAGCGTCGCCTGGTCGGGCTCCTCCTATCAGGAGCGCCTCTCGTCGGGGCAGGCGCCTTTGCTCTATGGCCTGTCCTTGCTCGTCGTCTTCCTCTGCCTCGCGGCGCTTTACGAAAGCTGGTCGATCCCGCTCGCGGTGCTGCTCGTCATTCCGCTCGGGCTGATCGGCGCGATCTTTGCCGTCAATCTGCGCGGGCTCGAAAACGACGTCTATCTCCAGATCGGGCTGCTCACGACGATGGGGTTAGCTGCGAAGAACGCGATCCTGATGATCGAGTTCGCCGAGCAGGAGGAACGCAAGGGCAAACGCGTGATCGAGGCCGCGATTGCCGCGGCGCGCATCCGTCTGCGCCCGATCCTGATGACCAGCTTCGCCTTCATCTTCGGCGTTCTGCCGCTCGCGATCGCGACCGGCGCCGGCGCGAACAGCCGCGTCGCGATCGGCACCTCGGTGATCGGCGGCATGCTCACCGCCGCCTTCCTCGCAATCTTCTTCATCCCGCTCTTCTTCGTCCTCGTCCGCCGCGGCGTGCGCGATGGCCTTGCGGCAGCGCGCGCGCGGTTCGGCAAGAACAAGGGTGAAGGCGCGGCGGAGGTGCCGGCATGATCGGCGCTCGTTCCCTCCTGATGGCGAGCACGCTCGCGCTCGCCGGCTGCTCGCTCGCGCCAAAGACGGTGCTGACCGCGCCGCCCGTGCCGCAAAGCTGGCCCGCCGGCGACGCCTATCTGCTCCAGAGCGAGGCGGCGCTGCCGATCCTCTCGTACAAAAGCGTCTTCACCGATCCGCGGCTGCAATCGCTGACTGATCGAGCGCTCGCGAACAATCGCGATCTGCGCGTCGCCTACGCCAATGTCGCCGCGGCGCGCGCGCAGGTGCGCGTCACGCGGTCGGGGCAATTCCCCGAGCTCGGGATCAGCGCCGGGGCGGGTTATTCGGACAACGGCAGCGGTGGCACCGGCAGTGGGGGAGGCAGTGGCGATTTCTCGCTGCGCGGCGGGATCACCGCCTTCGAACTCGACCTGTTCGGCAAGCTCGCCAACGCGACCGAGGCCGACCGCAACCGCGCCCTCGGCACCGAGGCGGCGTCGCGCACCGTGCGCCTCGCGCTGATCGCCAGTCTCGCCGACGCGTGGGCGACCTATGGCGCCGACCGCGACCTGCTCAAAATCGCCGAGGACACCGCTGCCAATGCGCGCGAAAGCGTGCGGCTGACCAAGGCACGGCTCGACGGCGGCGTCGCCCCGCGCACCGATCTGCGCCAGGCCGAACAGATCCTCGCGACCGCCGAGGATTCGATCGCGCAGCAACGGACCGCGCTCGCGCAGGACGAGAATCTGATCCGCCTGCTCGTCGGCGGCGATGTCGACCGGACGCTGCTCCCCGCGAGCCTCGTCGAAGTGACGCCCGCGATCGTGTCGCTGCCCGCCGGGGTCAGTTCCGAAATATTGCTCCGCCGCCCCGACGTGATCGAGGCCGAATATGGCCTGCGCCCCGCCAATGCCGATATCGGGGTCGCGCGCGCGCAGCTCTTCCCGTCGATTTCGCTGACCGGGCTGCTCGGTTTTGCCAGCAATGCGCTGGGTAGCCTGTTCGATAGCGGGTCTTTCAACTGGTCGGCGGGCGGCGATGCCACCGCGACGATCTTCGACGCCGGCGGCCGCCGCGCGGGGGTCGCGGTCAGCGAGGCGCAGCGTGACGCGGCGCTCGCGGGCTATGAGGGCGCGATCCAAACCGCGTTCCGCGAGGTCGCCGACGCGCTCGCGGTGCAGGGCACGATTTCCGAGCGGGTGCGCGCCGCGACGGCGAATACCGAAGCCGCCGCCGACACCGCGACGCTTGCCGACGCGCGCTACAAGGGCGGCGTCGACAGCTTCCTGTCCAGCCTCGACGCCCAGCGCAGCCTCTATTCGGCGCGGCGGAGCGAGGTCGGGACGCAATTGTTGCTCGCCCAGACGCGAATCGCGCTGTTCCGAACGCTCGGCGGTGACAGCAGCGCGGGTTCGACGACGCCTTAACCCCCCACATTGTCATTCCCGCGAAAGCGGGAGAGCGTGAGCGTGCCACTGGGTCCCTCAGAGATGACGAACTGGCGGTAAATACCGCCTCTCCCGACTCATCTTGACAATCGCCCCTGCTCGCGCGCTAATAGAACATAACAGGAACAAAATGATGTGCGAGTCGTCTCCCATACTCGCCGGGCTGCGGAAACGCATCGCCCGGCTGACCGTCAATGGCGGTTTCGAAAGCCGCCGGGCCGACGGCTGGCTGGCAAGCGGACACGCGCGCTTCGACGCAGCGATCGGCGGTGGGCTGATGATCGGGCGCACCCATGAATTTTTCGCTGCCGACGCGCTCGACGCGACCAGCGCCGCCGCCTTTGCCGCGCTGATCGCACTGCGCACGCCGGGCAAGGCACCGCTGATCTGGCTGCGCACGAGCGACGCCGGCAAGCGCACCGGCCATATCTATGCGCCCGGAATTGCCGAACTCGGCGGCGATCCCGACCGGCTTCTGCTCGTCGAGACCGCCGATCCCAAAATGCTGCTCGCCTGCGCCAATGATGCGATCCGCTGTGCAGGCTCGGCCGCGGTGATCGTCGAAAGCTGGGGCAAATTCCCTTTGCTCGATCTGACCGCCGGCCGTCGCCTCACGCTCGGCGCGCGCAATGCAGGCACCACGCTGCTGATGCTCCGGCTCAATGCCGTGCCGGCGCCGAGCGTCGCCGAAACGCGCTGGAGCGTCGCCGCCGCCGCCTCGCACGCCCTCGAAGCCAACGCCCCCGGCGCGCCTGCCTTCGACCTCGAATTGCTGCGCTGGCGCGGCGGCGCGGCGCCCGCGCGCTGGCGACTGGACTGGAACCATGACGAAAAAGCTTTCGGGCCAAATCCCGACGAAGCGGCGCTATCTGGCCCTCTTCTTCCCATTCCTGCCCACCGAGCGATGGCTTCGCACGGCGCCGCAGCCGCCTGACGCGCCGCTCGTCTTCGCCGAGAAGCAGCGCGGCGCGATGCGCATCGCAAGCGTCGATGCAGAGGCGGAGGCCGTCGGGCTGCGCGTCGGCATGCCGCTCGCCGATGCGCGCGCGCAGATCGGCGCGCTCGCCGTCGTTCCGCACGACCCCGTGCTCGACCAGGACTGGCTCGACCGGCTCGCGCAGGGCTGCGCGCGCTATTCCCCGCTTGTCGCGCTCGACGCGCCCGACGGGCTGATCCTCGACATCGCGGGCGCCGAACATCTGTACGGCGGCGAGGCGGACCTCGTGCACGATGTCGAAATGCGCCTTGCCCGGCTCGGCATGACCTTGCGCCACGCGCTCGGCCCCACCGCCGACGCCGCGCGCGCGCTTGCACGCTACCAGACGCGCCCCGCCCCCGACGAGGCGCAGGCGATCCGCCGTCTGCCCGTCGCCGCGCTTGAACTCGAAAGCGAGGCGACGACCGCGCTCGTCCGCGCGGGATTGAAGACGATCGGCGACCTCGCGAGCCGCCCGATGGCGAATATCGCCGCGCGCTTCGGCGCCGACGCCGCAATGGCGCTCCGCCGCCTGCTCGGCGATGCGCCGAGCCCGCTCGCCCCGCGCCAGACGCCGCCGCCCGTTTTCGCCGAACGCCGCTTTGCCGAGCCCGTCGCGAGCACGTCCTACGCGATG
>JAKFES010000088.1:0-26585 GCA_036675585.1 Burkholderiaceae bacterium
ACCCGCCGGATCGCCGGCGAGCGGTTCTGGTGCGGCCACTTCCACGACACCCGGGGCCTCGGCCTCGCCAACGTATGCGCGGCGCTCGCGGTGGGCGTCGAACGCTTCGACGCGTCGCTCGCCGGCATCGGCGGCTGCCCGCATGCGCCCGGCGCGAGCGGCAACGTCGCCACCGAGGATCTCGCCTTCCTGCTGCAGAGCATGGGGCTTTCCACCGGAATCGACATCGAGCGGCTGCTCTCGCTGCGCGCGAAGCTCGCCGCTTGGCTGGTTGGCGAATCGCTGCACGGCACGCTTGCGCGCGCCGGGCTGCCGAAGACGTTTCTCGATTCCAACGCGGGCGCTGCGTGACGGCATGAACGATCCGGCACCGATCGAGCCCACCGGCCTGCCGCTCGACGGCGTGCGCGTCGTCGAGTTCACCCACATGGTGATGGGCCCGACGTGCGGGATGATCCTCGCCGACCTCGGCGCCGAGGTCATCAAGATCGAGCCTCCGGGCGGCGACAAGACACGCAGGCTGCCCGGGCTCGGCATCGGCTTCTTCCGCTCGTTCAACCGCAACAAGAAAAGCGTCGTTCTCGACATCCGCACCGCCGAAGGCCGCGAGACCGCGGTCGAGCTGATCGGCGACAGCGACGTCGTGCTGGAGAATTTCCGGCCCGGGCTGATGGCGCAGCTCGGCCTCGACTACACGTCGTTGTCGCAGCGCTTCCCGCGCCTGATCTACGCGTCGCACAAGGGTTTCCTGCCCGGCCCGTACGAGAACCGGCTCGCGCTCGACGAGGTGGTGCAGATGATGGGCGGCCTTTCGTACATGACCGGGCCGAAGGGAATGCCGCTGCGTGCCGGCACCTCGGTCAACGACATCATGGGCGGCATGTTCGGCGCGATCGGCGTGCTCGCCGCGCTGCGCGAGCGCGAGCGCACCGGGTGCGGCCAGGAGGTGCAGAGCGCGCTCTTCGAGAACTGCGTGTTTCTCGTTTCGCAGCACATGCAGCAATATCTGATGACCGGTGAGCCGCCGCCGCCGATGCCGTCGCGCGTATCGGCGTGGAGCGTCTACGACGTGTTCACGCTCGCCGACGGCGAGCAGCTGTTCATCGGCGCCGTGAGCGACAAGCAGTTTCTCGCGCTGTGCCGCGTGCTGGATGCGCCGGAGCTGGCAAACGACCCCGAGCTGGCGACCAATACGCAGCGTGTCGCGGTGCGTCCGCAACTGGTGCGTCGCCTCGGCGACATCCTGCAGCACCACCGGGTCGAGGCGCTGTGCCCGAGACTCGAGCAGGCGGGCCTGCCGTACGCGCACATCGTGCGGCCGGAACAACTCGTCGACGACCCGCACCTGAGGCAAAGTGGCGGGCTGGTGCCGATGCGCACCGACGACGGGGAGGTCACGCAGTCGGTACTGCTGCCGCTGCTGCTCGGCGGGCGCAGGCCCGGCGTGCGCCGCCCGCTGCCGGGAATCGGCGAGCACACGGACGAGGTGCTCGGAAGGTTGAAAGTCCGCAAGAGCTGAGCCGTACCATTCACGAACGATTCGAGGAGGAGAGACGATGAACCAGATGCTCGCCGCCGCGCTGACGGCTGCCGCCGCGGCGCTTGCCCTCGGCGCCGCCCATGCCGCCGACCACACGATGCGAATCAGTCACCAGTTCCCGCCGACGCACCAGACGTCGAAGAACCTGGAGCAGTTCGCCAGCGACGTCGAAGCGGCGACGAACGGGAAGGTCGACGTGCAGATCTTCGGAGCGGCGCAGCTCTTCAAGCCCAATCAGCATCACGCCGCGGTGGCCGGCAACAAGATCGAAGCCGCCGCGGTGCTGAACTTCCAGTGGGGCGGCACCATCCCCGAGATGAACGTCACCTCGATCCCGTTCCTGATGACGTCCGCGGACAAGATCCGCAAGTTTCCGTCCTCGCCCGCGGCGGCGCTGCTGAACGAGAAGATGCAGGCCAGGCAGGTGAAGAACATCGCATGGATCGTCGACGCCAACGACGCGATCTTCACGTCGGCCAGGGGCCCGCTGGTCGCGCCGAAGGACTTCGAGGGGATCAAGATCCGCGGGCTGTCGAAAGTGTTCGACGCGGGCCTCGCCGCAATGGGTGCGTCGCCCTCCGCGATGCCCGGTTCCGAGGTGTATCAGGCGCTGCAGTCGGGCGTCATCGATGCCACGATCACCGGTGTCGAGGCGGCGCATGCGCGTCGCCTGTACGAGGTGCAGAAGTACGGCGCCGCGTCGCCGCTGCTGCTCGCCTACGACAACCTGATCGTCAGCCCCCAGTGGTGGAACGCGCTGCCGGACGACGTGCGCGGCGCGATCGAAGCCGCCGCGAAAAAGGCCGAGCAGCGCTCGCTGCCCGAAACCGACGACATTCCGCCCGAGATGATCCAGCAGTTGCGCGACAAGGGCATGCAGGTCACGGTGCTCGACCAGGGGCAGCAGAAGGCGTTGCGCGATGTCATGCAGCCGGCGGTGATCAAGGCATTCAACGAAGGTGCCCCGGACGGCGCGAAGCTGATCGACCTGATCGAGAAGATGTAGGCGAGGATCGGGCCGCATGCGCACACAGGCCCGCGAGTCGCTCGCGGTGCGCGTCCTCGGCAAGGCGATCGAGTGGATCAACACGGCGGCGATGACGCTCTCGGCGGCCGCCGTGCTCGTGTCGCTCGCGCTCATCGGCTGGTCGATCGTGATGCGCTACGTGTTCAATCGTCCGCCGGTCTGGGTCGACGAGGTGGTCGGGTTCCTGCTCGTCGGCATCGTGATGCTGGCCGCCGCCGACGTGCTGCGCCGGGGCGAGCACATCAGCGTCGACGTGCTCACCGCGAACCTGCGTGGGCGCGCCCGCCTGTGGGCACAGGCCTGGGCGTCGCTCTCCGCATTGGCGGCTGCGGTGCTGCTCGTCGTCAACGGATGGGAGACGGCGATGTTCTCCCGCATGCTCGACGTGCGCGCCGAGGGCTACCTCGAGGTGCCGGTGTACTGGCTGATGATGCTGCTGCCGCTGGGCGGGTTGCTGCTGGCGCTCAGCGCGGCCGAGGCACTCGCCCGCCTGGCCACCGGTTCGCTGCCGCAAGCGGAGCATCGCCCGCCGAAGGACACGGTCGAATGACGACGCTCGCGTTCATCCTCGGCGGCCTCGTCGTGCTCCTGTTCACCGGCCTGCCCATCTTCGCCGGCCTCACGCTGTTCGGCGGCGCGCTGCTGTGGCTCACGCAGGGCGAACTCGGATCCGTGTCGGAAGTGATGTTCGGCGAGATGAACCGCTATCTGCTGGTGGCCATCCCGCTGTTCGCGTTCATGGCGCACGTCATGATCCGGGCGCGCATCGTCGACGATCTGTATGGCGCCGCGTACACGCTCACGCGCCATCTGCCCGGCGGCCTCGGCATCGCGACGATCGCGGCCTGCACCGTCTTCGCGGCGATCTCCGGCTCGAGCGTCGCGACGGCGCTGACGATCGGCGCGGTCGCCATCCCGCAGATGATTCGCTTCGGCTACGAGCCCCGCGTTGCGTACGGGCTCGTCGCCGCCGGCGGCACGCTCGGCATCCTGATTCCTCCGTCGGGCCCGTTGGTGCTGTACGGCGTGATCACCGACACCTCGATCGGCGGCCTGTTCATGGCGGGCGTCCTCCCCGGGCTCATGATCGCGGGGATCTTCGTCGCCTGGAACATGACGTCCCTCGCCATCGGCCAGCGACGCATCCAGCGCGAGCCGCGCGCCAGCCTGCGCGAAGCCGCCGAAGCCATCCGCAAGTCGGCGTGGGCGCTCTCGCTGCCGGTGTTCGTGCTCGGCGGCATGTATGCCGGCGTGTTCACCGCCACCGAGGCCGCGGCTGCCGGCGCGCTGCTCGCGCTCGCCGTCGGGATCGCGATCTATCGCACGCTCGCGCTGGCCGAAATCTGGGCGTGCGCAATCGACGCGAGCAAGACCGCGGCGATGCTGTTCATGATCCTCGCCGGCGCGTCGGTGTTCGGCTTCGTGCTGACGAAGCTGCGCATCCCGCAGCAGATCGTCGAGACCGTCGTCGCTTACGACATCGGCGTCATCGGGTTCCTCGTCGCGATGATGGCGCTGGTCTTCGTGCTCGGCATGTTCCTCGAATCGATCGCGATCATCCTGATCACCACGCCGGTCATCCTGCCGGTCATGCAACACCTCGGGATCGACCCGATCTGGTACGGCGTGCTGCTCGTCATCAACCTCGAAGTCGCGCAGATCACGCCGCCGGTCGGCATGAACCTGTTCACGATCAAGGCCGTCACGCATGCGCCGATGGGGCAGATCGTTCGCGGGTCTGCGCCGTACGTGTTGCTGCTGTTGATCGGAATGGCGATCGTGATGGCGTGGCCGCAGATCGCGCTATGGTTGCCGGGGACGATGCTCGGCGCGCGGTGAGTCCGGAGGGGGCGCCCGGGCCAGTGCTTTGCATCGGAGCAATCGAATGACCGACCTGTTCGACAACCCGATGGGGCTTGCGGGGTTCGAATTCGTCGAATTCGCCTCGCCGACCCCGAACGTGCTCGAACCCGTGTTCGAGAAGCTCGGCTTCACGAAGGTGGCGCGCCACCGCTCGAAGAACGTCACGCTGTATCGCCAGGGCGGCATCCACTTCATCGTCAACGACGAGCCCGGCAGCGTCGCGTCGTATTTCGCGGCCGAGCACGGGCCGTCGGCGTGCGGCCTGGCGTTCCGCGTCGAGGACTCGCACGCGGCGTATGCGCGTGCGCTGGCGCTCGGCGCGCAGCCGGTGGAGCTGCCCACCGGGCCGATGGAACTGCGCCTGCCCGCGATCAGGGGCATCGGCGGCGCGCCGCTCTACCTGATCGACCGCTTCGAGGACGGCCGGTCGATCTACGACATCGATTTCGACTGGATCGACGGCGTCGACCGCCACCCGCGAGGCCACGGGTTCAGCGTCGTCGACCACATGACGCACAACGTCTACCGTGGACGGATGACGTACTGGGCGCAGTTCTACGAGCGCCTGTTCAATTTCCGCGAGATCCGCTACTTCGACATCGAGGGCGAATACACCGGCCTCACGTCGAAGGCGATGACGGCGCCCGACGGCAGGATCCGCATTCCCCTGAACGAGGAATCGGGCAGGGGCGCCGGCCAGATCGAGGAATTCCTGATGCAGTTCAACGGCGAGGGCATCCAGCACATCGCGCTGCTCACCGACGACCTGGTCGCGAGCGTCGACGCGCTGCAGATGGCCGGAATCCCGCTGATGAGCGCGCCGAACGACGTCTACTACGAGATGCTCGAAGAACGCCTGCCCGGACACGGCGAGAACGTCGACGAGCTGCGCACGCGCGGCATCCTGCTCGACGGCAGCACCGCGGGCGGCAGCAAGCGCCTGCTGCTGCAGATCTTCTCGCAGCCGCTGTTCGGTCCCGTGTTCTTCGAGTTCATCCAGCGCAAGGGCGACGAGGGTTTCGGCGAGGGCAACTTCAAGGCGCTGTTCGAGTCGATGGAGCGCGACCAGATCCGGCGCGGCGTGCTGCAAGGGCAGCAGCCGAAGTAGATCGCGGCGGCTGGCCGAAGCGAGCGAAGTCCTCGAGTACATCGAACGGCGACGGCTGTACGGCAAAGGAATCGGCTACGTGGACGTCCATCTGCTCGCTTAGGTCGCGTTGACCGCGCACGCAACCCTGTGGACGCGCGATCGCCGGTTGCATTCGCTTGCATCGGACCTCGGCTGTGCCCATTCGAGTCCGACCGCGCACGGATCGATGCGCCGCGGCGCCCGGCACGGCTCCACTTTGCGGGTGGACGCAGTGCCGGTCGAATGGTGGGAAGTGCCGGGCCCGCCGCTACCGCTGCCGAGAAACGGGCCTTGGCGCCCACCGGCTCGCTGACGCGGATGGCGCCCGCTGCCGCGGTCGGCGGCGTGGCTTAGCGAACGGCCGCGAGCATGTACACGACGGCGTCGTGCACCTGCTGGTCGGTGAGCGTGGCGTTGCCGCCGCGCGGCGGCATCGCGCGGATGCCGTCGATCGCGTGGCGCACGAGCAGGTCGGCGCCCTGCTCGAGCCGCGGCTTCCACGCTGCCGCGTCGCCGTGCTTCGGCGCTCCGGCCACGCCGTTGTCGTGGCATACGCCGCAAGTCGCCTTGTAGATCTTCTCGCCTTCGGCCGACGCCGAAGCGGCCGCTGCCGCGCCGGCGGGTGGCTGTGCCGGGGCGGGCGCGCTCGCCGCCGCCTGGGGCGCAGCCGCGGGGGCCGATGCGGTGCCGCCGTTTGCGGACTTCGATGCCGTCGGCGCGCCGGCGTCGGCCACTTCGAGCCGCCCGACGGGCTGCAGCCGTTCGGCGACGGCTTCGGCAGACATGCTGTCGGCGCCCGCGCCGGTTCGCGTCGTCGTCGAGACGAGCGTGGCGAGCAGCGCGATGATGGTGATCGGCACGAGGAACGAGAGCACGACGACGACGATCAGTTGACGCGGACTCTTGATGAAAGACTGGTGCTCGTCGCTCATGTCAACGCCTGGAGAGATTCAAAGCCCGCAATTATAGCCGCCGGGTTTGAACGTCCGGTTGCGTGGGCCGCGCGGGCAGCTTGCCGGTCGGCCGATCAGTCGTCCGCCGGGTCGTGCGATTCGGCGCGCTCGTGCAGGCTCTCGATGCGCTTTTCCTCCTCGTCGCGGATGCGCTCGAGCATCTCCTCGTCGGGGTCGCGCCAGTCGCCGCCCGCGTGGCGAACCATGTAGGCGACGGCGCGCGAGAACTCGGCCAGCGAGAGCCCCGGGTCGCCGCCGCGCGCCGGCATTGCGCGCACGCCGAGCCAGGCATGCGCGGTCAGCACGTCCTGTCCTTCCTCGAGGAGCGGTTTCCAGGCGCTGCGGTCGCCGAACTGCGGCGCGTTCTCGACGCCGGTTGCGTGACAGGCCTTGCACGTGCGCTCGTAGACCTGCTCGCCGGATCGTCCGTTCTCGTCGCCGATCGCCGACGCAGCGGGAAACGCGAAGCCGATGGCCGACATCATGACGAATGCGGCGAGCGACGCGAGGGCCGGTGGCCTCGCCGTCGCGTCCGCCCGGTTTCGATGTCCCTGGCCCATGTCCCGTTCTCCGCGTGGTTCCGGGATGGTAGCGCGGTGCGCGGGCGTGTCGCTTGCTCGCTTCGGCCCCCGGAGCGTGCGCAATGAGCGTGCTGGAGGGGCCGCAATCCGCCCTCGCGCCGGCCGGGCGCGAGGCGGGCGAAATCGCGCAGACCGCCTGGATGCTGTTCGGCGGCGCTGCCGCGATCTTCGTCGTCGTGATGGCCCTCGCCGCGGTCGCGCTGCTGCGGGCGCCACGCTGGCTTTCCGGGCGTGGCGTCGTCGTCGGCGGGGGCATCGTGTTCCCGCTCGTCGTGCTGACCGCCCTGCTCGTGGATTCGCTGCTCGCATCACCGCGCCCGTTCGTCGCGTCGTCGCGCCCCGGCGTCGTCGTGCGCGTCGTGGGCGAGCAGTGGTGGTGGCGCGTCGAGTATCTCGATGCGCAAGGCCGTCGCGATTTCGCCACCGCCAACGAGATCCGCATTCCGGCCGGTTCCGCGATCGAGTTGCGGCTCGAATCGGCCGACGTGCTGCACAGCTTCTGGGTGCCGCCGCTCGCCGGCAAGCTCGACCTGATCCCGGGCCGCACGAACCGGCTCGTGCTCGTCGCCGACCGGGCCGGGGCATGGCGCGGGCAATGCGCCGAGTTCTGCGGCGGCGCGCACGCGAAGATGGCACTGCACGTCGTTGCCCTCCCGGCGGGCGAGTTCGAGCAGTGGCGCGTCGCCCAGCGCGGCGAGGCGCGCGCACACGCCGCGCCGGGCCGGTCGGTCCTGGAGTCCCGTTGCGCGGTCTGCCACACGGTGCGTGGCACCGCCGCCGCCGGTGTGCGGGGCCCCGATCTGACGCATCTCGCGAGCCGGACGTCGATCGGCGGCGGCATCCTGCCGAACGATGCCGCGTCGATCGAGCGCTGGATCGTCTCGAACCAGGCGCTGAAGCCCGGGAACCTGATGCCCGAGTTCCGCGATCTCGCGCCGGCGGAACTGCGCGCGTTGATCGGTTACCTGGCAACGCTCGAGTAGCGCACGCGCCGCGATGCCGCTGCTGCCGAATCCGGCCGAACGGCCTCCGGGCGAAGTCGAGGCGCTGCGCCGCATCTGGGATGCGCCGGGCGGGCTGCGTTTCCTCACCGTCATCAACAACAACTACATCGGCGCGATGTACGTCGGCGCCGCGCTGCTGTTCTTCGTGCTCGCCGGCGTGCTGGCGCTCGTGATGCGGACGCAACTCGCGGTGCCCGAGAACACGCTGATCGGCCCCGATCTCTACAACCAGCTGTTCACGATGCACGGCACGATGATGATGTTCCTGTTCGCCGTGCCGGCGGTCGAGGCGATGGGCGTCGTGCTGCTGCCGAACATGCTCGGTGCGCGCGACCTGCCGTTCCCGCGCCTGTCCGCTTTCGCGTTCTGGGCCTACTTCGTGGGCGGAATCGGGTTCTTCCTCAGCCTGTTCGCCGGCTGGGCGCCCGACGGCGGCTGGTTCATGAACCCGCCGCTGACCAGCGGCCGCTATTCGCCGGGAATCAACGCCGATTTCTGGCTGCTCGGCATCGGCTTCATCGAGATCTCGGCGATCGCCGGGGCGATCGAGATCATCGTCGGCGTGCTGCGCACGCGCTCGCCCGGGATGACGCTCGCGCGGATGCCCGTGTTCGCGTGGGCGATGCTCGTTTTCGCGGTGATGATCGTGTTCGCGTTTCCGGCGGTGATCCTGGCCACCGCGCTGCTCGAGCTCGAGCGCGCGTTCGACTGGCCGTTCTTCGCGGCGCAGCGCGGCGGCGACCCGCTGCTGTGGCAGCACCTGTTCTGGTTCTTCGGCCACCCCGAGGTCTACATCATCTTCCTGCCCGCCGCCGGCATGGTGTCGATGATCGTGCCGACGATGGCGCAGCGCCCGCTGGTCGCGTATCCGCTCGTCGTGCTCGCGCTGGTGGCGACCGCGTTCCTGAGCTTCGGCCTGTGGGTGCATCACATGTTCGCCACCGGGATCCCGCAGCTGTCGCTGTCGTTCTTCCAGGCGGCCAGCACCGCGATCGCGATCCCGAGCGGCATCCAGGTCTTCGCGTGGATCGCCACGCTCGCCAGCGGCCGTGTGCGCATGACCACGGCCACGCTGTTCGTGCTCGGGTTCCTGTTCCTCTTCGTGCTCGGCGGCCTGACCGGCGTCATGGTCGCGGTCGTCCCGTTCGACTGGCAGGCGCACGACACCTATTTCGTCGTCGCGCACCTGCACTACGTGCTGGTCGGCGGCATGGTGTTTCCGCTGATCGCGGCGATCTATTACTGGATGCCGTACACGAGCCGGCATGCGTTGTCCGAGCGGCTCGGCCGCTGGGTGTTCGGCACGATCTTCGTCGGCTTCAACCTCGCGTTCTTCCCGATGCACGTCACCGGACTGGCCGGGATGCCGAGGCGCGTCTACACCTACCCCGACGGCCTCGGCTGGGGCGCGCTGAATCTCGCGTCGACGCTCGGCGCTTTCGTCCTCGCGATCGGCGTCGCGCTGCTGCTCTTCGACCTCGCGCGCCGCTTCCGCCTCACGTTCGAGGCGCAGGCGGGAAACCTGTGGAACGCCGGAACGCTCGAATGGCTGCCGAACGGCACCTACTCGAACCGCAGCATCCCGATCGTGACGAGCCGCGATCCGCTGTGGGAGCAACCCGACCTGTCGCGCGACGTCGAACAGGGGCACTACTACCTGCCGAACGCCCCGACCGGCGGCCGCGAGACGCTGGTCACGAGCGCTCTGGACGCGAAGCCCGAGTTCCTGCTGCGCATGCCGACGCCGGGCTGGTCGCCGTTCCTGGCGGCCTGGTTCACCGCGGCGTTTTTCCTGCTGCTGACGTTCAAGCTCGTCGTGCCCGCGTTCGCGTGCGGCGCGCTCGCCCTCGGCGCGATCGTGCACTGGGCGTGGAGCCTCGATCCGCCGCCGCTGGCGCGACCGGTCGAGATCGGCGGCGGGCTCGCCGTGCCCGCCTACGTCAGCGGCCCCGTCTCGCAGTCCTGGTGGGCGATGGTCGTGCTGCTGCTCGTGTCCGCATCGCTGTACGGCTGCGTCGTCTTCTCGTACCTGTATCTGTGGACCGTGTCGCCCGACGGCTGGCCCGGGCGCGACGCATGGCCCGATCCCCGCTGGCCGGTGGCCGCCGCGGTGCTGCTCGCCGCGAGCAGCGGCTCGGTGGTCGTTGCCGACCGGATGCTCTCGCTGGGGCGCCGGCGCGCGTTCATCGCTTCGCTCGTCGTCGCCGCGGCGCTGCTCGTCGCGGCCTTCGTCGCCGAGGGCGGTGCGCATCGCGCGCTGTCGCCGTCGGAGTCGGCGTATTCGGCGCTCGTCGCGCTCGTCGTCTCGGTGGGCGGTTTCTTCGCCGTCGTCGCGCTGGCGATGGCCTCGTTCGTGATCGCGCGCGCGCTGGCGCGCAAGGTCGACGCGGTGCGGCGCGTGAGCTTCGACAACGCGCGCCTGTTCTGGCACTACACGGTCGCGCAGGGCGTCGTCGGCGTGGCGCTCGTGCACGGCTTCCCCCGACTGGTCGGTTGACGATGCGCTTCGCACGAGGAGCCTCCTGGGTCGCGGCCGGCGTGCTCGTCTGGGCGCTGCATTTCGCCGCGATCTACGGGTTCACCGCGCTCGCGTGCGCGCGCGGCCTGGCGCACGTCGTGCCGACGGCGATCGGCGCGGCGAGTGCGATCGCGCTCGTCGCCGTCGTCGCGATCATCGTTTCGGGGTGGCGCCGGCGCGCGCACTTCGAGCATCGGCTCTCGGCGTCGGTCGCCGCGCTGGCGCTGCTGGCGATCGTCTACGAAACCATTCCCGCGTGGACCGTGCCGGCATGCGTGTGAGCGTCGCCGTCCGATCGGTGCTCGTCGGCGCCTGGGTCGCGGGGGGCGCCGCGGCGTGCGGCGAAACGCCGAGTGCGACGACCGGAGAGGCGCCCGGTATCGCGACCGTCGGCGACGCCGCCAACGGCCGGCTGCTGCTGCGTCAGTTCGGCTGCGGCGAGTGCCACGCCATCCCGGGCGTCGTCGACGCGAACGGCAACGTCGGCCCGCCGCTCGCGCACATCGCGCGCCGCACCTACCTGGCCGGACGCATTCCGAACGCGCCGGCGAACATGGTGCAGTGGATTCGCGACCCGAAGCGCTTCGATCCCGCCACGCAGATGCCCGACCTGCAGGTGGGAGAGGCGCACGCGCGCGACATCGTCGCGTACCTGTTCACGCTCGAATAGACGGGTGCCGAGCCGATGAAGATCCTCGGAATCCTCGCTTCGCTGGTCGTTGCGGCGATCGCCGGCGGGCTCGCGCTCGTGTATTCGGGCGTGTACGACGTGTCGGCGACCGACCAGCACCTGCGGCCGACGTTCTGGGTGCTGCAGACCGGGCTGCGCCAATCGGTCGAGCGGCGCGCCGAAGCGATCGACGCGCCTTCGCTCGACGACCCGGCGCTCGCCGCGCGCGGGCTGGCGCATTTCCGCGCGCATTGCGTGCAATGCCACGGGGCGCCCGGCGTCGCCCCCGAGCCTTTCGCGCTCGGGCTCACGCCGCTTCCCGGCAGCCTTTCGCACACGGCGCGCGAATGGGCGCCGTCGGAGCTGTTCTGGGTGATCCGCAACGGCATCAAGATGACCGGCATGCCCGCCTGGCAGTTCCGCATGAGCGACGACGAGCTGTGGTCGATCGTCGCGTTCCTGAAGACGCTGCCCGCGCTGTCGCCCGACGCCTACCGTTCGTTGCAGCCGCTCGACCGTGCGCCGCGCACCGGGGACGACGACCCCGACGATCTGCGCCGACTCGAACGCGGTCGGCGGGCGTTGCGCCAGTTCGGGTGCGTCGGCTGCCATACGGTGCCCGGCGTGGTCGCCGCGGAGTCGTACGTCGGCCCGCCGCTCGACCGGGTCGGCTCGCGGCGCTTCATCGCGGGGCAACTGCCCAATACGCGCGAGAACATGATTCGCTGGATCCGGCACCCGCAGTCGGTCTCGCCGGGCACCGCGATGCCCGACCTCGGGGTGGGCGAGCGCGACGCGCGCGACATCGCCGAGTACCTGCTTTCACTCGATTGAACGCGTTCGGGGTGATGCGCGCGACCTGGATAACCGTTTTGTAACGGTGCCGACAGCCACGCGACGGGCGGCGTGGCGCATTCTCGCAGGGTTGCCGCTTCGGAGAGATCGGGATGATGTACGACGGATTCGGTGGATGGGCCTGGGGAATGGGCTGGATGCACGGGCTGCTCTGGCTGGTGTTCCTCGTTCTCGGGATCGTCGTGCTCGTGCGGCTGATTTCGCGCGACTCGCGTTCGTCGGTCGAGCCGGGCGCGGAAAACGCGCTCGACATCCTGAAGAAACGCTACGCGCGCGGCGAGATCGACAAGGACGAATTCGACGCGAAGCGAAAGGATCTGTCGGCGTGAGAACGAAAACGACGCGGCGCATCGAATCATGGCCGTAGAGCGACCAAGGTACGGGCCAGCCGATTCGCACGGCGTGACGCGGGAGGCCGCGCAGCCGCCGGCGAGCGCGGGCGCGACGATCTACACGTGCCCGATGCATCCGCAGATCCGGCGCGACGCGCCCGGCACCTGCCCGATCTGCGGCATGGCGCTCGAGCCGCTCATGCCCGGCCTCGAAGACGAAGAGAACCCCGAGCTGCGCGATTTCACGCGCCGCTTCTGGTCGACGCTTCCGCTCACCGTGATCGTCGCGGTGCTCGCGATGTTCGGCCATCGCTTCGGCTGGATGTCGCCGGCGGCGCAGTCGTGGGTCGAGCTCGCGCTGTCGATCCCGATCGTGCTGTGGGGCGGCTGGCCGTTCTTCGTTCGCGGCGTCCAGTCGATTCGCAACGCCAGCCCGAACATGTGGACGCTGATCGGCCTGGGCACCGGCGCGGCCTTCGTCTACAGCGTCGCGGCCACCGTCGCGCCGCACTGGTTCCCCCAGTCGTTCGTCGAGCACGGACGCGTGGGCGTGTACTTCGAGGCGGCTGCGGTGATCGTGTCGCTGACGCTGCTCGGGCAGATGCTCGAATTGCGCGCGCGGGGCCAGACTTCGGCGGCGTTGAAGTCGCTGCTCGGGCTCGCGCCGAAGACCGCACGCCGCCTGAATGCCGATGGCACCGAAGCCGACATCCCGCTCGCGCATGTGCACGTCGGCGACCGGCTGCGCGTGCGTCCCGGCGAGAAGGTGCCGGTCGACGGTGTCGTGCTCGACGGCGAGAGCTCGGTCGATGAATCGATGCTCACCGGCGAGCCGATTCCGGTGCGCAAGAAAGCCGGCGACAAGGTCGTCGGGGCGACGATCAACACCAGCGGTGCGCTGATCATGCAGGCCGAGCGCGTCGGCGCGGAGACGATGCTCGCGCAGATCGTGAGCATGGTCGCGCAGGCGCAGCGCTCGCGCGCACCGATGCAGCGCATGGCCGATCTCGTCGCCGGCTGGTTCGTTCTTGCGGTGATCGCGATCGCGGTCGCGACGTTCTTCGTCTGGGGCGTGTTCGGGCCCCAGCCGAGCTGGGTGTTCGCGACGCTGAACGCACTGTCGGTGCTGATCATCGCCTGCCCGTGCGCGCTGGGGCTCGCCACGCCGATGTCGATCATGGTCGCCACCGGCAAGGCGGCGACGCAGGGCATCCTCTTTCGCGACGCCGCGGCGATCGAGTCGTTGCGCACGATCGATACGATCGTCGTCGACAAGACCGGCACGCTGACCGAAGGCCGGCCCGCGTTCGATCGCGCGGCTGCCGCCGCGGGCCACGACGAATCCGAGGTGCTTCGGATCGCCGCGAGCCTCGACCAGGGCTCCGAGCACCCGCTCGCGCATGCGATCGTCGACGAGGCCCGCCGCCGCGGGCTCGGGCTCGTCGCGGCCGAGACCTTCGAGTCGGCGAGCGGCATCGGCGTGCGCGGAACCGTGGAAGGCCGGCGCATCGCGCTGGGCAACACCGCGCTGATGGACGACGAGGGCATCGAGTATGGCGAGCTGACCGGCGAAGCCGAAAAGCTGCGGGCGCAGGGAGCGAGCGTCATGTATCTCGCGGTGGACGGAAAGGCGGCCGGGCTGCTCGCCGTTTCCGACCCGATCAAGCCGACGTCGCCCGAGGCCGTTCGGCAGTTGCGCGAGGCGGGCCTGCGCCTCGTCATGGCGACCGGCGACGGTTGGACGACCGCGCGCGCGGTCGGCGAGCAGCTCGGCATCGACGAGGTGATCGGCGAAGTCAAGCCGGCCGACAAGGTCCTGCTCGTCGAGCGACTGCAGAACGAAGGCCGCCGCGTGGCGATGGCGGGCGACGGCATCAACGACGCGCCGGCGCTCGCGCGCGCCGACATCGGCATCGCGATGGGCACCGGCACCGACGTCGCGATGAACGCCGGCCACGTCACGCTGGTCAAGGGCGACCTGCGCGCGATCGCGCGCGCCCGCGCGATCTCGAGCCAGACCGTGCGCAACATGCGCGAGAACCTGGGTTTCGCGCTGATCTACAACGCGCTCGGCGTTCCGATCGCCGCCGGGGTGCTCTATCCGGTGTTCGGCTGGCTGCTCTCGCCGATGATTGCCGCGCTCGCGATGAGCCTGAGCTCGGTGTCCGTCGTGTCGAACGCACTGCGGTTGCGCTCGGTGCGCACCTGAGGACGCGCGGAACCCTCGAACGGAAGGAGCCGGAATGACACGAAGGGGGTGGGCCTGGATCGCGGTGCTCGCGCTCGGGGTGGGCGCGGTGCTCGGCTGGCAGCAGATCGCGGGCTCGTCGCGGGCGGACTGGATCGAAACGAGCGATCGCGCCGTTCTCGCCGAGGGCCGCGCAGTGTATGAGCGCCAATGCGCGAGTTGCCACGGTGCGCAGCTCGAAGGCCAGCCCGAATGGACGAAGCGACTGCCCTCGGGCCGCCTGCCCGCGCCTCCGCACGACGCGAGCGGCCACACGTGGCATCACCCGTCGGCGGTGCTGTTCGACATCGTGAAGGAAGGCGTCGGGAAATACGCGCCGCCGGGCTACGAGACCGACATGCCGGCGTTCGGCGCGGTGCTGACCGACGCGCAGATCCGTGCGGTGCTCGCGTATATCCGCTCGAGCTGGCCCGACGAGGTGAAGCGCCGGCACGAGGCGCTCGAGGCGCGCAATCGATGACGCGGGCGCCTCAGCAGGCGGGCACGGTGAATGCGAAGCGGCACGTTGCCCCGCTGCTCGACGCCGAAATCGATCCGCCGTGCGCCTCGACGATCGACTTCGCGATCGCCAGGCCGAGGCCTGCGCCTTCGCCTTCCTTCCTGCGCGAAGCGTCGACGCGGTAGAAGCGGTCGAACAGGCGCGCCAGATGCTCGGGGGCGATCGGTGCCCCCGGATTCTCGATGCTCAGTTCCGTCTGTCCCGAGCGGCTCGCGCCGATCGTCACGCGGATTTCGCCGCCGCGCGGCGTGTGGCGGATCGCGTTCGACAGCAGGTTGCTGATCGCGCGCCGCAGCATGTCGCGGTCGGCGCGTGCGCGTCCTTCGCCGGCGAGCACCAGCCGCACGCCCCGTTCCTCGGCCAGCGCCTCGTAGAAGGCGAACAACCGGTCGACCTCGCCCGCGAGCTCGATGCTCTGGGTGCGCGTCGCGATCAGCCCGTTGTCGGCCTTCGCCAGGAACAGCATGTCGGACGTCATCTGCGACAGCCGTTCGTATTCCTCGAGGTTCGAGTACAGGATCTCGCGGTATTCGTCGGCGGTGCGCGCACGTGCGAGCGCGACCTGCGTCTGCGTCATCAGGTTGCTGATCGGCGTGCGCAACTCGTGGGCGAGATCCGACGAGAAATCCGACAGGCGCCGGAACGAGTCCTCGAGCCGCGCCAGCATGTCGTTGAAGGCCGCCGCGAGCGGGGCGAGTTCGCCCGGTACCGATTCGGGCGGCAGGCGCTCGCCGAGCCGATCGGCCGAGATGCGCTGCATCAGCTCGAGCGCCTTGCGGGTCGGCGACAGGCCGCGGCGCGCCGACAGCCACCCGAGCGATGCGGACAGCGCGATGCCGATGGCGACGGCCAGCCACAGGCTGTTGCGGAACTCGGTCATGAATGCGCGGTGGAACTCGATGTCGAGCGCGACGATGACGTCGGCGGGACGCGCTCCTGCGATTCCGGATTCGGCCGTCGTGGAGACGAAGCGCAGAAGCCGGCCATCGTGCTCGCGGATGCGCGCTTGCGCCGCATCCGGCGCGCGGCCCGCCTCGGCGAGCCACGGCGGCCCGGTCTCGAAGTCGAATCCCTCCGACGCGTACAGCCGCCTGCCGTCGGCTGTGACGACGGCGACGAACAGATCATGATGTCCGACCAGCGCCGCGGCCAACGCCGTCGGCACCGCAGCGAGTTCGCTTTCCGTGTTCGCCCTGGCGAGCACATCTCGCACCAGCTCGAGCTTGCCCTCGAGCACCGTGCGGTCCTGCTCGGCGAGGTGCGCGTCGACCAGGCGCCCGACGAAGTAGCCGCCGAAGAGCAGGACGGCGGTCGAGGCAATCGAGAAATACAGCGTCAGCCGGAAGGTGATCGAACGCGTGCGCATCAGCTGCCCTCGGGCGCCTCGATCACGTAACCCATGCCGCGCACGGTGCGGATGAGCTTCGGCTCGAAGTCGTCGTCGACCTTCGCGCGCAGCCGCCGCACGGCCACCTCGATCACGTTCGTGTCGCTGTCGAAGTTCATGTCCCAGACCTGCGACGCGATCAACGAGCGCGGCAACACTTCGCCCTGTCGGCGCAGCAGCAGCTCGAGCAGTGCGAACTCCTTCGCAGTGAGGTCGATGCGCCTGCCGGCACGCACCACGCGGCGACGCAGCAGGTCGAGTTCGAGGTCGGCGACCTGCAGCCGCTGCTGCTCCCGGCCCAGGCCTCGCCGAAGCAGCGTGCGCACGCGCGCGAGCAACTCCGAGAACGCGAACGGCTTGACGAGATAGTCGTCCGCGCCCAGCTCGAGCCCTTTCACGCGGTCGTCGACCTGGTCGCGTGCGGTGAGGAACAGCACCGGCATCGTCGCGCCCGCGGTGCGGATCCGTCGAAGCACCTCCCACCCGTCGATGCCGGGGAGCATCACGTCGAGCACGATCAGGTCGTAGTCGTTCTGTGTGGCCAGATGCGCGCCGTCGACGCCGTTGCGCGCGAGGTCGGCGAGGAAACCGGCTTCGCTCAGCCCCTGCCGCAGATACTCGCCGGTCTTGCGTTCATCCTCGACGATGAGGATCTTCATCGCTCGCCTCATCCGGTTCGCGCCCGAAACGCACGCATTGTGCGGCCTGCCGCGCGAGCGCTCTCGTCGTTTACAAGAATGTAATGCGCGGGTCAGGAAGCCGTCGGTGATCGGCCGTCAGCATCGTGCTCATGCGATTTCGGCGAGCGGGGGCGAAACGGGCGCTGGCGATTCTGCTGCTGGCGAGTGCCGGCGTGCGTGCGCAATCGCTGGCGGACGCGATCGAGCGAGCGTGGTCGCACCACCCGGCCGCCGCGACACTCGATGCGCGGCGCGACGAGGCCGGCGCACGCGCCGAGCTCGCCGACCGCTGGGTGCCCGGCCCGCCTTCGGCGACCGTATCGGCCCTCGGCGATCGCTTCCACCGCAACGACGGCGCGCAGAAATGGGAAGTGGAGGTCGGCGTTCCGTTGTGGCTGCCCGGGCAGCAGGCAGCGCGGCAGGCCGAAGCGCGATCGCTGCAGGAGCAGGCGGCCGCGCAAGCCGCGCTGCTGCGCTGGACGCTTGCCGGCGACGTGCGCGCGCAGTGGTGGTCGCTCGCGCTCGCGCGAGCCGCGCGCGAGCTTGCCCTGCGCCGCGTCGATGCCGCGCGCGAGCTCGAGGCGACGGTGACGCGCCGCTTCGAGTCCGGCGACCTCGCCCGGATGGACGCCAATCTCGCGCGCAACGAGCGCCTGGCGGCCGAGGCCGATGTCGTGCAGGCGCAGGCGCTCGTGCGGGCGCAGGAAGCGAGCCTGCGCGCGATCACCGGCGCCGATGCCCCGTCGGTGCTCGTCGCCGAAACGGCGGCGCAGTTCCGGCAGATCGAGGCGCACCCGCAGTGGATCGCCGCGAGCACGGCTGCGCGCGCCGCGGGCGCAGCGCTGCTCGCGACCGCGAAATCGGATCGCGATGCGCCGCATGTCGCCCTGCGGATGGAGCGCGACCGCGGCGCCCACGGCGAGCCGTTCTCGAACGCGATCGGCGTCCAGGTCCGTGTTCCGTTCTCGTGGGAGCCGCAGGTGCGACAGCGGACGGCGGCTGCGCGCGCCGAGCGTTCGCGCGCCGAGGCCGAGATCGTCGCGACCCGGCTGCGACTGCAGGCCGCCCTCGAGCGTGCGCGTGTCGAGCTCGATGCGGCCGAACGGCAACTCGTGATCGCCCGCGCGCGGCAGGTCGCGACGGCCGACAACCTGCGTCTGGCCGAGCGGTCGTTCTCGCTCGGAGAAACGGACCTGACCTCGCTGCTTCGTGTTCGGGCGAGCGCATTCGAGGCGGACCTGCTCGAGGCGCGCCAGCGCATCGCGCTCGACGCGGCCGTCTCGCAGCTGAACCAGACCCTCGGGGTCGTGCCATGAAACACGTCGTCGCTGTCCTCCTGGCCGTCGCGCTGACGGTGTCCGCGTTCGCGCACGAAGGCGAGGACCACTCCGAACCGGCCGCGCCGTCGTCGGTCGCCGAGGCGCATCCGCGTGCAGCGACGGCCACCGAGCTCTTCGAGTTGGTCGCCGTCGCCCAGGGTGATCGGCTGATGCTGTATCTGGATCGCTTCGCGACCAACGAGCCGGTGTCCGCCGCCGGCATCGAGATCGAAAGCGATGCGCTGAAGGTGTCCGCCGTCGAGGTGGAGCCCGGCGTGTACCAGGCGGTCGCCGATCGGTTCGCGCACCCGGGTCCGCACCTGCTGACGATCGAGGTCCGCGCAGGCGACGACGTCGACCTGCTGTCGCTCGTCGTCGACGGTGTTTCGGCGAGCGCTGCCCGGCCCGCGACGCCTGCCGGCGGCCCCGCTCGCGAAGCGCAAGCGTGGCGGCACCCGCTCGTCTGGGGCGCTTCCGGCGCGGGGCTGCTGGCGGGCGCGGGCGTGCTCGCGTTGCGCCGCAAAGGTCGCAGGGCGCAGACCCGGGGAGCGCAATGACCATGAATGCGCGGCTGCCCGGCGTTCCGCTGCTCGTCGGCGCGCTCGTGCTCGCCATCGCGCTCGGCGTTTCGTTCGCATCGGCCCACGAAGGCGAAGACCATGCGCAGCCGCCGGCCGCGACCGGGCTGGCGCCCCAGCGCGCGCTTTCGGCCGCTGCGTCGACGGCGATCGATGTCGCGGCTCCGCGGCGCGCCTCCGACGGCGCCGTGTTCGTGCCGAAGCCCACGCAATACCGGATCGGGCTGCGCACGCGGGTGGTCGAGTCGGCTGTGCTGCCGACGACCGTCGAGCTGACCGGAAAGGTCGTCGTCGAACCGAATGCCGGCGGTCGCGTGCAGGCGACGCAGACCGGTCGCATCGAAGCCGGCCCGAAAGGCTTGCCGGCGCTCGGCCAGCGCGTCACGAAAGGCGAGGTGCTCGCGTTCGTCGAACCGTCGATCACGAGCCTGGAGCGCGCGAGCCGGCAGTCCGAGCTCGCTGCGCTCGACGCGCAGATCGCGATCGCCCGCAGCAGGGCCGCGCGCTACGAGCAGCTCGACGGCGCCGTGCCGCGCAAGGACATCGAGGCGGCGCGCATCGAAGCCCGGTCGCTGCTTGCGCGCCGCGAGGCCGTCGCCGCGGGACTTGCTGCGCGCGAGGCGCTGCGCGCGCCGATTTCGGGCGTCGTCAGCGCGACGTCCGTCGTCGCGGGGCAGATCGTCGAGACGCGCGAGATCCTGATCGAGATCGTCGATCCGGCACGCCTGGCGATCGAGGCGCTCGCCTACGACGCGGCCGTGGCGGCCGCCATCTCGGGCGCGAGCGCCACGGTCGGCTCGTCGCCGCTGGAGCTCGAGCTGGTGGGCGCGGGGCGTCAGCTGCGCGGACAGGCGCTGCCGCTGCTCTTTCGGGCGAAGACCGGGGGCGTCGCGCTCGCGATCGGTCAGCCGCTGCAGGTGATCGCGCGCACGAGCGAGCAGCGGGAAGGCTTCGCCCTCGCGCGGCAGGCCGTGATGCGCGACCGCTCCGGCGAGCGCGTCGTCTGGGTGCATGAATCGGCCGAGCGTTTCGTGCCGCGCCGGGTCGTCTTCGAATCGCTCGACGCCGACACCGTCGTCGTGACGTCCGGACTCGTCGCGCGCGAGCGCGTCGTCGTGTCCGGCGCAGCGCTCCTCGCCCAGGTGCGCTGAGATGTTCGAAGCGCTCGTCCGGTCGAGCCTTCGCCAGCGGTTGATCGTTCTCGCCGCCTCGCTGCTGCTCGTCGTCTACGGCGCGCTCACGTTGCGCCAGATGCCGGTCGACGTATTTCCGGACCTGAACAAGCCCACCGTCACGCTGATGACCGAGGCCGGCGGCATGGCCCCCGAGGAGGTCGAGCAGCTCGTCACTTTCCCGATCGAGGCGGGAATGAACGGCATGCCGGGCGTCACGCGCGTGCGCTCGGTGTCCGGCGTCGGGCTGTCGATCGTCTACGTCGAGTTCGACTGGGACTCGGACATCTACCGCAACCGGCAGCAGGTCGCCGAGCGCCTGAACCTCGTGCGCGACCAGCTTCCGTCCGACGTCGTTCCGCAGCTCGGGCCGATCTCGTCGATCATGGGCGAGATCCTGCTGATCGCGCTGCCGGCGGACCCGGCGCACGTGAGCCCGATGCGGGTCCGCGAGTACGCCGATTGGGTCGTGCGCCCACGGCTGCTGACGATTCCCGGCATCGCGCAGGCGATCGCGATCGGCGGCGAGGTGCGCCAGTACCGCGTCGGGATCCGTCCCGAACAGCTCCAGGCGCTGGGGGTGCCGCGCGAGCGTGTCGATGCGGCGCTGAAGGATTTCGGCGCGAACACGAGCGGCGGCTTTCTCGAAGCGCAGGGCCGTGAGTACCTGATCCGGCAGATCGGGCGCACGAACCGGGTCGACGATCTGCGCAATCTCGTCGTCTCGGCAAACGCGGGTCAGCACGTGCTGCTGCGGCAGGTCGCCGACGTTTCGATCGCCGCCGCGGTCAAGCGCGGCGACGCCGGTTACAACGGCAAGCCGGCGGTGATCCTGTCGGTGCAGAAGCAACCGGGCGCGGACAGCGTCGCATTGACACGCGAGGTCGAGAAGGCGATCGACGAGCTGTCGAAGAACCTGCCGGTGGGGATCGACGCGCCGCGCTTCCTGTTCCGGCAGGCCGACTTCATCGAGCGCTCGGTGGGCAATGTCGAGGAGGCGTTGCGCGACGGCGCGATCCTGGTCGCCATCGTCCTGTTCCTGTTCCTGCTGAATGCGCGCACGACGCTGATCTCGCTGACGGCGATTCCGGTGTCGCTGCTCGCCACCGCGCTCGTGTTCCATGCATTCGGGCTTTCGATCAACACGATGACGCTCGGCGGGTTGGCGATCGCGATCGGCGAGCTGGTCGACGACGCGGTCGTCGGCGTCGAGAACGTGCTGCGCCGACTGCGGTTGAACCGTGCATTGCCCGATCCGCGCCCGGTGGTCGAAGTCGTCGCCAAAGCCACGCTCGAAGTGCGCTCGGCGATCCTGTATGCGACGGTCATCGTCGTGCTGGTGTTCGTTCCGTTGTTCGTGCTGCCCGGGATCGAGGGGCGCCTGTTCACGCCGCTGGGCGTCGCGTACATCGTCTCGATCCTCGCCAGCATGATCGTTTCGGTGACGCTCACGCCGGTGATGGCCTATTACCTGCTTCCCGCGATGAAGCAGCTCGAGCACGGCGACAGCGCGCTGGTTCGCATCCTGAAGCGGTGGGACGCCAGGCTGCTCGGCTGGTCGCTCGCGCATGACCGCAGCCTGCTTGCCGTCGCGGCCATCGTCGTGCTCGGCGCGGCGGCGACGGTTCCGGTATTCCCGCGTTCGTTCCTTCCGCCGTTCAACGAGGGCACGCTCACCGTCGGCCTGCTGCTCGAACCCGGCACCTCGCTCACCGAATCGAACCGCATGGCCGCGCTGGCCGAGCAGCTGGTCGCGCGCGTTCCCGAAGTCACGCAGATCGGACGGCGCACCGGCCGCGCCGAGCTCGACGAGCACGCCGAAGGCGTGCACTCGACCGAGATGGACGTCGATCTCGCGGTCTCCGAGCGCAGCCGCGACGAGGTCATCCGCGACATCCGCGCCCGGCTCGCCTCGCTTCCGGTACTCGCCAACGTCGGGCAGCCGATTTCGCACCGGCTCGACCACCTGCTCTCGGGCGTGCGCGCGCAGATCGCGCTGAAGGTGTTCGGCGACGACCTGGACACGCTGCGCGCGCTCGCGGAGGACCTGCGCGGCCGGCTCTCCGCGATCCCCGGCGTCACCGATCTGCAGATCGAGAAGCAGGTGCGCATCCCGCAGACGAAGATCCGCATCGATTACGACGAGGCCGCTCGCTACGGCGTCGCGCCGGGAGCGCTGCTGCGCGGCCTCGAGCAGATGATCGCCGGCGAACGGATCGCACAGATCATCGAGGGCAATCGGCGCTTCGATCTCGTCGCGCGCCTGCCCGCGAGCGGACGCGAGCTGCACGCGCTGCGTACGCTGCTGATCGAGACGCCCGGCGGCCACGTGCCGCTGTCGCGGATCGCCACCCTCGAGGACGGCGACGGCCCGAACCAGATCAGCCGCGAGAACGCCCGGCGTCGCATCGTCGTTTCGGCGAACACCGACGGTCGGGACATGTCGGGCGTGATCGCCGCAATCCGCGCAGAGCTGGCCGCGCGGCCGATGCCCGCCGGGTATTTCACCGCGCTCGAGGGCCAGTTCCAGGCGCAGGAGCAGGCATCGCGGCTGATCGCGCTGCTCGCGCTCGTGTCGCTTGCGATGATCTTCCTCGTGCTGTACAGCCGCTACCACTCGACCGTGCTCGCGCTGATCATCATGGGAAACATTCCGCTCGCGCTCGTCGGCAGCGTCGTCGCGCTGTGGGTCTCGGGCCAGCCGTTGTCGGTCGCCGCGCTGGTCGGCTTCGTCACCCTCGCCGGCATCGCCACGCGCAACGGCATCCTGAAGATCTCGCACTACATCAACCTGTGCGCCTTCGAGGGCGAGCGCTTCGGCGAGCCGATGATCGTGCGCGGCTCGCTCGAGCGCCTGACGCCGGTGCTGATGACCGCGCTCGTCGCCGCCTTCGCGCTGGTGCCGCTGCTGCTGTCGGCCGACGCGCCGGGCAAGGAAGTGCTGCATCCGGTAGCCGTCGTGATCTTCGGCGGGCTCGTCAGCTCGACGCTGCTCGACACCGTTCTCACGCCGGTGATGTTCTGGCGCTGGGGCGAGAAGCCGCTGCGCCGGCTGCTCGAGCAGCGCGCAACCGAAAGTTTCTGACTGTCGACCTGGGAACCCATCGATGAAAGCTGTTTTTTACGTTGCCGCGGCCGCGGCATGGTTCACGCTCGCGGCACCGCCCGCGCTGGCGCACGAAGATGCGTATCTCGACACCCAGCACGCGCCGCACGGCGGGCAGTTGCGCATGGCCGGGCCGTATCACTACGAGCTCGTCGCCGAGCCGGGCGAGGGCGCCTCGAAGGACGGCGCACTGGTCGTCTACGTGACCGACCACGCCGGCGCGCCGGTCTCGACGCAGGGTGCGCAGGGCGTCGCGAACGTGCTCGCCGGCAAGGAGCGCAGCACGCTGACGCTCGCCCCCGACGGCGAGAACCGGATGAAGGGCATCGGGCGCTACGCGTGGGGGCCGGAGGCGAAAGTCGTCGTCTCGATCACGCTCGCCGGCGTGCCGCCCGCGCAGGCCCGATTCACGCCGGGCGCGGGCGGCGCATCGTCTTCGGCGGCGACGTCGCACCGCACGCCGCACTGAAAGCCGGCGCATCGGGCGCCGGGGCGCTACGATGACGCAGTCGTTCCCATCCCTGAAAGGAGTCGCCATGCGAGCCAGAGACGTGATGACCGCGCCGGTGATCAGCGTCGGCGAGGATGCTTCGGTCGCCGAGGTCGCCCGGATGCTGCTGCGGCACGGAATCAGCGCGATGCCCGTGATCGGAGCCGACGGGCGCCTGGCCGGCATCGTCAGCGAGGGAGACCTCGTCCGGCGCGTCGAGACCGGGACCGAGCGCGTGCCGTCGTGGTGGCTGAAGTTGATCGGCGACAGCGACGACCAGGCGCGCGACTACACGAAGTCGCACGGCCGCCGGGTCAGCGAAGTCATGACGCGCGACGTCGAGACCGTGGGCGAGGACACGGCTCTCGGGCAGATCGCCGACCTGCTCGAACGCAGGCGGATCAAGCGCGTGCCGGTGGTGCACGACGGCAAGCTCGTCGGGATCGTGAGCCGTGCGAACCTGCTGCAGGCGTTCGCCTCGCTGGCGAGCGACGCGCCGGCCGCCGTCGCCAGCGACGAAACGTTGAAGGCGCGCATCGAGAACGAGCTGCGGCGATCGGGTGTCGATACCGCGTTGATCAACGTCGTGGTCGCGGACGGCGTCGCGAACCTGTGGGGCGCGGTGCGTTCGGAGGCGCAGCTCGACGCGGCGCGCGTGGCGGCCGAGACGGCCGCCGGCCGTTCCGACGCGGTGCGCAGCCGGCTCTCGGTGCTCCCCGCGTCCGTGCAGCGGGTGATGTGGGCCGAGTGAGCGCGCGCGGCCGTTAACGCGGGTCGCCGAAGGATCGGGTTCCCGGCGCGCCGGTCGCGCGATCGACGGCGGCGTCGACCGGCGCATCGAGCGGCTCGATCGGCTCGACGTGCGTCGTGAGATGGCTTCCGGTGCGGTCCTCGACCGCCTGCTCGATGTCATCGGCGAGTGCGTGCGCGCGATCGACGCTCCATTCGCCGGGCACCAGGAGGTCGACCTGCGCGAAGCGCGTCGGCCCCGACACGCGCGTCTTCAGATTCGCGAAGCGGCAGCCGTGCGACTCGAAACCGGTCAGTACCGCCTGGATGCGTTCGACGTCGTCGTCGTCCTGCGCGCGGTCCATCAGCCCGCCCACCGAGCGGTGCATCAGCCCCCAGCCCTCGCGCAGGATGTTCAGCGCCACCGCGGCGGCGACGAGCGGATCGATCCAGTGCAGGCCGGTGAAGCTCGCGACGCCGACGCCGACGACGACCCCCGCCGTGGTCCAGACGTCGGTCATCAGGTGGCGCGCGTCGGCTTCGAGTGCGATCGACCGGTGCGCGCGCCCGACTTTCCACAGCACCTGCGCGACGGCGAAGTTGATCACGCTCGCGGCGATCGACAGCGCGGTGCCGATGCCCAGGTGCGCGAGCGGCTTCGGGTTCACGAACCTCTCGCCGGCGACCGCGAGGATCGCCAGCGAAGCGACGAAGATCATCGCGCCTTCGAAGGCCGCCGAGAAATACTCGGCCTTGCCGTGCCCGAACGGGTGGTCGGCATCGGCCGGGATGCGCGAGTACCAGACCATCAGCAGCGCGAAGACCGCGCCGGCCAGGTTCACGAACGATTCGAGCGCGTCGGAGAGGTAGCCGACGGAATCGGTGAGCCACCACGCGCCGGCCTTCAGCCCGATCGTCGAGGCCGCCGCGAGGATCGAAAGGAGCAGCGCCTGCTGCGGAGTGAGAGTGCCCATGGTGCAGCGCCGAAGCATAACCTCGGTCCTGCCGGTCGAAGTGCGGGCGGCACGCTACAATCCGGGGCTCGCGCCCGTAGCTCAGCGGATAGAGTACTGGCCTCCGAAGCCAGGGGTCGCTGGTTCGATCCCAGCCGGGCGCGCCACTTCGCGGGACTTTGGTCAAAATCCGGGCGGTTTTGGTCAAAATCCGCGGTCAAAGTCCCGAACATCCAGTAGGTCCGCAGCGCTGCTCTCCGGGCCGCCGATCGGGCGCGAGGCGCGGGGAGGTCCTATGATCCCTGCGCCCAGGCCGATTTCGTTCGCAGAGAGGCCACCCCCTACCGCCTGTTGTTTTTCAGCGTGCCGGGGACAGCACTCGTTGCTCTCTACGGACTCGAGCCAGCCAGGCGACGGGCTGCCACCGCGAACACCTCGCGCATCGGATGGTGCGAGGCGAGCATCAGCCGAATGGGGCGTGTGTTGCGCAGGATCGTGGCGCCGATCATGAGCAGGCGCACGCGGATCGTGCTGGCCGCGGCGCGCTCGAGCCTGCACGGGCGTTCGCTGGCTTTGGAGCGCGACGCGCATCCCGGCGACGTCCGGAATCCGGCCCGCAGGCTGGTCGTGTTCGTGCACGGGCTGTGCATGAACGACCTCCAATGGGAACGCAACGGGCACGACCACGGCGCGTCGCTCGAGCAGGACCTCGGCGTCACCGTGGCGGGGGCCGGTCGAAGAACTGGTCATCGTCGGCCACAGCATGGGCGGCCTGATCGTGAGAAGTACCTGCCATTACGCGAGCCACGCGAAAGACGCCTGGTTGCCTCAGCTGAAGACGCTCGTTTTTCTCGGCACGCCGCGCCACGGTGCGCCGCTCGAACGCGCAGGCAACTGGGTGCACATCCTCATCGCGATCAGCCCCTATACGGCGCCGTTCGCCCGGCTGGGC
>JAKFES010000265.1:0-4416 GCA_036675585.1 Burkholderiaceae bacterium
CGCGCACGACGCGCGCGTGCGCGGTCGTCGTGCGCGCCGCGCTCGCCGGCTCGGTCGCGCCGCACGCCGCGCTGCTCGAGAGCGACGACCCGCAGCGCAGCTTCGCGGCGATCGCGCGCCACGTCGCGGCACGCCTCGCAGTCGTTCCCGCACCGGGCGTGCATCCGAGCGCGAGCATCGGCGCATCGGTGCGGCTGGGCCGCGACGTGCACGTCGGCGCGTTCGCGACGATCGACGACGGCGCGACGCTCGGCGACCGCGCGGTGATCGCAGCGGGCTCGCATGTCGGCCGCGGCAGCCGCATCGGCGAAGCGACGCGCCTGCATCCGCGCGTCACCGTCGAGCACGACTGCGTGCTGGGCCGGAACTGCGAGGTGTTTTCCGGAACGGTGATCGGCGCCGACGGGTTCGGTTACGTCGACACGCCCGAAGGCTGGGAGAAGATTCCGCAACTGGGCAGCGTCGTCATCGGCGACGCGGTCGAGATCGGCGCGAACTGCGCGATCGATCGCGGGGCGCTCGACGACACCATCATCGAGAACGGCTGCAAGCTCGACAACCTGATCCAGGTGGCGCACAACGTACGGCTGGGCGAGCGCACCGCGATCGCCGGCTGCGTCGGGATCGCCGGCAGTGCGCGCATCGGCCGGCGTTGCCGGATCGGCGGTGGAGCGGGCATTCTCGGGCATCTGGAGATCTGCGACGACGTGACGATCTCGGCGATGAGCCTGGTCACGCGATCGATTCGCCGCCCGGGCTTCTACTCGGGGGTGTTTCCGCTGATGGACAATGCCGATTGGGAAAAGGCCGCCGCAATGGTGCGACAGCTGCCGCAATGGCGCGCACGCCTCCGGGCGGCGACGAAAAACGACAGGACCGACGAATGACCGTGCTCGACATCCACGCGATCCTGGAACATCTCCCGCATCGCTATCCGCTGCTGCTCGTCGACCGCGTCGTCGAGCTCGAGCTCGGTCGCCGCATCGTGGCGATCAAGAACGTGACGATCAACGAACCGCATTTCCTCGGACATTTCCCGCATTACCCGGTGATGCCCGGCGTGCTGCAGATCGAGGCGCTCGCGCAGGCCGCCGGCATCCTGTCGTTCCAGACCATGGGCCGCACCTCCGATGCGCGCTCGGTGTACTACTTCGTCGGCATCGACAGCGCACGCTTCAAGCGCCCGGTCGTTCCCGGCGACCAGTTGCGCCTGGAAGTCGAGATCGTCCGCATTGCCCGCTCGATCTGGAAATACGCCGGCAAGGCGAGCGTCGACGGGCACGTCACGGCCGAGGCCGAGCTGATGTGCACGCTGCGCGAGATCGCGCCGGCCGAGGCGGCGCAGCCTGCGCCCACGGGGCTCTGAGAAGGCGAATGCCTGCGCCGCGCATCCATCCGAGCGCGATCGTCGATCGCGCCGCGCAGCTCGACGAGGACGTCGAGGTCGGGCCGTATGCGGTGATCGGACCGCGGGTTCGCATCGGCGCGCGCACGCGCATCGGCGCGCACGTCGTCGTCGACTCGAACACGACGATCGGCACCGACAACCGCATCTTCGCGTTCGCCTCGCTCGGCGCCGATCCGCAGGACAAGAAATACGCCGGCGAAGCGACGTCGCTCGAGATCGGCAACGGCAACACGATTCGCGAGTTCGTCACCTTGAACCGGGGAACGGTCCAGGACCGGCACGTCACGCGAATCGGCGACGACAACTGGATCATGGCCTACGTGCACGTCGCGCACGACTGCGTCGTGGGCGACCACACGATCTTCGCCAACAGCACCAACCTGGGCGGGCACGTCGAGATCGGCGACTGGGCGATCCTCGGCGGCGCATCGCAGGTCCACCAGTACTGCAAGATCGGTGCGCACGCGATGACCGGCACCGGCACCGTCGTGCTGCACGACGTTCCGCCGTACACGATGGCCTCGGGCAACACGGCCGCCGCGCACGGGATCAATTCCGAAGGCCTGCGTCGGCGCGGATTTTCGGCCGAGCGCATCGAGACGATCCGGCGCGCGTATCGCACGCTGCATCGAAGCGGCCTGACGCTGCAGCAGGCGCTCGAGGCGCTGCGCACGCAGGCCGCGGGCGACGACGACGTCGGCCTGCTCGTCTCCTTCCTCGAACGCGTCACGCGCGGCATCGTGCGCTGATGGCGGCGGACCGCCGCGACGCGCTCACGCTCGGCATGGTCGCGGGCGAGGCCTCGGGCGACGTGCTGGCGGCGGCGCTGCTCGAAGGCATCGCCGCGCGCGTCGAGCACCTGCACGCAGCGGGAATCGGCGGGCCGTCGATGCGCAGGCTCGGCTTCGACGCGTGGTGGACGATCGACGCACTGTCGGTCAACGGTTATCTCGAGGTGCTGCGCGAGTATCCGCGGCTGCGCCGGATGCGCAACGCGCTGCGCGAGCGTCTCGTCGCCTGGCATCCGCAGGTCTTCGTCGGCGTCGACGCCCCGGATTTCAACCTCGACCTCGAGGCGGCGCTGCGTCGACAGGGTCTTCGCGTCGTGCATTTCATCGGGCCGTCGATCTGGGCCTGGCGCCGCGAGCGCATCCGCAAGATCGCCGCGAGCGTCGACCGGATCCTGCTGCTGTTTCCGTTCGAGCAGGCGCTGTATCGCCAGGCCGGCATCGACGCGACCTACGTCGGCCATCCACTGGCCGATGCGATCGCCCCCGAGGTCGACGCCGCGGCGGCGCGGCGCTCGCTCGGCATCGCCGCGGATGCGCCGGTCGTCGCGCTGCTGCCCGGCAGCCGGCCGGCCGAGATCGAGCACCTGGCCCCGCCGTTCCTGCGCACCGCCGCCTGGCTGCACGCGCGCCGCGGCGACCTGCACTTCGTCGTTCCGGCCGCCTCCGATGCCTTGTTCGAACGCCTGAAGGCGCTCGCCGCGAACGCGGCGCTGCCCGAGCGGATGCCGTTGACGATCGTGCGCGGCCGCGCGCACGATGCATTGGCCGCGGCCGACGCGGTGCTCGTCGCGAGCGGCACGGCGACGCTCGAAACCGCGCTCTTTCGGCGGCCGATGGTCATCGCGTACCGGATGAGCGCAATCAGTTACCGGATCATGCGGCCGATGGGGTATCTGCCGTACGTGGGCCTGCCGAACATCCTCTCCGGGCGCTTCGTCGTGCCCGAGTTCGTCCAGGATGCGGTGCAGCCGGCGGCAATGGGCGAGGCGCTGTTGCGCCAGCTCGACGACGCGCCACATCGCGCCGCGATCGTCGAGCAGCTCGCCTTGCTGCACGAATCGCTTCGCTGCGGCTGCGCGGCGCGCGCGGCGCAAGCGGTGCTCGAGGTTGCCGATGGCCCGGCGCGCGCGTGATCGCGGCCAGCGCGAGCTCGCGCTCGGCATGGTCCGCGTCGACGGTCCGGTGTGCGGCGTCGACGAGGCGGGGCGCGGCCCGCTCGCCGGCCCCGTCTACGCGGCGGCGGTGGTGCTCGATCCGCGCCGGCCGATCCGCGGCCTGCGCGACTCCAAGCAATTGAGCGCCGCGCAGCGCGAGGCGCTGTCGCTGCGCATCCGCGAACGCGCGCGCGCGTGGGCGATCGCACGGGCGAGCGTCGACGAGATCGACACGCTGAACATCCTGCAGGCGTCGCTGCTCGCGATGCAGCGCGCGGTCGCCGCACTCGGCGTGGTGCCGGTGCTCGCCCGCGTCGACGGCGATCGCCCGCCGCGCCTGTCGTGCGCGGTGCAGACCGTGGTCGGCGGCGACGCGAGCGAACCGGCGATCTCGGCGGCGTCGATCCTCGCCAAGTGCGCGCGCGACGCGGCGATGTGCCGCCTGCACGAAGTCTTCCCGCAGTACGGCTTCGACCGGCACAAGGGATACGCGACGCACGATCACCTCGAGCGGCTGCTGCGCCACGGTCCGTGCCCCGAGCACCGGCGCAGCTTCTCGCCGGTGCGCCAGTCGTACATCGTCGATCTGTGCGGCGATGAATGATCGCGCACGCGGGACGCCGCGCGTGGTCGTCTCGGCCGCCAACGAACGCTACCGGCGCCTGCTCGAGCTGTCGCGCTCGGCACGCGCGCGCGCACGCGAAGGCGTCGCCGTCCTCGAAGGCCCGCATCTGCTGCAGGCGTGGCTCGAGCGCTTCGGTTCGCCGCCCGGGTCGATCGAGGTGTTCGCGTCGCGCAGCGGCGCGAACGACCCCGAGATCGCCGCGCTGCTCGCGCGTTTCGGCGCGCGGGCGGTGGTCCTGGACGATCGCCTGTACGCGCGCGCGAGCGACGTCGAGCACGGTGCAGGGCCGCTCGCCGTCGTCGCGCTGCCGGTGGTCGCGCTGCCGCCGCGAATCGACGACGACGCCGTGTACCTCGATCGCGTGCAGGACCCGGGCAACGTCGGCAGCGTGCTGCGCAGTTGCGCAGCGGTCGGAATCCGGCGCGTCGTGTGCGCGCC
>JAKFES010000063.1:0-4402 GCA_036675585.1 Burkholderiaceae bacterium
CCGCCTTCGAGGCCATCGTGCCGAACGTGACGATCTGCGACACGGCCTGCTCGCCGTAACGGTCGCGCACGTACTCGATCACCTTGTAGCGCTTGTCCTGGCAGAAATCGATGTCGAAGTCGGGCATCGACACGCGTTCCGGGTTCAGGAAGCGCTCGAAGAGCAGCGCGTACGGAATCGGGTCGAGATCGGTGATGCCGAGCGCGTACGCGACGAGCGAGCCGGCGCCCGAGCCGCGCCCCGGCCCGACCGGCACCCCGTTGGCCTTGGCCCAGTTGATGAAGTCGGCGACGATGAGGAAGTAGCCGGGAAAGCCCATCTGGACGATCGTGTCGCACTCGTACTCGAGGCGCGCCGCGTACTGCGCGCGCTTCGCCTCGAGCGTCTCGGGCGGCGTCTGCGCGGGCGGAAACAGCACCGCCAGGCGCCGCTCGAGCCCCTCGCGCGCGAGCGAGCGCAGGTAGTCGTCGAGCGTGACGCCCTCGGGCGTCGGAAACTGCGGCAGCTGCGGCTTGCCCAGCGTCATCGAGACGTTGCAGCGTTGCGCGATCTCGACGCTGTTGGCCAGCGCCTCGGGAAGGTCGGCGAAGCGTTCGGCCATTTCCTGCTGCGTGAGGAAATGCTGCTCGGGCGTGAAGCTGCGCACGCGCCGCGGATCGGCGAGGATCGCGCCCTGCGCGATGCACACGCGCGCTTCGTGCGCGCGGTAGTCGTCGCGCTCGAGGAACTGCACCGGGTGCGTCGCGACGATCGGCAGGCCGAGCCGCGCGGCGAGGCGCGCGGCGGCGCGCGTCTGCGCCTCGGCTTCGGGCTGTCCGGTACGTTGCACTTCGAGATACCACGAACCGGGAAATCGCTGCGACCAGGTCCGCGCGAGCGTTTCGGCGGCACGGGAATTCCCGGCCAGCAGCGCCTGGCCGACGTCGCCGGACTGGGCGCCCGACAATGCGATCAACCCCTCGGACGCGGGTGCGCCGGCGCTCGTGCGCTCGTCGAACCAGCCGGCGCGCAATTCGCCGCGACCGCGATATTCGTTCTCGATCCACGCACGACTGAGCAACTCGCACAGCCGCAGGTATCCTGCGCGGTCGCGCGCGAGCAGCAGGAGGCGGAACGGCCGGTCGCGATCGGCGTCGTTGGTCAGCCACGCGTCGACGCCGCACAACGGTTTGATCCCGCGTGCGCGCGCCGCCTTGTAGAACTTGACCCAGCCGAACAGGTTGGCGAGGTCGGTGATCGCCAGCGCGGGCTGCTCGTCGCGCAGCGCCCGCTCGACGAGCGCGTCGATCCGCACGATCGAGTCGCTTACCGAATACTCGGTGTGGACCCGAAGATGGACGAAGTCCGGCGCACTCATCGGTAGAATCTCATCGGCCCGAAATTCTACCCATGTTCCCCTCCCCCTCGCTTTCGCATCGCCGGTCGATGCTGCTGATGGCTTTCTGCGCGCTGTGCTGGAGCATCGCCGGCGTGCTCACGCGCCGGCTCGAGCACGTCGAGAGCTTCGACGTCACGTTCTGGCGCAGCCTGTTCTGCGCACTGACGATGCTCGTCCTGCTGGCCTGGCAGCGGCGCGGCAACCCGCTCGCCGACATCGCGAAGATGGGCTGGCCGGGACTGCTTTCGGGTGCGATGTGGGGCGTGATGTTCACGTGCTTCATGATCGCGTTGACCCGGACGAGCGTGGCCAACGCGTTGCTCGTGATGAGCGTCTCGCCGCTGCTCGCCGCGATGCTCGGTCGGGTCGTGCTCGGCACGCGACTCGGCGTCTTCGACTGGATCGCGACGCTGCTCGCCGGCTTCGGAATCGCCTGGATGGTACGCGACGGGATCGACGCCGAGGGCATGATCGGGATGGCGATCGCCTTCGGCGTTCCCGTCGCCAGCTCGGTCAACATCGTGATGATCAAGCGTCTGCAGGCCAGCGTCGATCTCGCGCCGGCGGTGCTGGTCGGCGCGCTGCTGTCGTGCGCGTTCACGCTGGCGCTCGCCTGGCCGGTGCACGCGAGCGCGGTCGACCTGCCGATCCTCGCGCTGCTCGGCAGCGTGCAGCTCGCCATTCCGTGCTTCCTGATGGTGCTCGCGGTGCGCGGCCTGGCCGCGCACGAGGTCGCGCTGATCGCGCTGCTCGAAGTCGTGTTCGGTCCGCTCTGGGCGTGGATCGGCGCCGGCGAGGCGATCCCGGCGGCGACGCTGCAGGGCGGCGCCGTCGTGCTGTTCGCGCTGGCGGCGAACGCGATGCTCGGGCGCGCCCCCGCGTCGGGCGCCCCCGCGGCGCTCGCCTGAACCCCGCCATGGCGAACGCGCCTGCACCGGCCGAGCGCGGGTTCGCCCGACCCGACGGCACGACGCTGCGCGGCCTTCGCTGGGCGCGCGCAGGCGGTGCCGGCGCCGTGCTGGTGCACGGGCTCGGCGAGCACGCAGGCCGATACGGATCGCTCGCCGCGTTCCTCGTCGAGCGCGGTTTCGACGTGCACGCCTTCGACCATCGCGGGCACGGCCGCTCCGACGGTGCGCGCGGCGCGTTGCGCCGGGCGGACGATCTCGTCGACGATCTCGCGGCCATCGTCGACGAAACGGGCAGCGCGCCGGTGCTGCTCGTCGGGCACAGCATGGGCGGGCTGGTCGCCGTGCGCTACGCGCTGCGCCAACCCGATCGCGTGGCCGCGCTCGTGCTGTCGTCGCCGGCGCTCGATCCCGCCTTGAGCCCCTGGCAGAAAGCGCTGCTGGCCGTGATGTCGCGCATTGCGCCCGACGTGGCCGTCGCCAACGGGCTCGACGCGTCGAAGCTCTCGCACGACCCGCAGGTCGTGCGCGCATACGAAGACGATCCGCTCGTGCACGACCGGATCACCGCGCGGCTCGCGCGCTTCATCGTCGACGGGTCGCGCGACGCGATCGAGCGCGCCGGCGAACTGCGCGTGCCGACGCTGCTGATGGTCGGCGGCGACGATCGGCTGGTCGCACCCGGCGGCAGCCGCCGCTTCGCCGAGCGCGCCCCGCGTTCGATGCTCGCCGAACGCGTCTACCCGGGGCTGTGGCACGAACTCTTCAACGAGAGCGAGCCCGCTCGCTCACGCGTGCTCGCCGACCTCGCGCAGTGGATCGAGGCGCGGCGCGCGCCGCCCGGCTGACCCGGCCCCACGCGTTCAGCCGCGACGCAGCGACGCGAAGGTCGCGATGCGCCGGCCGTAGGCATGAGCGGTATCGAGGTCGCCCTGCGGCGGACTGAGATCGGGCGGGACGTTGTCGGCCTGCGCCATGACGCCGGTATAGCTGCCGATGCGATTGGTCGACGCCGCGTCGCCCGCCTGCGCCGAAGGCAGCATGCCGAGCCCGACCCAGATCATTCCGTGCTGCATCGCCAGCGTGAAGAAGTAGTTCAGCGTCGAGAGCTTGTCGCCGCTCATCGCGAGCGAACAGGTGAAGCCGCCGGCGACCCGGTCTTTCCAGCCCTGCGAGAACCAGATCTTCGAGCTCGCATCGGCGAAGGCCTTGAACGCCGCCGAAGGCCCTCCCATGTACGTCGGCGCGCCGAAGACGATCGCGTCGGCCGCCGAGAGCGCCGCCCACCCTTGCGCATCGATGTGCGAGACGTCGATCAGGCGCGCCTGCGTGCTCGCGAGCGAGGCCGCGCCGTCGCGCACCGCTTCGGCGATGCGCTGCGTATGGCCGTATCCGGAGTGAAAGGCGATCGCGACCCGGCTCATGTCGCGCGTGTTCGGGGAATCATGTCGTCGGCTTCCGCCAGGCAGCTGCGAGCGTCCCAGTGTACCGGCCCGCGCGCCGAATAGAATGGCCGTGCATGACCGCGCCATCTCGCTACACCGGGCGCTTTGCGCCCTCGCCGACCGGCCCGCTGCATGCCGGATCGCTGGTCGCGGCCGTTGCCAGCCGCCTCGACGCGCGCGCGCACGGCGGGCGCTGGCTGCTGCGCATCGAGGATCTCGACGTGCCGCGCGCAGTGCCGGGCGCGGCCGGGCACATCGTCGACACGCTCGCCCGGCTCGGCTTCTCGCCCGACGGCGAGGTGGTGTACCAGAGCCGGCGCGACCCGCTGTACCGCAGCGCGTTCGAGCGCCTGCTCGCCGGCGGGCACGTCTATCCCTGCGCGTGCTCGCGACGCGAGATCGCCGACTCGCTCGCGCGTGCGGGCGAGGACCGGGCGCAGCGCGGCGAAGTCCCGTATCCCGGTACCTGCCGGAACGCGATGCCGCCCGGGCGCGCCGCGCGCGCCTGGCGCGTGCGGGTCGACTCGACGCCGATCCGGTGGACCGACCGCCGCGCCGGCGAACGATGCGAGCGGCTCGACGAACGGGTCGGCGACTTCGTCGTACGCCGCGCCGACGGGCCTTGGGCGTACCAGCTGGCGGTCGTCGTCGACGACGAGGCCCAGGGCGTC
>JAKFES010000225.1:0-4397 GCA_036675585.1 Burkholderiaceae bacterium
CGCGGCGTGCGGACCGGGCACACGGGCGTGCCTGCGATTCGTGGGGCTCGCAACGAACTTCCCCGTCTTCGCGCACCCCGATCGTTACTCGACCGGCCTGCTGCCGCCTGCCGCGAACGCGCTTGCTTCAGCGTGCCGCGCCGTCGAGTCCGAGCGTGTCCAGGATCGCGGCGGTCGGTCCGGCCTGGTTCAGCGTGTAGAAATGCAGCCCCGGGGCGCCCTCGGCGAGCAGGCGCCGGCACATCGACGAGACGATCTCGACGCCGAAAGACCGGATCGCGGCGATGTCGTCTCCGTACGCCGCCAGCTCGAGCCGGATCCAGCGCGGGATCTCCGCGCCGCAGGCGTCCGAGAAGCGCGCGAGCTGCGAGTAGTTCGAGATCGGCATGATGCCGGGAACGATCGGCGCATCGACGCCGATACGCGCGGCCGCGTCGCGAAAGCGCAGATACGCGTCGGCGTTGAAGAAATACTGCGTGATCGCCGAATCGGCTCCGGCGCGCATCTTGGCGGCGAAGGCGTCGAGATCCGCGCGCGGACTGCGCGCCTGCGGATGCATCTCGGGATACGCGGCGACCTCGATGTGGAACCAGTCGCCCGATTCTGCGCGCACGAAGGCGACGAGATCGCTTGCGTGCCGGAAGTCGCCCGCCCCGCGCATGCCCGAGGGCAGGTCTCCGCGCAGCAGCACCAGCCGGCGGATGCCGCGCGACCGGTACAACTCGAGCAGCTCACGCACCGAATCGCGCGACGCGCCGATGCACGACACGTGCGGGGCGACGGTGCGCCGCTCCTCGACGATCTCGAGCACCGTCGAGAGCGTCTTGTCGCGCGTCGCACCGCCTGCGCCGTAGGTGACGCTGAAGAAGGCCGGCTCGAAGCGGGCGAGATCGCTGCGCACCGAGCGCAGTTTCTCGACGCCGGGCGGCGTGTTCGGCGGAAAGAACTCGAAGCTGAGCGTGCGTTGCGCGTCGGTCGTCATGTGCGGGCCTGCAGGAAGAACTCGCGGTTGCCGTCACCGCCGGTGATCGGGCTTTCGAACCAGTCGCGTGCGATCCACCCGCTGTCGCGGGCGGCTTCCCCGATTCGTCGTTGGACTTCTTCGTAACGCGCGGCGTCGCGGACGATGCCGCGCCGGTCGACCGCGCCGGGGCCGAGCTCGAACTGCGGCTTCACCAGCGCGAGCAGCGTCGCGCCCGGGCGCGCCAGCGCGCGTGCCGGCGCGAGCGCGTGCGCCAGCGAGATGAACGACAGGTCGGCGACGATGCACTCGAAGCCGGCGGGCGGGAACGCATCGGCGAGCGTCGCGGCGTCGAGCGCGCGCACGTTCACGCCTTCGAAGCTGCGTACGCGCGGGTCGCCGCGCAGCCGCGGGTGCAGTTGCGCGTGCCCGACGTCGACCCCGACCACGCGCGCCGCGCCGGCGCGCAGCAGGCAGTCGGTGAATCCCCCGGTGCTCTGGCCGAGATCGAGGCACACGAGCCCGCGGACGTCGACGCTCGAGCGCGCGAGCGCGGCCTCGAGTTTCAGGCCGCCGCGCGAGACGAAACGCAACTCGGAATCGTCGCCGAGCTCGATCTCGCAGGTTTCGGGCAGCTCCTCGCCGGCCTTGCGCGGCACCGTCCAGCCGTGCGGTGCGCGCCAGCGCACCGCGCCGCGGTCGATCAGCCGTTGTGCGGCCGCGCGCGAAGGCGCGAGGCCGCGACGCACGAGCAACTGGTCGGCGCGCGCCACGGCCCGCTTCCGGTCAGTACCGGTAGGTGTCCGGCTTGTACGGGCCCGAGACGTCGACGCCGATGTACGAAGCCTGCTCGGCGCTGAGCTCGGTCAGCATCGCACCGAGCTTGCGCAGCTGCAGCCGCGCGACTTTCTCGTCGAGGTGCTTCGGCAGCACGTAGACCTTGCCCGGCTCGTAGCGCTCGGGATGCGTCCACAGCTCGATCTGCGCGATCGTCTGGTTGGCGAACGACGAACTCATCACGTACGACGGATGGCCCGTTCCGCAGCCGAGGTTCACGAGACGGCCTTCGGCGAGCAGGATGATGCGCTTGCCGTCGGGGAAGATGACGTGATCGACCTGCGGCTTGATGTTCTCCCACCGGTACTGCCGCAGCGACGAGATGTCGATCTCGTTGTCGAAGTGGCCGATGTTGCACACGATCGCCTGATTCTTCATCGCCTGCATGTGCGCGTGCGTGATGACGTCGCGGTTGCCGGTGGCGGTCACGAAGATGTCGGCCTTGTCGGCGGCGTACTCCATCGTGACCACGCGGTAGCCTTCCATCGCCGCCTGCAGCGCGCAGATCGGATCGCATTCGGTGATCCACACCTGCGCCGACAGGGCACGCAGCGCCTGCGCCGAGCCCTTGCCGACGTCGCCGTACCCGGCGACCAGCGCGATCTTGCCCGCGATCATGACGTCGGTGGCGCGCTTGATGCCGTCGACCAGCGATTCGCGGCAACCGTACAGGTTGTCGAACTTGCTCTTGGTCACCGAGTCGTTGACGTTGATCGCGCGGAACGCCAGCTCGCCGCGCGCCGACATCTGGTACAGCCGCTTCACGCCGGTGGTCGTCTCCTCGGTGACGCCGCGGATGGCGGCGCGCTGGCGCTCGTACCAGCCGGCATCCTTCGCGAGCTGGCGGCGGATCGCGGCGAACAGCGACGTCTCCTCCTCGCTCGACGGGTTCTCGAGCAGCGAAGGATCCTTCGCGGCCTGCGCACCGAGGTGGATCAGCAGCGTCGCGTCGCCGCCGTCGTCGAGGATCATGTTCGACGCAGCGCCGTCGGGCCACTCGAAGATCCGGTGCGTGTAGTCCCAGTATTCGTCGAGCGATTCGCCCTTGCGCGCGAAGACCGGAACGCCGGCGGCCGCGATCGCCGCCGCGGCGTGGTCCTGCGTCGAGAAGATGTTGCACGACGCCCAGCGCACCTGCGCGCCGAGCGCGGTGAGCGTCTCGATCAGCACGGCGGTCTGGATCGTCATGTGCAGCGAACCGGAGATCCGTGCGCCTTTCAGCGGCTGCGATGCGGCGTATTCCTCGCGGATCGCCATCAGGCCGGGCATCTCGGTTTCGGCGATGCGGATTTCCTTGCGGCCCCAGTCGGCGAGGCCGGCATCGGCGATGCGGAAGTCGTCGATCGTGTCGGGTTTCGGAACGGCAGACATCGTCACTCCTCGTTCGAAAAAGGGTGCCGACGCGACAGGACGGAGAAGGCGGATCGCAAGGACACGGCGATCGCGGCCGGAACCCGTCTGCCGTGACGGATCACGGGTAGACGAGCGCCGTTGAATCGGTTCCCGAGCCTGGCGGCGACCGGAGTCCGGGCCGTTGCAGCGCTCCTCGGGATTGGCGCGATTATAGCGGCGCACGCGCAACGGGTACGATTCGCCGGGTATGTGGCGTCCTCCCCAGAAGATCCAGTGGAAACCGCGCGCCGGCGACTGGCCGACGCGCGAGCGCGCGCAGCGCTCGGCGCTGTTCTCCGAGGCCCGCGTGGGCCCGCTGCGCATCGCCTCGCGCACCTGGGTGCCGGCGATGGTCCCGTGGCGAGCGACCGACGACGGATTCGTCACCGACGACAACGTCGACTGGTACGAGCGCTTCGCGCGTGGGCGGCCGGGCGTTCTCGTCGTCGAGGCGACCGGCGTGCGCGACGTGCCGAGCGGCCCGCTGCTGCGCATCGGCGACGACCGCTTCGTGCCGGGCCTGCGGCGCATCGTCGACGCGGTGCGCCGCGCGAGCGGCGGCGAGACGCGGCTCTTCATCCAGCTGATCGATTTCCTGTCGATCCGCCGGCGGCCGCAGCCCGAGCGATTCCTGCGCCGGCACCTGGCGATCGGCGAGCGGCATCGTGCCGCGCTCGGGCTCGCCGGCGCGAGCGACGAGGCGGTGCGCGAGCGCCTGGTCGCGCTGGGCCCCGAGGCGCTCGACGAGGTGCTCGACGAGCGCGAGCGCGAGGCGCTGCACCGGGGGGCGCGCGAGCGCGTCACCGACCTGCATCTGGAGCACGTGCGCGAGTTGCCGCGCGTGCTCCCCGGGCTGTTCGCCGCCGCGGCGCGGCGCGCGTGCGAGGCCGGCTTCGACGGCGTCGAGCTGCATTACGCGCACGCCTACACGATGGCGTCGTTCCTGTCGGCGCGAAACGATCGCGACGACGGATACGGCGCGACGCGCGAGGGCAGGCTGCGGCTGCCGCTCGAAGTCTTGCGGGCGGTGCGCGCAGCGGTCGGCGAGCGGATCGCGGTCGGATGCCGCTACCTGGCCGACGAATGCATCGACGGCGGATCCACGCCCGACGACGCGGTCGCGTACGGCGTTGCGTTCGCGCGCGCCGGCATGGACTTCCTGTCGGTCTCGCGCGGGGGCAAGTTCGAGGATGCACGCCAGCCGGCG
>JAKFES010000094.1:0-4326 GCA_036675585.1 Burkholderiaceae bacterium
AAAGCGATCGCCTTGAACAGTTCGCCCATTTCCGCTTCCGACAGCATCCGCTGCACCGCCTGCGTCTCGCGCGTCCACGCACGCAGATCTTCGCGCGGAATCGCCGCGCAGGCGTCGAGCAAGCCGCAGTCCAGCAGGAATCGCGCCTGCGAGGCGAAGCCGAGCACGTCGAGGCCCGCGCGCCGCGCTGCATCGCCGACGGCGCTGAAGTCGACGTGCGCGGTGAGGTCCTGCAGCCCGGGCCAGCGGAACGGATCGTCGTGCGCCAGGTGCCGGTAGTGGCACCGCAGCGTGCCCGTGTCGCGCTGCGGATGATAGAACTCGCCGCGCGGAAATCCGTAGTCGACCAGCAGCATCGCTCCGGTGGCGATGCGCGAAGCGACCGTCTCCACCCAGGCCTCGGCCTGCTCGCCGATCTCCGAGACATAGTCGGCAGCCGGCGCTTCGTCGCCCCAGGCGTCGCGCAGCCGTTGGCGCACGCGCGCGGCGAATGCCGCATCGGCGGCCCGGTCGGCCCAGCCGAACGCACCGTCGCCGCTGCGCGCGACACCGCGCTCGAGCACCTCGCCGGCCCGGTAGCGGAACAGGCGCACCGGCATCGCGTCGAGCACCTCGTTGGCGAGCACGATGCCTTCGATCCGTTCGGGCAGCGCGTCGAGCCATTGCACACGCGCGAGCAGATCGCCGCCGGCGGCGACGAGCGCGTTGCGCTGCCGCTCGCGCAGCGTCGCCGACAACTCGACGATCGCGTAGCGCCGCGGCAGCGCCTGCGCGTCGCGCAATGCGCCGAGCACCTGCGCGGCGAGCGCACCGGACCCCGCGCCGAACTCGACGATCTCGTCGCCGCCGTGGGCGAGCCACTGCGCGCACTGCCCGGCGAGGCAGCGCCCGAACAGCGTCGACATCTCGGGGGCGGTGACGAAATCGCCCTCGGCGCCGAACTTGCGGCTCGCGCCGCTGTAATAGCCGATTCCCGGCTCGTAGAGCGCGCGCTGCATGTACCGGTCGAAACCGATCCAGCCACCGGCGGCGTCGATCTGCGCACCGATGCGCCGCTCGAGTTCGCGGGACGCTTCCAGGGCCTGCTCGGGCGGCGCAACCAGCGGCACGCTCACCTCGCCTCGCGGGCGGCCGCGAGCAGTTCGTCGATCTGGCGGTCCTTCTGCTGCCACAGATCGTGCAGCCAGTGCTGGACGCGCTTGCGCGCGCGCGAATCGGTCATGTAGTCGGGGCCGAAGAACTCGGCCGGAATCGGCCGGCGCGCGAAACGCACGACGATACGCTCGACGTCGCCACGCAGGAACTGCCAGAAAGTGGGCACGCCGTCGGGATAGACGATCGTCACGTCGACCAGCGAATCGAAGCGCTCGCCGAGCGCGTGCAGCGTCAACGCGAGCGCCCCGACCTTCGGGCGCAGCAGGTGACGGTACGGCGAACGCTGCGCAGCGTGCTTGTCGACGCTGAAGCGCGTGCCTTCGACGAAGTTCATGACGCTGGTCGGCAGGCGGGCGAATTTCAGGCACGCGCGCCGCGTGGTCTCGAGGTCCTCGAGCCGCTTCTCCGGGTGCTGGCGCAGGTACTGGTCCGAGTGCCGGCGCATGAACGGGAAATCGAGCGCCCACCAGGCGAGCCCCATCACCGGAACGTAGATCAGCTCGTACTTCAGGAAGAACTTCAGCAACGGGATGCGCCGGTTCAGCAGATGCTGCAGCACGAAGATGTCGACCCACGACTGATGGTTGCAGCTCACCAGGTACCACCCGCGATACTCGACCTGCTCCAGGCCTTCGACGTCCCATCGCGTGCGCTGCGTCCAGCGCATCCACGCGCTGTTGCCCGCCACCCAGCGCGTGGCGACCGCGTTGAGCGCGCGATCGACCGTCGCGCGAACGCGCTCGACAGGCAGCACCAGCTTCACCAGCGCGAGCGCGAACAGCACCAGGCACCAGAAGAGCGAATTCAGCACGAGCAGCGTGCCGGCGACCACGGCGCGTGCGGTCGGTGGCAGGAAAACGAGCATGTACGGGAGGGGCGCGTCCGGAGAGGGTCGATCGTACCAGCCGCCCACGCCGGATGCTTTACACTCGATCGGTCCCCTGTCCGGCCGGCGCGAGATGCTCGCGCCGCCGGCTCCGTCCGCCAGGCCATGCCATCGAATCGGGTCGTCCTCGTCACCGGAGCGGCGCGCCGCATCGGCGCGCAGATCGCACGGCACCTGCACGCGCTCGGTGCCGACGTGGCGATCCACTACCGGCATTCCGCCGGCGACGCCGACGCGCTCGCCGAAGAGCTGAACGGCGTGCGCGCCGGCTCGGCACGCGTGTTCGACGCCGATCTCTCGCGCCCCGGCGAGTGCGAGCGGCTGGTCGAGTCGGCAGCGCTCTGGCGCGGCCGGATCGACGCGCTCGTCAACAATGCGTCGACGTTCCGCCGCACGCCGATCGGCACGATCGACGAGGCGCAGTGGTTCGAACTGGTCGACGGCAACCTGAAGGCGGCCCTGTTCACCAGCCAGGCGGCGGTGCCGTGGCTGCGCCGCAGCGGCGGCTCGATCGTCAACCTGTGCGACGCGCGCAGCGACCGGCCGCTGCCGGGCTTCTCCGTATACGCGGCCGCGAAGGCCGGCATCGTCGCGCTGACGCGTTCGCTCGCGCTCGAGCTCGCGCCCGCCGTCCGCGTGAACGCCGTCGCCCCCGGCTCGCTCGACTGGCCCGAATACGACGTCTTCACCGACGACGAACGCTGCGCGATCGAAGCATCGATCCCGCTGCAGCGCATCGGCACCGGCGACGACGTCGCGCGCGCCGTCGCCTTCCTGCTGCACGAGGCCGAATACGTCACCGGCCACGTCCTGCACGTCGACGGCGGCAGCTCGCTCGTCTCGCGCTGAACCTCGTCTTCCCGGCCCGAACCATCATGACACCCTCCTCCACCGCCTATCCGGACTGCTATCGCGTCCTCGTCCAGGACATCGAGATCGACTGCTATCTCGGCGTCTACGAACGCGAACAGGCCAAGCGACGCCCGATCGTCATCGACGTCGAGCTGTACGTCCCCGACGTCACGCGCCAGGTGCGCCGCGACCTGCTCTCGGAAACCGTGAACTACGAACGCGTCGTCGAGGCGGTCGAGCGGCTCGTCGGCGGCGACCGCCGTTTCCGGCTGGTCGAGACGTTGTGCGGCGAGCTCGCCGACGAGCTGGCGAAGCTGCCCGGGCTGCGCGCGCTGAAGGTCTCGGTGACCAAGCCGCAACCGTTGCCGCGCGCGCGCTCGGTGCGCGTCGAGGTCTGGAGGCACCCGTGAACGCCGAACCGATCGCGGCGCGGCCCGCGGCCGATGCCGAGCGCGAGCGCAAGCTCGGCTACGAGCGCAACAAGCTGCACAAACGGCTGCTTCGCCTGACCGGCGAGGCGATCGTCGATTTCGGCATGATCGAGGCCGGCGACCGCGTGATGGTGTGCCTGTCGGGCGGCAAGGACAGCTACGCGCTGCTCGACGTGCTGCGCACGCTGCGCACGCGCGCGCCGATCGACTTCGAACTCGTCGCGGTCAACCTCGACCAGAAGCAGCCGGGGTTTCCGGAGCACGTCCTGCCCGACTACCTGCGCTCGCTCGACGTGCCGTTCCACATCGAGACGCAGGACACCTATTCGATCGTCACGCGCGTCATTCCCGAAGGCCGCACGATGTGCTCGCTGTGCTCGCGGCTGCGGCGCGGAATCCTGTATCGGGTCGCCGACGAGCTCGGTGCGACGAAGATCGCGCTCGGCCATCATCGCGACGACATCGTCGAGACCTTCTTCCTGAACCTGTTCTTCGGCGGACGGATCAAGGCGATGCCGCCCAAGCTCGTCTCCGACGACGGCCGGCACGTCGTGATCCGCCCGCTCGCCTACGTGAAGGAGCAGGACCTGGCGTCCTACGCCGAGTGGCGCCGATTCCCGATCATTCCGTGCAACCTGTGCGGATCGCAGGAGAACCTGAAGCGGCGCGAGATCAAGCAGTTGATGCGCGAGTGGGACAAGCGCCATCCGGGCCGCGTCGAAAACGTGTTCGCGTCGCTCGGCCGCGTCGTTCCGTCGCACCTGCTCGATCGAACGGCGTGGGACTTCGCCGGGCTGCGACCGACCGGCACGCCGTGCGCCGACGGAGACCGCGCCTTCGATCCGGATCCCGAGTTCGAGCGCCCGGGCGCAGGCTGATTAGGGCCTGTTCACACTACGATCGTCCCCGCGTGAGCCCGAGAAAAGCGCGCAATCAAGGCGCAAAGCGCAGCCGTGGCGGGGCCACGGCGAGCATTTGCAACGCCGAGTGCGCGCTTTTCCC